>DASYBR010000152.1:0-24302 GCA_036500645.1 Mycobacterium sp. | reverse complement strand
ACCCGGAACCGGCGGCCGACCGAGCGCGCACGAAGGGGTTCTATCGTTACGACCTCGACGGCTTGCGCGGCATCGCGATCGCGTTGGTCGCGGTGTTCCACGTCTGGTTCGGCCGGGTCTCCGGCGGCGTGGACGTGTTCCTGGCGCTGTCCGGATTCTTCTTCGGCGGCAAGATCATTCGTGCCGCGCTGAATCCGGGCGTGTCGCTGTCGCCGGTGGCGGAGGTCATCCGGCTCGTCCGGCGCCTGGTGCCGGCACTGATCGTGGTGCTGGCCGGGTGCGCGGTGCTCACCATCCTGGTGCAGCCCGAGACACGCTGGGAGACCTACGCCGACCAAAGCCTGTCCAGCCTTGGCTACTACCAGAACTGGGAATTGGCCAACACCGCCTCCGACTATCTGCGGGCGGGCGAAGCGGTCAGCCCCTTGCAGCACATCTGGTCCATGTCGGTGCAGGGTCAGTTCTACATCAGCTTCCTGCTGCTGGTCGCCGGGTGCGCCTACCTGTCGCGGGGCGTGTCTCGCGGCCGGCGGTCCCCCAACCTGCGGACCCTTTGTGTGGTGCTGCTGACGGCGTTAACGGTGGCCTCGTTCGTCTACGCGATATTCGCGCATCAAGACGATCAAGCGTCCGCCTACTACAACACCTTCGCGCGCGGCTGGGAGTTGTTGCTGGGCGCGCTGGTTGGCGCCGTGGTGCCCTACATCCGCTGGCCGATGTGGTTACGCACGGTCCTGGCGACGGTCGCGCTGGCCGCCATCCTGTTCTGCGGGGCCCTGATCGACGGCGTGCAGGAATTCCCCGGCCCGTGGGCCCTGGTGCCCGTCGGGGCCACCATGCTGATGATCCTCGTCGGGGCCAACGTGCAGGGCGAGCCCGGCGCGAGTGACCGGATGCCGCTGCCCAATCGCGTGCTGGCGGTGCGGCCGCTGGTGGCGCTGGGCGCGATGGCGTATTCGCTCTACCTCTGGCACTGGCCGCTGCTCATCTTCTGGCTGTCCTACAGCGGGCACCGGCACGCCGGCTTCGTCGACGGCGCAGCGGTGCTGTTGGTGTCGGGGCTGCTGGCGTACCTGACCAACCGTCTTGTCGAAGATCCCCTGCGCTACCGCTCCCCGCCGGTCTCGAAGTCGAAGTCGACGGCCCCGGCGCCCAGTCCGTCGTTGCCCTGGCTGGCGCGCCTGCCCAGGCCGACGCTGGCCCTGGGAACGGCGATCGTGCTGCTGGGCGTGACGCTCACCGCGACCTCGTTCACGTGGCGTGAGCACGTCACGGTCCTGCGGGCCGCCGGCAAGGAGCTCAACGTCCTCAACCCTGCGGACTATCCCGGCGCGCGCGCCCTGACCGAGAACGTGCGGGTTCCCAGCCTGCCGATGCGGCCCACGGTGCTGGAGGTCAAGGAAGACCTGCCCGCGTCCACCGGGGACGGTTGCATCAGTGACTTCGTCAATCCGGCGGTGGTCAACTGCACCTACGGCGACGTGGCCGCCGCCCGAACCGTCGCGCTGGCGGGCGGATCACATGCCGAGCACTGGCTGCCCGCGCTGGACCTGCTGGGCAAGCTGCACAACTTCAAAGTCGTGACCTACCTCAAGATGGGTTGTCCGCTGTCCACCGAGCAGGTGCCACTCGTCATGGGCAACAACGCCCCGTACCCGCAGTGCCGCGAGTGGGTGCAGCGGACGATGGCCAAACTGATCTCCGATCGACCCGACTACGTGTTCACCACCACGACCCGCCCGTGGAACATCAAGTCGGGGGATGTGATGCCCGCCACGTACATCGGTATCTGGCAGACGTTATCGGACAACAACATTCCGATCCTCGGCATGCGAGACTCGCCGTGGCTGGTGAAGAACGGCCAGCCGTTCGACCCGGCGGACTGCCTGGCGAAACGGGGCGGCAACGCCCAGTCGTGCGCGATCAAGCGTTCCGACGTTCTGTCGGACCGCAACCAGACCCTCGACTTCGTCAACCAGTTCCCGCTGCTCAAGGTGCTCGACATGTCGAACGCGATCTGCCGCGCCGACGTATGCCGCCCGGTCGAGGGAAACGTGCTGATCTACCACGGCGCCCACCATCTCACCCCCACCTACATGCGGACCATGGTCAACGAATTGGGCCGTCAGATCGGCGTCAACACCGGCTGGTGGTGACGCGCCCCGTGCCCTCGGGCGCGGCTAAGGTCATGTGGTGCCGACCAACAATCTCGCTTCAGAAACAGGCGTTGCTGGTAAACAACAACCCAAGCTGGCCACGGTGTGGCCGGGAGATCCTTACCCGCTCGGAGCCTCCTACGACGGTGCGGGGACCAACTTCTCGTTGTTCTCCGAGATCGCCGAAAGTGTCGAGTTGTGTCTGATCGACGACCAGGATCACGAGTCGCGGATCCCCCTCGACGAGGTCGACGGCTATGTCTGGCACGCCTACCTACCGAACATCACCCCGGGCCAGCGCTACGGTTTTCGGGTTTACGGGCCGTGGGATCCGGCGGCCGGCCACCGTTGCGACCCGAGCAAACTACTGCTCGACCCGTACGGCAAGGCCTTCCACGGCGATTTCGAGTTCGGCCAGGCGCTGTACTCCTACGACATGAACGCCGTCAACGGTAACGGTGCCGACCCCGGCACTCCCCCGATGATCGACTCGCTGGGCCACACCATGACCAGCGTCGTGAGCAACCCGTTCTTCGACTGGGGATCCGACCGGGCGCCACTGACTCCTTATCACGAGACGGTCATCTACGAGGCGCACGTCAAGGGCATGACCAAGACCCATCCGGGCATCCCCGAGGAGCTTCGCGGCACGTATGCCGGCCTCGCCCATCCGGTGGTCATCGATCACCTCAAGTCGCTCAATGTCACCGCGCTGGAACTGATGCCCGTCCACCAGTTCATGCACGACTCCCGGCTGTTGGACCTCGGCCTGCGAAACTATTGGGGTTACAACACGTTCGGGTTCTTCGCGCCGAACAACGAGTACGCGGCCAATCGCAAGTCCAGCGTCGCCGAGTTCAAATCGATGGTGCGCAGCCTGCACGAAGCGGGCATCGAGGTCATCCTCGACGTGGTGTACAACCACACCGCGGAAGGCAACCACCTGGGGCCGACCATCAACTTCCGCGGTATCGACAACGCCGCCTACTACCGGCTCATGGACGGCGATCTGCGCCTGTACAAGGACTACACCGGCACCGGCAACAGCCTCAACCCGCGCCACCCGCACGTGCTGCAGCTGATCATGGACTCGCTGCGCTACTGGGTCACCGAAATGCACGTCGACGGGTTCCGGTTCGACCTGGCCGCCACGCTGGCCCGAGAGCTGCACGACGTCGACCGCTTGAGCGCGTTCTTCGATCTGGTGCAGCAGGATCCGATCGTCAGCCAGGTCAAATTGATCGCCGAACCGTGGGACGTCGGCGAGGGTGGCTATCAGGTCGGCAATTTCCCGGGTTTGTGGACCGAGTGGAACGGGAAGTATCGCGATACTGTGCGTGACTACTGGCGGGGCGAACCCGCAACCCTCGGCGAATTCGCGTCCCGGCTGACCGGGTCGTCGGACCTGTACGAGTTCACCGGCCGCCGCCCCAGCGCCAGCATCAACTTCGTCACCGCCCACGACGGATTCACGCTCAACGACCTGGTCTCGTACAACGAGAAACACAACATGGCCAATGGCGAGGAGAACCGGGACGGGGAAAGCCACAACCGCTCGTGGAACTGCGGCGTCGAGGGCCCCACCGACGATCCCGACATCCTGGCATTGCGCCACCGGCAGATGCGCAATTTCTGGGCGACCCTGCTCGTCAGCCAGGGCACGCCGATGATCACGCACGGCGACGAGATCGGGCGCACCCAGAACGGCAACAACAACGTCTACTGCCAGGACTCCGAATTGTCCTGGATGGATTGGTCTTTGGTCGACAAGAACGCAGAGTTGCTGGCGTTCGCGCGCAAGGTGACGACCCTGCGCAAGAAACATCCGGTGTTTCGCCGGCGCCGGTTCTTCGAGGGCGAGCCGATCCGGACCGGCGACGAGGTGCGCGACATCGCCTGGCTGAATCCAAGCAGCCGCGAGATGACGCACGAGGATTGGGGCGAAAGCATTCACAAATGCGTCGCGGTGTTTCTCAACGGCGACGCCATCACCGCCCCGAACGCCCGCGGCGAGCGGGTGGTCGACGACTCGTTCCTGTTGTGCTTCAACGCCGGCGAGGAACCGGTCCAGTTCGTGATGCCGGCCGACGACTATGCGCGGGAGTGGACCGTGGAAGTGGACACCAACCATCCCGCCGGGGAAGCGGGCCAGCTGGTGAGCGCCGGAGAGAATTTCTCGCTGCCCGCACGTTCGCTCCTCATCCTTCGTAAGACCCTGTGACGCATGGCTTTACCCGTCCTATCCACCTACCGGTTGCAGCTGCGCGGTGAATCCAGTGGGTTTGCGTTCACCTTCGCCGACGCGGAAAACCTGATCGACTACCTCGACGAACTCGGGGTGTCGCACCTGTACCTGTCCCCGATCATGACCGCGGCCGCCGGTTCGAGTCACGGCTACGACGTCACCGACCCGACCACGGTGTCGCCCGAGCTGGGTGGTCGTGACGGGCTGGCACGGCTGTCGGCGGCGGCGTCCGAGCGTGGCATCGGCCTGGTCGTCGACATCGTGCCCAACCACGTGGGAATCGATCAACCCGAGCAGAACGCGTGGTGGTGGGACGTCTTACGGAACGGCCGATCATCGGACTACGCAACATATTTCGACATCGACTGGGATCTCGACGAAGACGGCCGCATCGTGCTGCCGGTGCTGGGTTCCGACGACGACGCCGCCGACCTCGAGGTCGACGGGGACATCCTGCGGCTGGGCGGCCTGGCGCTGCCCATCGCACCAGGAACCGCCGAGGGCACCGGCCCACAGGTGCACGACCGTCAGCATTACCGGCTGGTGGGCTGGCGCAACGGGGTGTGCGGCTATCGCCGTTTCTTCTCCATCACCTCGCTGGCGGGCCTGCGTCAGGAAGATCGTGCGGTCTTTCACGCCACCCACGCCGAGGTCGGCAGATGGTTCGCCGAGGGACTCGTCGACGGCATCCGCATCGACCACCCCGACGGGTTGTCCGATCCCTGCGGATATCTGGCTTGGCTGCGCGAATTGGCCGGCGCGCGAGCCTGGATCGTGATCGAGAAGATCCTGGCCGTCGATGAGGCGCTCGAGCCCACCCTGCCGGTGGACGGCACCACCGGCTACGACGTGCTGCGGGAAATCGGCGGCATCTTCGTCGACCCGGACGGGGCCCCGGCGCTCACCGCGCTGGTGGAGTCCGCCGGCGTGGACTACGCGGCGACCCCAGAAATGGTGGCGGACCTCAAAATCCAGTCGGCCACCGACACGTTGGCCAGTGAACTGCGCCGGCTGCGCCGCAGCATCGTGGCGACGGCCGGCGCAGATCACCCGTTGCTGCCCGAGGCGGTGGCCGCGTTGCTCACTCACATCGGCGTATACCGCTGTGACTATCCAAGCCTTTCCGCTATCATGCCTACCGCACTGGCCGAAACCCAGTCACAGACACCGGAATTGGGTCCGGCACTGCAGGTGCTCGCCTCCGCGTTGGCCCGGGGCGGCGAGCCGGCCACCCGGCTGCAGCAGCTCTGCGGCGCCGTCACCGCCAAGGCAAGCGAGGACTGCTACTTCTACCGCGACGCGCGGCTGGTGTCACTGAACGAGGTGGGCGGTGAACCGCACCGTTTCGGCGTCGGAGCGGCCGAGTTTCATGAGCGCGCCGCCAGCCGCGCCCGGCTGTGGCCCCAGACGATGACGACGCTGACCACCCATGACACCAAACGCGGTGAAGACGTGCGGGCCCGCATCGGTGTGCTGTCCCAGGTCCCGTCGCTGTGGACCGAGTTCGTCGCCCGCTGGGAGATCAAAGCACCCTCCCCCGACCCGGCGACCGGACAGTTTCTGTGGCAGAACATCTTCGGTGTGTGGCCGGTGACCGGTGAGGTCGACGACGAATTGCGCGAGCGACTGCACGGTTACGCGGAGAAGGCCGTCCGCGAAGCTGCGTTGCACACCACGTGGAACGAGCCGGACACCGAGTTCGAAGGCGCGGTGCACAGGTGGCTGGATACCGTGCTCGACGGCCCGGTCGCGGGCCAGTTGACCGAACTTGTCGTCCAGCTCAACCCGCATGCGGCCAGCGACGCGCTGGGCCAGAAGCTACTCGCGCTGACCGTGCCCGGTATTCCGGACGTCTACCAGGGCACCGAACTGTGGGACGACAGCCTGGTAGACCCGGACAACCGCCGGCCCGTCGACTACGCCGCCCGGCGAGCCGCCCTGAAAGCGTTGGCGCACCCGAAAATCCGGGTCGTCACCACGGCACTTCGTCTGCGGCGTTCCCATCCGGACAGTTTCCTGCGCGGGGACTACGTTCCCCTGCTCGCCGGCGGCGACGCCGCTGATCATGTGGTGGCTTTCCGGCGCGGTGAAGACATCGTGGTCGCGGTGACCCGCTGGACCGTGCGTCTATCCGAAACTGGCTGGGGTAACACGGTTTTGCCGCTACCGGAAGGAACCTGGAAGGACACCCTGACCGGGGTCATCGCCGACGGGCCGACATCGGCCGCTCAATTGTTCGCCGACCTGCCCGTGGTCCTGCTGGAGCGCCACTTTGACTGAACTTCGGACGACTGAATTCCGAGTCTGGGCACCCAAACCCGACCGGGTACGACTCGACGTCGACGGCCAGGCGTATGCGATGACGCGCTCGGGTGACGGTTGGTGGCACGCGAACGTGGATACAGCGCCGGACGCGCGCTATGGATATCTGCTCGACGACGATCCAACCGTGTTCCCCGACCCGCGATCCCCCCGCCAGCCCGACGGTGTGCACGACCGCTCGCAGTTGTGGGACGCCGCAGCCGCGACCTGGACCGACGGCGATTGGCAGGGCCGGTCGGTGCAAGGCGCGGTGATCTACGAACTGCACCTCGGCACCTTCACCGGTGCAGGCACGTTCGACTCCGCCATCGAAAAGCTGGACTATCTGGTCGATCTCGGGGTCGACTTCGTCGAGCTGATGCCCGTGAACTCCTTTGCCGGCACGCACGGCTGGGGGTACGACGGTGTGCTGTGGTACAGCGTGCACGAACCCTACGGCGGACCGGACGGATTGGTGCGGTTCGTCGACGCCTGCCACGCGCGGGGTCTGGGCGTGCTGATCGACGCGGTGTTCAACCACCTCGGCCCGTCGGGCAATTACCTGCCGAAGTACGGCCCCTACCTGTCGTCGGGCAGCAACCCGTGGGGCGAAGGCATCAACATCGCCGACGCCGATTCCGACGAGGTGCGCCGTTACATCATCGGGTGCGCGCTGCGCTGGATGCGCGACTTCCATGCCGACGGTCTGCGTCTGGACGCCGTACATGCGCTGGTGGACACCACCGCCATCGACATCCTCGAGGAGCTTGCCATCGAAACGGATTGGCTGGCAACGCAGTTGGGCCGTCCGCTGTCACTCATTGCCGAAAGCGACCTCAACGATCCGCGACTGATCACCACCCGCGATCGCGGCGGCTACGGACTCACCGCGCAGTGGGCCGACGACATTCACCACGCCATCCACACCGCAGTATCCGGCGAACGTCAGGGCTATTACGCCGACTTCGGTTCGCTGGCCACCCTGGCGCACACGCTGCGGCACGGCTACTTCCATGCCGCCACGTACTCGTCGTTCCGGCGCCGCCGCCACGGGCGCCCGTTGGACACCACCGAGATCCCGGGCACCCGACTGGTCGCCTACACCTGCACCCACGACCAGGTCGGCAACCGGGCCCTCGGGGACCGCCCGTCGCAGAACCTCACCGGCGGCCAGCTGGCCATCAAGGCCGTGCTCGCACTTGGAACACCCTTCACCGCAATGCTTTTCATGGGTGAGGAGTATGGGGCTTCGACCCCGTTCCAATTCTTCAGCTCGCACCCCGAACCGGAACTGGCCCGGGCCACGGCGGAGGGCCGCAAGGCCGAGTTCGCCGAGCACGGCTGGGACGCCGACGAGATCCCGGACCCGCAGGACCCTCAGACGTTCTTGCGCTCCAAATTGAATTGGGACGAGGTCGACTCCGGGGAACATGCGCGCGTGCACGGCCTGTACCGCGACCTGATCGCGTTGCGGGGCAGCGACCCCGACATGGCCGACCCGTGGCTGGGGCGCCTCGCGGTCGATTATGACGAGGACCAGCGCTGGATCGCCGTCTCGCGCGGCCGGTTGCGTATCGTGTGCAACCTCGGCGCCGAGGCGGTGAAAGTGCCAGTCAGCGGTGACGTCGTCCTGTCCTGGGACGAGCCGACGGTGGACGCGGACGGCACGGTGCTCGCGGGCGAGTCGTTCGCCATTTTGCGCTGTGGATAACTGATTGGCGGCCTGGCCGGTCACCGCCGATGATTCGCTGATGAATCATCACGGATTAGTTCGCAAGCTGCGCCGCTTCCTCAAAACCGTGCCGCCGGCCCCACCCGCCGCGCTCAACGAGGTGCCGCGGGACGGCACCGTCGAGCTGTTGTGGACCGGACCCGGCATGGGAGTCGCTGGCGCCGAAGGCCTTTGACAAAAGCTCAGACTCCGGCGTGGCCGGTGCTGCGCACCGCCTGTACGACCGCGTCGGCGAGCGGATCGATTTCGTCGTCCGCCAGATCGGAAATCGTGATGCGGATCCCCGGCGACGTGCCGATCCGGAATCGGGTGCCCGGCGCCCCGGCCCAGCCCGCGCCGAGCAGCCGGGTGATCGCGACCGTCTCGTCGGGCACTGGGACCCACACGTTGAGCCCCGAACGCCCGCGGCCGGCGACGCCGCGCTCGGCCAACGCGTCGATCAATCGCTGCCGGTTGCCCGCGTATTGCCGCTCCGCAGCGGCGACGAGCCGCGCTGCCGCGTCGTTGGTCCACAAGCCGACCGCGAGGTCCTGCAACAGGTGGCTGACCCAGCCCGGGCCGAGTCGCAAGCGGCCGTGTACGCGTTCGACGGTGCGGCGATCTCCGGCGAGGACGGCGACGCGCAGGTCGGGACCGTATGCCTTGGAAGCCGACCGCACGAAGGCCCAGTGGCGCGTCGCGCCCGCCAGGCTATGCAGTGGGGCACCCGATATGCCCGCGCAGTGATCGTCCTCGACCAACAACACATCCTCGCCCCGGTCGGCCAGTAATTGCCGCAGGTCGTCGGCGCGGTTCGCGGATAGTGCTGCGCCCGTTGGATTTTGGGCGCGATTTGTGGTGACCAGCGCACGCGCACCGCGCTTCAGCGCGCGGTCCAGGTCGGCGATCAGCGGACCGTCGTCGTCGACCTGCACCGGCTCAGCCGAAAGCCCCAGGGCGGCAAGGAGGTCGAGCAGGTTGGCCCAGCCCGGATCCTCGACCGCGACCCGGTCCCCGGGACGCAGGTGCGCGGTGAGCGCGCGTTCGATGCCGTCGAGCGCGCCGCTGGTCGCCGCGAGGTGCTCGGCCGGGATCCCGTCCGCGGTCAGCGCCGCCCGGCTGAAGTCGACAAACTCCGCCGACATGGCCGGCTGACCGTACAAGACCGGGTGGCCCCCAACCGGACCGGCCAACGCGGCGTCCGCGATGGGTAACAGGGCCGGGTCGGGATTGCCGGTCGACAGGTCGCGCACGCCCGCGGGAACGTCGAGGCCCAACAGGGACCGGGGGGTGGTCGCCGGACGGTAGCGCACCCGGGTGCCGCGCCGGCCTGCGGTCTCGACGGCCCCCCGATCGCGCAGCAGGCGGTAGGCGGCGGCCGCGGTGTTGGCGTTCACCGAAAGCTGGGCTGCCAGGTCACGCACCGGCGGCAACGCGTCACCGGGCGCCAGGGAGCCGCCCGAGATGGCCTCTTCGATGCTGGCGGCTATGGACTCCGCGCCCGTTCCGGCTATGCTGTTTTGTACTGGCACGCTATCAACTATGTACTAGAACAATAGTGAAGGCAACGGTGGATACCGCATACGAACCCACTCCGCGCACGACGCCGACCCGCTACCGGGAGCGCGCTCTCTACGACCGCCAGACCGTCCACGACATCCTGGACGAGGCCCTGATCTGCCACCTGGGTTACCTCAGCGCCGGGAAACCGGTGGTCTTGCCGACGACGCACGCGCGGCTCGACGAGACGCTCTACCTGCACGGTTCCTCGGGCAGTGGCCCGATGCTGGCCGCCAGGGCGGCACCGGACGGCCTGCCCGTCTGCATCACCGCCACCCTGGTCGACGGCCTGGTGCTCGCTCGCGCGGCCCTGCACCATTCGGTGAACTTCCGCTCGGTGGTCGCGGTAGGCGCCGCACGCGTGGTCGACGACCCGGCGGAGAAGACGCGGGCGCTGTCCTGCCTGCTCGACCACATCGCGGCGGGCCGCGCCGCCGACTGCAGGGGCCCGAACGCGCGTGAGCTGGCCGCGACCGGGGTGCTCGCGCTGGACCTCGTCGAGGTGTCGGCCAAGGTACGCACGGGTGCCCCGGCCGACGATCCGGAGGACGTCGCGCTGCCGCACTGGGCGGGGGTGCTGCCGGTGAGCCTGGCGGTCGGAGCCCCGCTGCCGGCCGGCGACCTGGATCCGGCAGTCCCGGCGCCGCGCTACGCGACGAGCTACTCGCGCTAGGGCTACGACTGAAAGAGCAGGTAGCGGTAGGCCGGTGAGCCGGGCTCGAGGGGCTCGACGTGCAGGTCCGTGGCACGCATCCGCGCCAGCAGGCCGTCGAGATCGGCCGACGATCCCAGCTCGATGCCGACCAGCGCCTCCCCGGTCTCACGGTTGTTGCGCTTGAGGTACTCGAACAGCGTGATGTCGTCGGTGGGCCCGAGCACCTCGTCGAGGAACCGGCGCAGCGCGCCCGGCTCCTGAGGGAAATCGACGAGGAAGTAGTGCTTGAGGCCCAGGTGGACCAGCGAGCGCTCCAGCACCTCGCCATAGCGCGACACGTCGTTGTTGCCGCCCGAAATGAGGCACACCACCGTCGAGCCGGGCTCAATGTCGGATTCCAGCAGTCCCGCGACCGACAGCGCGCCCGCGGGCTCGGCGATGATGCCCTCGTTCTGATAGAGGTCCAGCATCGCGGTGCACACCGCGCCCTCGTCGACCCCGGTGATCGACACCATGTCACCCGCGGCCGCCAGCGCGGCATACGTCAGCGTTCCCGCCTGCCGCACCGCCGCACCGTCCACGAACTGGTCGACGTGCTCCAGCGTGACCGGCTCCCCGGCGGCCAGCGCGGCCATCATCGCCGCCGCGCCGGCCGGCTCGATGCCCAGCACCGACGTGTTCGTCGTGCGCTCGGCCAGATAGGTCGTGATGCCGGCGATGCAGCCACCGCCGCCCACCGGGACCACCACGAGGTCGGGCTCGTCATCGAGTTGATCGAGCAATTCGACCGCGATGGTGCCCTGACCGGCGATGGTGCGCAGGTCGTCGTACGGCGGCACCAGCGTCGCACCGGTGCGTTCCACATCGGCAAGCGCTGCCTCTGCGGCCAGATCGTAGGTCGTTCCCCCCACGATCAGTTCGATGAAATCCCCGCCGTGGTAGCGGATCCGGTCGCGCTTCTGTTTGGGCGTCTTGGCCGGCACGTAGACCCGGCCGTGCACACCCAGCGTCCGGCACGCAAACGCGAAGCCCTGCGCGTGGTTGCCCGCCGACGAGCACACCACGCCCGCGGTGAGCTCGTCGTCGGACAGCTGCACCAACAGGTTGTAGGCGCCACGCAGCTTGTAGGAGCGCACGACCTGCAGGTCTTCTCGTTTGAGGTAGACCTGCGCGCCGGTGATCGCCGATAACCGGTCGCTCAACTGCAGCGGCGTCGGCGTGACCACCGGGGCGATCCGCTTCGCCGCGGTGTCGATGTCGGCCGCGGACAACAGAGGCACCGGCGACCTACTCTGGCTCAGTTCCGCGGACACCGATCAATGGTCGCATGCCTGGCGACGGTGGATTTCAGCTGACCGGCGTCAGCACGAACACCGGGATCTGGCGGTCGGTCTTGGTCTGGTACTCGGCGTAGTCCGGCCAGGCCTCGACGGCCCGCTCCCACCAGGTGGCCTTCTCGTCGCCGAACACCTCCCGGGCGTCGTAGTCGCGGGTGACCGAGCCGTCCTGCAGCTCGACCCGCGGGTTCTTTTTGACGTTGTGGTACCAGACCGGGTGCTTCGGCGCGCCGCCGAGCGAGGCGACGACCGCGTACTCGCCGTCGTGCTCGACACGCATGAGCGGGGTCTTGCGCAGTTTGCCGGACTTGGCCCCGAGGGTGGTCAGCAGAATGATGGGCTTGCCCTTCATATCCGCGGCCTCTGCTCCCCCAGATGCGGCGTACTTGTCGGCTTGTTCGCGGGACCAATCCAAAGGGGACGGTTCGTACTCTCCGGTAAGCGGCATGTTCCAACTCTAGGCGCTTCCCCACACACATGACGGAAGCCTTTTCAACAACTGTTGACATGACCTGGACCAGCCTAATAGGCTAAGTCAACAGTTGTTGAATCGCAATCGTCAAGGAGGCTCAGTGCGCGCCCAGGGTTACGACGTCGACGTCCTGGTGGTGGGAGCCGGCCCCACCGGCCTGATCGCCGCGGGTGATCTGGCCCGCGCGGGGCGCTCAGTCACCGTGCTGGAGCGCTGGCCGGCCGAAAACCCGTCGAGCCGCGCGTTCGCCACCATGGCCCGCACGCTGGAGGTCCTGGACGCGCGAGGGGTCGCCGCGGACGTCTTGGCGCGCGGGCACCACGCACCCGGCGTGCGGCTTTTCGCCGGAGCCCGCGTCGACCTGACCCACCTGGACTCCGCCTACCCGTTCGTGTTGGTCACACCACAGGCCAACGTCGACGCCGCGGTGCGCCGCTATGCACTGGCCGAGGGCGCCGACATCCGCCGCGGCATCGAAGTGGTTGCGCTCGGCCAGGACCCGGACGGCGTCACGGTCACCGCCCGTCCCAAGGACGATGGCAATCCGCGACATCGGCAGACCTGGCGGGCGCGCTATGTGATCGGCGCCGACGGCGCGCACAGCACCGTCCGAACATTGGTGGGCGCGGACTTTCCGGGCAAGACGGTGCTGTCGTCCGTCGTGCTGGCCGACATCAAGCTGGCCGACGGGCCCTCCGACGGCGGTTTGACGGTCGCCACCACCGGTGACGAATTCGCGTTCCTGGCGCCCTATAACCGTCACGACCCGGACGGCTCGTGGTACCGAGCGATGGTTTGGGACCGCGACCACCAGGTGCCCGACACCGAGCCGGTCGACGACAACGAGATCGTGGACATCCTCGCGCGGGCCATGCAGACCGACTTCGGCGTGCTCGACATCGGCTGGAAATCCCGCTTCCATTGCGACGAACGACAAGTCGAGCAATACCGCCATGGTCGCGTGTTCTTGGCCGGCGACGCCGCACATGTGCACTCCCCCATGGGCGGCCAGGGCATGAACACCGGCATCCAGGACGCCGCCAACTTGGCGTGGAAGATCGATGCCGTGCTCGACGGCGCCGATGACGGCCTGTTGGACACCTACCACGAGGAACGCCACCCGATCGGCCAGCGTGTGCTTCTCCAGTCCGGACTGATCGCTCGCGCGGTCACGCTGCATCCGCGTCCCGCCCGGTGGCTTCGTAACATGTTGGCGCCCAGACTGCTTCGGATTCCGAAGGTGCGTGATGTCGTGGCAGGCAGCTTCGCGGGCACGACCTTGCGGTACGGCCGGGGCGAACTGGTCGGCACTCGTGCCACCCAGATACCGCTGGTCGAGGGACGGTTGACCGAATTGCAGCGCACCGGAGAATTCGTCTTCGTACGCGAACACGGCGCCGCTCCGGTCGAGACGCCGGCAATGGTGCAGGCGGAGCGGGCCGATGGCGGCCCCGCCGTGCTGGTACGCCCCGACGGCTACATCGGCTGGACGGGGACCCAGGCCTCGCGGTGGGCCTTCAAAAGGGCCGTAACAAGGGCAGTAAGGGCGGGATCGCCGGCCTACATCCCCGGGGGCGCTATTGCCGCGCCCCGTGTTGCTGCTGGGTGAACGACCGAAGGCGCCGGCGCGTCTGGTGATCGGATGCGCCGTCCTCGCCGTCGGCGTGCTTGCCGCGCGTGTAGTCGCCCTGCCACGGGATCCGCTCGCCCCCGGTGTCCGCCACCGCCTGCGCGTACCCAAGCTCGTCGCGGGAGCGACGGAAGAACTCGTGCTTACGCTTGAGCTCCTCATCAAAGGAGAGCGGCCTGAACTCGGGGACGAACTCTTCAAGCTCGCCGCGTCGCTGCGGGACGATCAGGCAGATCGGCTCGTCGACCTCGAATCGCACCGGCATGTATTGGCGGGTGACTTTCCAACTCATGCTGAAACTTGAGCTGGCCCAGTCGGTTTCAACAATACCCTCGAGGGGATACACCGCGTCTTTCGGGTAGTTCGCCGGTCCGCGGGCTAACAGGTTGTACCCCTCCGGAGTGCGAAACAGCATCGGCAGATGCCAGGTGAGAATGCCGTGACCGAAATGGCTCGCGGGCAGGAACTGATTGGGTTGGTTCCTGTCCGGCGTGATCATCAGGGCCGTGCGGTCCTGCCCACCACTCCACGTGGCGGTGAACCCACACGGATTGCGCACCTCCCAGCCGCTCTGATTGGCGATGAGCAACGGCAGGCAACGATTGGGCCAACCGTCGTTGATCTCCGACATCCACTTCCGGCCGATCGGTGCGGGTGTGATGTGCGGCGCATTATCGGCGGTGGTGAATGCGATCAGCGGGCGATGCTGCCCGTCGGATTCGTCGCTCATCGCGATATCCGCTTGAATCCGTTGTCCCGTACCGATATTGCGCACGTCATGCGTTGGTGCCCCCGGTCCGTTTCCGTTACTCACGGACAGGCTACCGCGTGCCGTCCCCGACGCCGCACATCAGTTCGCTCTTTACCGTCGCGACCCTCGGTTCCGGGCTACCCTGCACGGCGCGCTTGCGGCCGGATGCCCCGGTATTGAGCCAGCACGCGAGGCCCCCGAGCACCAGCCCGACCGCGACCCCGACATCCGGACGCTGGCCGAGCATCAGCCACGACAGCACCGCCGCGACCGCCGGGATGATGGCAAACAGCATCGCCACCGCGGCAGCGCCGTGCGCATTGATGGCCCGCACGTAGAGGCTGACGGCCAGCGTGGCGTTCAACAGCACCATGGCGCCGATCGCGATGGCGGCCTTGGCGGTGTCGTGCACGGTGAGGGGTGTCAAAATCGCAAGTGCCGCTGCGGGAATCAGCGCAACACCGTTCTGCAAGGCGCTCATCGCGCGGAAATCTACTCCCGTGCAGAACCGCTGTTGATAGACGCCGCCGGCGGAAATACCGAGCAGGGCAACCACAAGCAGCACGATGACGGGATCGATGCCGTGGGTGCTCATAAGCCTCTTCGCGCAGGCGGCGAACACCGCGATAACGCCCAGGACCAGCGCGGCCAACCGCTGCGGCCCGAGTGACTCCCGCAGGAACACGGAACCCAGCAGCGCGGTGCTGACGGGATTCATCGCGATCGCAACCGCGCAGAGCACTGCCGACGAGCCCAGCTGAAGGGCTTCATAGAGGCTGCAGAACTGCACGGCCTGGATCAGCAGGCCGGCCACCAGGACGTGACCGAGCTGCGCACCCTTCGGCCAGGGCGCCTTTGCCAGCAGGGTCCAGGCTGCCAGGATCGATGCGGCCAGGCTGAACCGCAGCACCAGGGCATGCATGGGCGTCATCGAGGCCACGGCGAGGGCGCCGATCGGATAACCGATCGCGTACGACAACGTCACCGCCGAGGCAGTCGTCAGTGGCATCCGTGGCAAGTCCATGACCCCATCGTGGTCCGCTCGATCAATGCCGTCCAATGATTATTGGCGATCACTACCGACCACTGCTGCTTATCAGTCGATGCCTAAATGGCAGAAACAAGCAGCCCATTAGCGCAATAATTGATCAGCAGTGCTCATCAAAGTATGGTTCGGGGTATGGCCCAAGTGCTCGATATCGCACCGCTGCGCAGCCTCGTCGCGGTCGCCGACTGTGGCGGATTTCACCGCGCTGCCGCCGCGCTTCACCTTAGCCAGTCCGCGGTCAGTCAGCATCTGAAAAAACTTGAGGCCGTGGTCGGCCAACCGGTGGTCGAACGCTCCGGGCGCGGCATCGTGTTCACCGACGTCGGTCAAAAGGTGCTGCGGCACGCGCGCACGATCCTCGCCGCCCACGACACCGCGCTCAACGACCTGGGCGCGACCGAACAAACGCTGTTGACGGTCGGCGCGACCGAACACGGCGCCGACGTGATGCTGCCCGCGCTGACCGGCGCGCTGCGTGAACAACTTCCCGACCTGCGGCTGCGCTTCCGGCTCGACCGCAACGTGTCACTGGCCGACTCGCTCGACCGCGGGCTGGTGGACTTGGCGGTCATGCTCGACGGCGCCGGCCTGGATCGCGCCAATGCATCGGGACGTGTTCGGCTGCAATGGATTTCAGCGCGCAGTTTCAGCGGTTCGACCCGTGATCCGCTGCCGCTGGTCATCTTCTCGGAGCCGTGCGTGCTGCGCGAGCCGGCCTTCTCGATCCTCGAAGACCGCCGCATCGCCTACGAGATCGCCGCCGAGTGCAGCGATCTGTCCGGCCTTTATGCGGCCGTCCGCTCGGGGCTCGGAGTGGCTCTATTGCCGATGATCGGAAAGCTTCCCGACGGCCTGTGCCCAGCCGAAGGTCTGCCGGCCACCAATTACGCGTCGATACTGGTCCGCGGCCGTGCCGGCATCGATCCCGATGTGCTGAAAACGGTTGACGCCACGGTGCGTAATCTGCTGGCCGCCGAGAACAAAGGCTTGGCGCCTTAACGCAGCCTGGCGAGTTCCGCGATGGCGTTGACCCGGCGGATGGCCGTGGCGATCTCGAAGGCGAACTCGCGGCGCCGCAGGGCGATATCGGGACTCTCCAACCCGTCCACCAACTCGCGATGGCGGGCCAGCCGCAAGGCGGTCTTGAACAATTCCATCGACCTCGACTCGGCGCTGGCGATCCTGCGCTGCAACTCCCACTGCTTGCCGACCTCGAGGCATTCGGTGAGAAACGCGTCCTCGTCGAAGGATTCGTCCTCGTAAGCGGCCAGCCGGTCGGCCACGATGTGGTAGGCGTCCAGGAAGGGGCGCAACACCAGGTGCGCCAGCAGCAGATCGGCGTGTTCCAGCAGTCCCCGCACGACGGCGGCGCTGGCGGCCTTGGTGGTGTCTTCCACCGGCCCGATCAGGCGCACTTCGTCGGCGAGGTCCTTCTCGAACTGTGCACGCGCCGAGAACAAAAACTCGAACTTAAGTAACTCGCGAAGGCGCAGCGCCTCGTCGCGCACGGTCGTCGGCCGCACCGATCCGTCTTCCGACATCTCTGACGCGGCGAGCAACGCCGTCTCGGCGATGGCGCGATCCACCAGGATGTGGATCGCGGTGTTGCGGTAGAAGGCGGCCACCAGGTGCTGGTCGGTGCCGATGCCCCACACGGCTTCGGTGCCTGCGTCGTAGACGCTCACCACGCCGGAGGCCACCAGCTGATGCAGGGTCCACCGGATGGTGGAGCGGTTCGTCAGGTCCGCCGCCCCGGCGACCATCCAGTTGCGCGCCGCGATGTAACTCGCCAGCGGCCGCACCGTGGCCAGCACCTCGCTGATGGACAACGACCGGTCGGCTCCCAGCAGCGCAAGGCTGACCACCGCCGTGGGCGTGACCGACGTCGCGCGATTGATCCGGTGTTCGACGTCCAGGGCGATGCGCTCGATTTCGGTGCCGGTACCCGACTCGTCGGCGCGCAGCTCCTCGAGGCGCTTGCGCAGCGGCAGGGGTTCGCCGAAGTCCAGGTACGCGCGGCCCAACCGCTGACCCTGCTGACGCGCCAGCCGGATCAAGAAGCGAAGGTCTTCGGGCCGCTTCGTCGCGCCGTAGGCCTCGGTGGTCATGGCCTCTACCTCGTGCAGCTGGTCGTACACGATCGAGGTGGGCACCAGATACACCTCGGGACCGTCGATTTCGTCGACGGCGTCGCTGATGTAGCGCAGGATCCCGAACACCGGGGGCCGCAGCTTGCCGGTCCTGGTCCGGCCCCCTTCGATGGACCAGGTCAGGTTGGCGTGGTTCTGCACCAGCTGCGCGGCGTAGGCGCGCAGCGCGAACCGGTACACGGGGATGTCCTTGGTCTGGCGACGGATGAAGATCGTCCCGGTGCGTTTGGCCCAGGTGCCCATCGGGAAGAAGTTCAGGTTCGCGCCGCCGAAGGTGAGCGCGGGCGAAAGTCGGTTGGCCTGAATCATTTCGGGCAACAGCAGACCGTCAAGGTACGAGCGGTGCGAAAAGGCGAACGCCAGTGTCGCTTTGCGATCCAGCTTGCGCAGTTGCGCGATCTGATCCTCGTCGACCAGTACGTCGTAGGCCCGCATGAGCCAGCGACTGAAGCCGCGCCAGGCCGCTACCGCGGACTCGTCGAGCGAGGGTGCCATCTCGCGCAGGTAGCCCGCGGCCTCGGCGCGCACGCTGTCCGGGTCGCGGCCGAGCTCGTCGGCCAGCTTGACCAGCCGCTCGTCATACCACGGCGCGGCCAGCAACTGGACCACCTCGGCCGGGTCGGTCGACAACCGCGTCACCGACTCGTCGATCATTCCGGTGCGCTGCAGCAACTTTCGCACGCCCGCACGCCCAAGCTCACGCGCGCTCGCCGCCGGTCCCCCGCTCATGCCGGTTGCACCGTCGCGGCTTCGGAAGTCTCGTGCACATCCGGATGCAGAACGGAAGCGTAGAGCTCCTCGATCTCGGCAGCGTATTTCGCCATGACCGGGCGGCGCTTGAGCTTCATCGTCTGGGTGATCTCGTCACCGCCGGGCTCCCACAGCGTCGGCAGAATCCGGAATCGCTTGATCTGCTCCACCCGCGAGAGTTTGGCGTTACCCTCGGCCACTCCGGCGGCGATCGCCGCGACGACCTCCGGGTCGGTCGCCAGGGTCGCGGGCGAGGCGTCGGGCAATCCCCGCTGGGCCGCGTACGGCCCGACCGAATCGGCGTCGAAGACCATTAAGGCGGTGTTGTAGGGACGACCGTCGCCGATCGTGATCATCACCCCGACCATGGGGCACGCGGCCAGGATGGTGTTCTCAATGTTGGCCGGCGACATGTTCTTTCCCGCCGCATTGATGATCAACTCCTTCTTGCGGTCCACCACGCGCAGGTACCCCTCGGCGTCGGCGGTCAAGACGTCGCCCGTGTGCAGCCAGCCGTCGGCGTCGATCGCCTCCGCGGTCTTCGCCGGTTCCTTGCGGTAACCCTTCATCACCAGCGGACCGCGCACCAGATACTCACCGTCATCGGCGATCCTGCCCTGTAGCCCGGGAAGCAGCTTGCCGACGCTGCCCATCCGCGCATCGCGGGGATGGCTCACGGTGGCCACGCAGCTCAGCTCCGACATCCCCCAAACCTCGGCGATCGGAATTCCGATACCGGCGAAAAACGCCACCGTTTCCTTCGGAATCGGAGCCGCACCCGATACCGCCCAGCGAAGTTCGGCGAACCCGAGCCGCTCGCGCAGCTTCGACAGCACCAGCTCGTCGGCCTGGGCCCATTCGGCGGCCAGGCCGTCGGGCATCGCGGTACCTGCCACCAGAGCGGCGGCGCGCTTGGCGGCCACCGACATCGCCCACTGCAGGGCTTGGCGTTTGACCTCGTCCGTCTCGTTGCTGACGGTGAATTCGATTCCGGCCTTGAGCTTTTCCCATACCCGCGGCACCGCGGCCCACACCGTGGGCCGCACGTCGGGCAGCGCGGCGACGATGGCGCGCGGGTCGGAGACCGCCGTGACCTGAGCGCCGAAGACCTCGAGGCCGTAGAGGCCCATCGCCCGGTCGGCGATGTGCGCCGACGGCAGGTACGACGTGACGCGATCCCCGAACTGGGACGGGAGGACCGCGTGCACGGCGTACGAATCGAACAGCAGGTTGGCGTGAGTCATCTCCACGCCCTTGGGGTTTCCGGTCGTCCCCGATGTGTAGACGAGGGTGACGACGTCGTCGGGCCGCACCGCGCGCCATGTCGAGTCGAAGTCGAAATCCGCGCTCGCGGCGGCATACAGCTGCTCGACGGAGATGGTGCCCGGCGGTGAGCCGTCGATGCAGACGATGTGCTCGATGGGCGCGCCGCTGGCGCGGATGCGGTCCACGTACTGCGCCTCGCACATCACCACCTTGGTGCCTGCGTTGTCGAACAGGTACTTCAGCTGCTCGGCGGGCAGCGTGTTGTAGACCGAAAACGAAGTGGCGCCGAGGTGTTGAGCGCCCACCTCGAGTGGGTAGAACTCGATCCGGTTGGCCATCATCAGCGAAACCGTGTCGCCCCGGCGCACCCCCAGACCGGCCAGGCCGGCGGCGACCTTTCGGACCTGCTCCGCGAGCTCACGCCACGTCAGCGTCTCGGTGTCGCCGGGCGTCCGCAGGGCGACCGCATCCGGGTCGATCGATGCGCTGCGTTGGAAGGCCTCACACATGGTGACCGGTCGCTCGCTCGTCGTCATTCGCGTACTCCCTGGCGCGGGATCAGCAGTGTCCGCACATCGGTGAGCGTACGTCCGTTGGGGTCGGTTCGGGCCGGTTCATGCGGAGGGGCGCCAGAGTTGCAGCGTGCTCGATATCCCTGCGGGCAGCTCCAACAGCTCGATGGGGGTGCCGTCGGGGTCATAGATGAAGAACATCCGCACCCCGCCGATGTCGACGGGCGGTTGGGCCCGGACATTCCGATGGTGGCGCCGGACGGCGTCGTAGGTCGCGTCTAGATCGTCGACGCGGAACGAGACATTGGTGTAGCCCAGGTGCGGGCCGCTCGGGCACTCGGGCACCGCACCCAAAGACAACAGCTCGACCATGGCCGCGCCGATCAGCCCGCCGATCATGCGGCCCTGCTGCGCGGCCCCGCCGGTTACGGAGTCCAGCCCGGCCCCTTCGAGTTCGACGTCGAACACGACATCCATGCCGAGCACGGAGGTGTAGAAGGCCAACGACGCTTCGATGTCGGAGACGCCGACGCAGACGTGGGAGAAGTCTTGCACGGCGATCGGGTGCGACGGACTGGTCGGGCTCATGGATGCTCCTTTGCATCGTGGTGAAAGCCGGTGAGATCTACAGGATTCCAGAACTAAGCGGGTACGGCGGTGTGAATGCCGCAGGTACACGCGTCAATCGACGGGCACGTGCAGCGCATCCCCCACTCGATGACGGACCGCGCGCGGGCCAGCGAGGCCATCCGCGCGTCGATCTCGGCTAGTTTGGCCTCGGCGAGTGCGCGGCTGACGGGTCGTCCCGGGGCGTCGTCGGCGAACAGCAGCTGGATCTCCTCCAGCGAGAAGCCGGCGGATTTGCACAGCGCGATAACCTCGAGCCGGGCGAGAATCGCGTCGTCGTAACGGCGCTGACCGCCTAGGCGCGCCGGCGCCGGCACCAATCCGATCTGTTCGTAGTAGCGCAACGTGGTCGCGGCGATCCCGGCTTTGCGCGCCACCTCTCCGATCGTCAGGCTCACGGTCATCGCGCCTCCCAAGTGTTTGACTTAGAGCCAACTCTAAGTTGTTCACTGTCGCCATGCATCAGAAATCATTCGCAGAGCTGAGCCCCGCCCGCTACGCGCGGCTCCGATCGTTCCGCCGGGACGGCGCGTCCGTCGACACCCCGATCTGGTTCGCGCTGGACGGCGACGGCCTGCTGTTCCGCACGAAGGTCGGCCCGAAGACCAGGCGACTGTCGGCGCGCGACGACGTGGAACTCGCCCCGTGCGACCACCGCGGCCGGGTGCGCCCGGGCGCGGTGACCGTGGCGGGTCGGGCGACCATCCTGTCCGGCGCCGCCGCCGAGCGGGCGAATCGCGTGCTGCACGAACGCTATGGCTGGCAGTGGAACGTCGTGCCGCTGATCAAGGTCCCCGGTGTCACCAACGTTCACCAGGACCTGTGCGCCCGCGAGAAGGTACGGCGCGCGCGTGACCGCGGGGTCTGGGCCGACAGCGTGATCGTGCGGGTGGACGTGCCATGACGCAAACGAGGCCCGCGCCCGGCTTCGCCGCGCTTGCGATCGGCTCTAGCTCCCTAGACACCCCGGGCCGAGCAATTCCTTGAGGTCCCCCATCAGCGCCGGCGACATCGTCACCCGCAGCGAGGCATCCAGCTCGAGAGTGGTGATCCGGTCGCCGCTGATGAGCCGTAAATGCACCTGCGAGGTTCCCGGATGCCGGGCCAGCACCTGTTTGAGCGCGCTCACCTTGTCAATGGTGCACTGACGAGTGGGCAGGCTGACCGCCAGCGGCCGGTTCGCCTGGGCGGTCGAGAAGTCGGGAACGACAAGCTCGTTGGCGATCAGCGAGATCCGGTCGTCCCGGATGGCGACCTTGGCGTTGATGAGCACGACCGCGTCATCAGCGATGTCGGCGCCGAAGGTCGAGTACGCGTGCGGGAAGAACATCACCTCGATGCCACCGGTGAGGTCTTCCAATTGCGCTGAGGCCCAAGGCATTCCGTTCTTGTTGACGCGGCGGTTCACCGCGGCCAGGATGCCGCCGACCCGCACCTGGGTCTCGTTGGCGACGTCGCCGTCCAGGATGGCCGGGATCTGGGTGTCCACCTGGGCGGCCAGCAGGTGCGCCACCCCGTTGAGCGGGTGCCCCGACACATACAGGCCCAGCATCTCCCGCTCCAGGGCGAGCTTGTGCTTGTCCTCCCACTCGTCGTCGGGGACCTTGATGGTGAACACCGCTTCGGTGCAACCGTCGTCGCCGCCGAACAGGTCGAACTGGCCCATCGCCTCGGCCTTCTTGGTGCCCAGCACCGAGTCGACCGCGTCGGTGTGCACCAGGAACAGGCCCTTGCGGGCGTGCCCCAGCGAATCAAAGGCGCCCGCCTTGATCAGCGACTCCGTCACCTTTTTGTTGCACGCCGCGATGTCGATCTTGTTCAGGTAGTCGGAGAAGTCGGTGAATTTGCCCTTGCCACTGCGGGTCCCGATCAGCGACCCGACGACGTTGGCGCCGACGTTGCGCACCGCGCCCAGGCCGAACCGGATGTCCTTGCCGACCGACGCGAAGTTCACCAGGGACTCGTTGACGTCCGGCGGCAGCACGGTGATGCCGAGCTTGCGGCAGTCGGCCAGGTAGACCGCGGCCTTGTCCTTGTCGTCGCCGACGGAGGTCAACAGGCCGGCCATGTACTCGGCCGGGTAGTTGGCCTTCAGATAAGCGGTCCAGTACGACACCAGGCCGTAGCCGGCGGCGTGCGACTTGTTGAACGCGTACCCGGCGAATGGAAGAATGGTGTCCCACAAGGCTTTCACCGCTTTTTCGGAGAAGCCGTTGGTGGTCATGCCTTCGTAGAAGCCCTTGTACTCGGCCTCGAGCACCTCGAGCTTCTTCTTGCCCATCGCCTTACGCAGCGCGTCGGCTTTGCCCATCGTGTAGGAGGCGACCTTCTGGGCAATGAACATGATCTGCTCTTGGTAGACGATCAGGCCGTGCGTCTCGGCGAGGATCTCGCGCAGCGGTTCCTCGAGTTCCGGATGAATCGGCCTGACCGCCTGGCGCCCGTTCTTGCGGTCGGCGTAGTCGTTGTGGGCGTTCATGCCCATCGGGCCGGGACGGTACAGCGCCAGCACGGCGACGATGTCGTTGAACTCCGTCGGTTGCATGCGGCGCAGCAGGTCACGCATCGGGCCGCCGTCGAGCTGGAACACCCCCAGCGTGTCGCCGCGGCCCAGCAGCTCATATGTCGCCTTGTCAGCCAGCGGCAGCGACTCCAGGTCGAGGTCGATTCCCCTGTTGGCCTTGATGTTATCGATCGCGTCGCCGATGATCGTCAGGTTGCGCAGGCCCAGGAAGTCCATCTTCAGCAGGCCGATGGCCTCGCACGACGGGTAATCCCAGCCGGTGATGATGGCCCCGTCCTGCGGTCGCTTCCAGAGCGGGATGGCCTCGGTCAATGGCTCGCTACTCATGATCACCGCGCAGGCGTGCACGCCCGCGTTGCGGATCAGACCCTCCAGACCGCGGGCGGTCTGGTAGATGGTGCGGACGTCGGGGTCGGTTTCGATCAGGCCGCGGACCTCGGCGGCTTCCTTGAAGCGCTCATGGTTCGGGTCGGTGATGCCCGACAGCGGGATGTCTTTGGCCATGATCGGCGGCGGCAGCGCCTTGGTGATCCGGTCCGCGATCGCGAAACCCGGCTGGCCGTAGTGGATGCGCGCCGAATCCTTCAGCGCCGCTTTGGTTTTAATG
>DASYBR010000151.1:0-10880 GCA_036500645.1 Mycobacterium sp. | reverse complement strand
TCTCGCGGCGCTGCCGCGAGAAGGAGACAAGCCAGCGCAGCGCCAGTGTGGTGGACCGGTCCGGACGCACCTCGACGGGCACCTGGTAGGTCGCTCCACCGACGCGGCGACTACGCACTTCCAGTGCGGGCTTGACGTTGTCGAGAGCGCGCTTGAGCGTGATCACGGGATCGGTACCTGTCTTCTCCCGGGCATTCTCGAGCGCACCATAAACAATGCGCTCAGCGAGCGATTTCTTCCCCTGGAGAAGGATCTTGTTAACCAGCTGCGTGACCAACTGCGATCCGTAGACCGGGTCGTTGACCAGCGGACGCTTGGGCGCGGGCCCCTTGCGCGGCATTAGCTCTTCTCCTTCTTGGCGCCGTAACGGCTGCGAGCCTGCTTGCGGTTCTTGACGCCCTGGGTGTCGAGCGAACCGCGGATGATCTTGTACCGGACGCCGGGCAGGTCCTTGACTCGGCCACCGCGCACCAGCACCATCGAGTGCTCCTGCAGGTTGTGGCCCTCACCCGGGATGTAGGCGGTGACCTCGACCTGGCTCGTCAGCTTGACGCGCGCGACCTTCCGAAGCGCCGAGTTCGGCTTCTTCGGAGTGGTGGTGTACACGCGGGTGCATACGCCACGGCGCTGCGGGCTGCCCTTCAAAGCCGCGGTCTTGACCTTGTTGATCTTGTCCCGGCGACCCTTTCGGACCAGCTGCTGAATGGTTGGCATCTAGGAGTCTTTCTGTCTTCGTGTTGGCGTCTTCAAGCGATTTTCAAGCCCTTGTACTGCGGTTATGCCCGTCTGCGTTACCCCGCATCCGGGTGTGTCGCACGTATTGCGCATCGGAGGGAGTCCGATGCATCGTGGACATGCGAATTCGCCCGGCATCCACTTCCTTACGGTTAGGCGCCGTAAGCCGCCAGGCACGAGCCACCACAATACCCGCCGCCGGTCTCGCAGGTCAAAGCGGTGACCGCGCTAGCCCCCGGCACCGTCGTGGGTGCGCCTTTCCACGCCCGCCGCCAGCCGCAGCACCATGTCGGAGAACAGCGCGTCGGTGTCGACGTCGTCCATCACGCCGGTCATTTCCAGCAGCACGAACCCGTGCATCGCGGACCAGAACTCGAGCGCGGCGTGGAAGGCGTCGGCACCGTCGAGACCGTAGGAGGACAGCACGGCGATCACCGGTGCGGCCGCAGCCCGGGTCGCGGCCGCGTATTCGGGATCTTCGCCCCCCAACGGCATCCGGGTGAAGGCCGAGTAGCGACCGGGGTGGTGATGGGCGTAGCTGCGGTAGGCGCCGGCCATCACGAGCACCGCGTCGTCGCGGGATCGACCCTCGCCGACCCGGTTCAGCATCGTGATGATGTCGTCGATCACGCGGATTCGCACCGCGCGGCGCAGGTCCTCGAGGCTGTCGACGTGGTTGTACAGCGACGGGCCCTTGGTCCCCAGCTGGGTGGCCAGCGCGTTGATGGTCAGTGCGTCCCAGCCCTCGCGATCAAGGAAGGTCAGCGCCCCGTCGATGATGCCGTCCCTGCTCAGTTTGGCCGGGCGCGATGCGGTCCTGCGTGGGCGCGCAGCGGCGGCCGGCGGTTCCGGCTGAGCTGCCATGACGGTCGCCCTTCGATTGCGGTGCTCGGATTGGTTAACTAATGACTCTAGTTGACGGCCGCCGTCAAGCCATCGAGCCACGGCGGGGCGTTTGCGGTCGGCAAGAATGCACATAAGGCTGCCGACGAGCGGGCAGATGCACGTAGTCTCATCCCAGGCTCGTTCGAGCAGATTCACTGGTCTTTAAGGGGGCCCGCAGTGAACTGGACTACCGTCGCCGGGTCGCTGGCCACCTGTGTCGTCTCCATCGCGGCAACCCCCGCAGGCCCCGCCCCGATCGCGCACGCCAAGAACGGCGACACCCACATCATCGGGGAAGGCATCGAGCAGACGTTGGATTGCAACGACGCCACACTGCTGGTCAACGGCACCAACAACAGCGTCACCGCCCTGGGCAACTGCTACGCCGTGACGGTGATGGGCTCGTCCAACACCGTGGTCGCGGACTCGGTTTCGCACGACATCACCGTCTATGGCTATGACCAGACGGTCTTCTATCACAGCGGCGCGCCGTTCATCTGGGACCGCGGCCGCGAACTGGGCATGACCAACCGGCTCCAGCAGGTGCCCGGCTGACGCTGAAACACCGCACCGCCATCGAAATCGAGGGGGACGAATAACATTGCCTGCCAACATCATTGACCGCCGGCTGATCATGCTCGCCGTGGCCCCGGCCATCGCGCTGGCCGGCTGCAGTTCGACAGCCAATCCCCCGGGAGGCACCTCGGCGACTCCGAGCAGCACCAGGTCGAGTGCCGCGGCGGCGCCGACGACAGGGCCGAGCGGGGCGAGCACCACCGCGTCGGTCGAGATCGGCAACACCGTGAACTACGGGTCGATGGGCACCACGACCACCCTCGACTGCGCCAACGGCAAATCACTGAACGTGGCCGGTTCGGACAACACGCTGACCGTGACCGGTACCTGCGCGACGGTCAGCGTCGGCGGCACCCACAACAAGATCACCTTCGACAAGGTCGAAACCCGGATCACCGTGCTGGGGCTGGACAACACCATCACCTACAAAGACGGTGCCCCCAAGGTCGACAACCTCGGCTCGGGTAACACCATCAACCAGGGCGGCTGACTAGCCGGCCGGCGCGCCGTGCCGCCCCGCGCCCGCGGCGAACCGCCCGGCCCCTTCGTTAGCCTCGGCGGCCACCCGCGAGATGCTGGCAAATTCGAAGTCCAGCGCGTCGGATTCCGTTGTCCCCCATTGATGTAGCGCGGAAAGTCGGTCCGAGCGCAGGCACTGCTGCGGCAGTGCCGCCAAATGCGCGGCCAGCTCTTCCGCCACCTGCCGGGCCTGGCCCTTGGGCACCACCCGATTCGCCAGCCCGATGGCCAGGGCCTCCTCAGCCGCCACGGCGCGGCCGGTGAGGATCATGTCCATCGCGCGGCTGTGACCGATCAACCGGGGCAGGCGCACCGTTCCGCCGTCGATGAGCGGGACGCCCCAGCGCCGGCAGAACACGCCGAACACGGCGTCCTCCTCAGCCACCCGCATGTCGCACCAGAGGGCCAACTCCAGGCCGCCCGCGACGGCGTAGCCGCTCACGGCGGCGATCACGGGCTTGGACAACACCATTCGTGACGGACCCATCGGGCCCGGGCCCGTGCGATGCACGGCGTTGGCGTCGGGCGTACCGAATGCCTTCAAATCGGCTCCGGCGCAGAAGGTTCCGCCATCGCCCCACAGGACGGCGACGGACGCGTCGTCGTCGCGGTCGAACTCCTCGAAGGCCGCGTACAGCGCGGCGGCCGTCGGGCCGTTGACCGCGTTGCGCGCCGCCGGCCGGTCGAGGATCACCGTGGTCACCGGACCATTGCGCTCGATGCGCACCGGATCACTCATGTCACCTCCACGAGTTGAGTTGGGTCGCGTCGCCGCGCGAGTTCGGTGGCGAAGTCGTGGTACGCCTCCCGCAGCCGGGCGCCGGGCCAGTCGGCGGGCAGCAGTTCGGTCGGCAGCATCGGGTCGGTGAGCAGGTGGCGCACCATCGCGGCCGCCACCAGAAACCGGCCCGGGATGTCGGACGCTTCGGCCATCTCGTCGAGCAACCGATGTCCGGTCTCGGCCCAGCCCGGCAGGTTCCAAAGTTCGCCGGCCAGCTGGGCGGGTGCATCGTCGCGGGCTTTCATCATCCGCACCCGGGACGCGACGTCGGGGTCGAGCTCCAGCGCCAGGTTGTCCGGCCGCATCCACACCCCTTCACGTAATTCACCGAAACGCTTGTCGTGCATGGTGGTTCGCAGGGCGGCCCGGGCACGCGCATCGGTGCCCACGGCCGTGACGACCAGCACCAGCCACTCACCGTCCCAGGCTTTGGTCCGCGAGCTCATGGCGGCGTCCTGGCGGCGCTGGCGGGCCAGCAGTCGATCGGAAAGCCGATAGCCGTCGGCGGACCGGATCAGGTCGCCGGCGCCGACCATGCGCGTCAGCGCGACCCGCAACGTGGTCTCCTTGATGCCGAAATCAGCTGTGAGCCTTATTAATTCGCTGGCGTTGGCCCAGGCCGGATGCGCGCCGAGCAGCACGCTGAGCACCACCGACCGGGCCGTCATGTTCGGCATGACTACACCTGGGATGCTCGACGGCCGTGATCGCCGAACGGCTCGTCGCGATGCCGGACCGCCTCGCGGAAGCCGTGCTCGACGGCGTCGGCGACGAATGCGTGCCCCTCCGGCGTGTGCCGGGCGACACCGTCGAACACCGTGCTGACCATCCTGCTGGTCGCCACGCCTTGTTGCAGCAGAGCGGAGTTCAGCGCGAGCTTGACCATGATCAGCTGGTTGACCGGCACCGCCGCGATCCGCTGCACGAGTCGCTCGGTGCGTTCGTCAAGCTCCGCCGGGTCGGGCGCCTCGACGGCCAGGCCCCACTCGGCGGCTTGCGCGCCGGTGATGCAATCGCCGGTGAACAACAGGCGTTTGGCGCGCTGGTCGCCGAGCCGGTGCGCCCACATGCCCGCGGCCGGCACTCCCCACACCCGGGTCGGGGGGTAACCGATCTTGGCGTCGGCGGCGGCGATCACCTGGTCGGCGTGCAGCGCGATGTCGGTGCCACCGGCCACACAGTAGCCGTGGATCTTGACCACCGTGGGTTTGTCCGCGTGCAGGAGGCTGGAGAAACCGCGCACGAACCGACTCATCATCTGGTAGTCGGTCATCGGGTCCCACGGTTGATCCGCAAAGTGATTCACCGCCTGCGTCTTGCCGTCCAGCACCGTGCCCGAGTAGGCACCGGTGCCTCCCGCGGAGCCGGTGCGATCGGCATAGGCGCTCAGATCGAAGCCCGCGCAGAAACCCTGGCCGCGGCCGGAAACCAGAATGACGTGGACGTTCGGATCCAGGTCGGCCCGCTCCACCAACGCCGAAAGCTCCAGCGGGGTGTCCGCGACGATCGCGTTGCCCTTTTCCGGCCGGTTGAACGTGATCCGGGCAACCCGATCGGTAACCTCGTACGTCATTGTTTTCAAGTTGTCGAAGTCGACCGGCCTGATCGCGTGAGTCATTGGAGCTCAGCCCTTTACCAGCGACCGCTCCAGGATTGGCGCAAGGTCGAGCCCGTCGGGCATGGTGCCGAACGCGCCGCCCCATTGCCGGTCGAGGCGCGTCACCAGGAACGCCTCGGCAACGGCGGGATGTCCGTGGCGCACCAGCAGCGAGCCCTGCAGCGCCAGACAGATGTCCTCGGCGACCTTGCGGGCGCGGTATTGGATGGTGTCGAAGTCGGCGAGTTGCTTCTTCAGCGCCTCGACGTGGTTGCCCAGCCGCGGGTCCTGGCTCGCGGTCTCGTCGATTTCGGCGAACAACACCTCGACGCATTCGGGACGAGTTGCCATGGCGCGCAACGTATCCAGCGCGCTGACGTTGCCCGACCCCTCCCAGATGCCCATCAGCGGCGCCTCGCGGTACAGCCGCGGCATGCCGGAGTCCTCGACATAGCCGTTGCCGCCCAGGCATTCCAGTGCCTCGGCGGCGTGCGGGGTGGCGCGCTTGCACACCCAGTACTTGCTGGCCGCCAGGCCGATGCGGCGCAGCAGCGATTCCTTTTGGTCTCCGCGTACCGCGGCGTCGGTGGCGCCGGCCATCCGCATCGCGACCATGGTGGCGGCCTCGGCCTCCACGGCCAGGTCGGCCAGCACGTTGCGCATTAGCGGCTGGTCAATCAGGTAGGCGCCGAAGGCCTTTCGGTGCTGTGCATGGTAGATGGCGCGGGTCAGACCGGTGCGCATGCTGGTCGCGCTGCCCAGCGTGCAGTCCAGCCGGGTGAGGTTGACCATCTCGATGATCGTCGGGACGCCGCGGCCCTCCTCGCCCACCAGCCACGCGATGGCACTGTCGTATTCGACCTCGCTGGAGGCGTTGGCGTGGTTGCCGAGCTTGTCCTTGAGGCGCTGCAAGAACATCCGGTTGCGGGTGCCGTCGGGCAGGATCCGGGGCAGCATGAAGCAGGAAAGGCCGCCCGGTGCCTGCGCGAGCACGAGGAAGATGTCACACATCGGCGCCGAGGTGAACCATTTGTGGCCGGTCAGGCTGTAGGTCCCGTCCGCGTTGGGCGTCGCCTGGGTGGTGCCGGCGCGCACGTCGGAGCCCCCCTGCTTCTCCGTCATCGACATGCCCGCGGTGATGCCGGGTTTGGTGGTCGCCAACCTGAGCTCCGGGTCGTATTCGCGACTGGTGAGCAGAGGTTCGTACACCTTGGACAGCTCCGAGTTGTAACGCAGAGCGGGGACGATGGCGTAAGTCATCGAGATCGGACAGACGTGGCCCGGCTCCACCGTCCAGGCCGAAGTCTTGGCGGCGCGGACGACGTGCGCACCCGGCCGTTCGTCGGCCCATGGCGCGGCGTGCATGCCGTGGGCGATCGCCGCGCGCATCAGTTCGTGGTAGGCCGGGTCGTACTCCACCTCGTCGACGCGGTGGCCGACCACGTCGTGGGTGTGCAGCACGGGCCGGTTGCGGTCGGCGAGCTCGCCCCAGCGCTGGGCTTCGCGGCTGGCCGAGAGCGCCCCGACCTCGTTCACCTCGTCCAGACCCCAGTCGCCGCCCTCGCGGATCAGGGCCTCGACGAGCACCGCGGACGACGCGGGGTTGTAGTTCTCCAGGGGCGGGACCTGGTTGGTGACGACATGCGTATCTGCCATGTCATCATGTTACAGTTTTTCTACAACCGCACAAGAAGGTGTAACGACGGTTCAGCCGCTGGTTTTCTCCCGGAGAAAGGCGATGTCGTCCTTGCGACCGTCGTCGGCGGTCTCGCAGATCACCGGTGCGTCGGCGGCCTTGACCGCCGCCACCAGGAGTTCGGTGTCGATCTGGCCACTGCCGAGGTTGGCGTGGCGGTCTCGACCCGAACCGGCGGTGTCCTTGGAATCGTTGCAGTGCACCAGGTCGATGCGGCCGGTGATGGCCTTGATGCGGTCGACGGCGTCGACCAGCGCCTCACCCGCCGCCCAGGCGTGGCAGGTGTCGAGGCAGAAGCCAATCCCCTTGTCGCCGATGACATCCCAGAGCCGGGCGATGGTGTCGAAATGACGGGCTATTGCGTGGTCGCCGCCGGCGGTGTTTTCCAGGTAGACGGGAACGGTCGTTTCCAGCTGGTCGAGTGCCTTGCCCCAGCGTCCGAAACCCTCGTCGAGATCGTTGTCGTCGGCGACGTGACCGCCGTGCACGATCACCGCGGCGGCGCCGATGTCGGCTGCCGCGTCGCATGTCTGCTGCAGAATCTTGCGCGACGGGATGCGCACCCGGTTATTAGCCGACGCGACGTTGATCAGGTAGGGCGCGTGCACGTAGATCGGAAGGGCCGCCGCTTTCAGCAGCTCCGCATCTTCGCGCGGCTTGGGCGCCTTCCAGCTCTGCGGGTTGCCGAGGAAGATCTGTACGACGTCAGCGCCCTCGGCCGCGGCCGCGGCCAGCGGGTCGCCCGGACTGACATGTGAACCGATAAGCACGTCGGCCAGTCTAGTGAGCGGCGCCGACGCTACCCACCCGCCAATGTGCGGCTGGACGCACACTCGACGTCGAACGTGCGGCCAGACGCACACTCGGCGGGCGTGACGCGGCCCGAAGCACGAAAAAGCCCCGGGCGGACCCGGGGCTTTTTCGTTTGTGGACTAGCGATAATCCGAGTAGCCGTAGTCGTCCAGCGGGACCGCGGCACCGGTGGCCTGGCCGAAGTCCGGGCTGTAGTACTGATCCTCGTAGGACGGGATCGTGTACGCCGCGGCCCGGGCCTCCTCGGTCGGCTGCACCTGGATGTTGCGGTACCGGTTGATTCCGGTACCGGCCGGGATCAGCTTTCCGATGATCACGTTCTCCTTCAGACCCTGCAGCTTGTCGCTGCGGCAGTTGATCGCCGCATCGGTCAACACCCGCGTGGTCTCCTGGAACGATGCCGCACTCAGCCACGAGTCGGTGGCCAGCGACGCCTTCGTGATACCCATCAGCACCGGACGGCCGGCAGCGGGCTCGCCGCCTTCGGCCACCACCCGGCGGTTCGAAGCCTCGAACTCGGCACGATCGATCAGCGAGCCGGGCAGGAACTCCGTCGAGCCCGAGTCGATGATGGTGACGCGCCGCAGCATCTGCCGGACGATCACCTCGATGTGCTTGTCGTGGATCGACACACCCTGGGCGCGGTAGACCTCCTGGGTCTCCCGGACGAGGTGGATCTGCACCTCACGGGGACCCTGGACGCGCAGCACCTCGTGCGGGTCGGCGGAGCCTTCCATCAGCTGCTGACCGACCTCGACGTGGTCGCCGTCGGAAAGCACGCGCTCGGAGCCGTCTTCGTGCTTGAACACACGCAGCCGCTGCCGCTTGGAGAGCTTGTCGTACACGACCTCCTCGCTCCCGTCGTCGGGAACGATGGTGATCTTGTAGAAGCGCTCGCCGTCCTCCAGGCGGACCCGCCCGGTGACGTCGGCGATCGGGGCCTTGCCGCGCGGGACGCGGGCCTCGAACAGCTCCTGCACACGAGGCAGACCGCCGGTGATGTCCTCACCGACACCACCCTGGTGGAAGGTACGCATGGTCAGCTGCGTACCGGGCTCACCGATGGACTGGGCCGCGACGATACCGACGGCCTCGCCGATGTCGACGAGCTTGCCGGTGGCCATGGACCGGCCGTAGCAGGTCGCGCACACGCCGGTGCCGGTCGTACAGGTCAGCACCGAACGCACCTTGATCTGCGTGATCCCCGCAGCCAACAGCGCTTCGATCGACGGGTCACCCAGGTCCTCGCCCCGGGCGACGACGACGTTGCCGGCCTCGTCGACCGCGTCGGCGCCCAATGTCCGTGCGTACGCCGAGGTTTCGATGTACGGGTCGCGGATCAGGGTGCCGTCCGGCTGACGCTCGGCCAGCTCGACGATGATGCCGCGCTCGGTCTCGCAGTCGTGCTCGCGGACGATGACGTCCTGGCTCACGTCCACCAGACGACGGGTCAGGTAACCCGAGTCTGCGGTACGCAACGCGGTGTCCGCCAAGCCCTTTCGAGCGCCGTGCGTGTTGATGAAGTACTCCAACACCGTCAGGCCCTCACGGAACGATGACTTGACCGGGCGCGGGATGAACTCACCCTTCGGGTTGGTCACCAGACCCTTCATGCCGGCCAGCGTTCGGGTCTGCGTGAAGTTACCCGTGGCACCCGAGTCGACGATCGTGATGATCGGGTTGTCGGCCGGGTAGTGCTCACGCAGCGCCTGACCGACCTCGTCGGTGGCTTCCTTCCAGATCTCCACCAGTGCCTCGTTGCGCTCATCGTGGTTCAAAGCGCCTCGCTGGAACTGCTTTTCGACCTTCTCCGCGCGCTCTTCGTAGTGGTCGAGGATCTCCTTCTTACGCGGCGGAACCAGCACGTCGGCCATCGACACGGTGACACCACTGCGGGTCGCCCAGTAGAAACCGGTGTCCTTCAGCTTGTCCACGGTCTGCGCGACCACGATCATCGGGTAGCGCTCGGCCAGGTCGTTGATGATGGCGGCCTGCACCTTCTTGTGCATCTGCTTGTTCACGAACGGGTAGCCCACCGGCAGCAGCTCGTTGAACAGAACCCGGCCCAGCGTCGTGTCGGCCAACCAGGCGTCCCCCGGCCGCCAGCCGTTGGCGCCGAACAACTCGGCCTCGATCTCCGCCGGCGGGCGCAGCTGGGTCAGCCGCACCTTGATCTTGGAACGCACCGAGAGCACATGGCGGTCCACGGCCATGATCGCCTCGGCCGGCGAGGAGTAGACGCCGACCTCCGGGGTGTCCTTCCCGGCCGGCTGGTATTCGCCTCTGCCGCCGTCGACCTCGGTGGTCAGGTAGTACAGCCCGGTCACCATGTCCAGACGCGGCATGGCCAGCGGGCGGCCGGACGCCGGCGACAGGATGTTGTTCGACGACAACATCAGGATGCGGGCCTCGGCCTGCGCCTCGGCACTCAGCGGCAGGTGCACCGCCATCTGGTCACCGTCGAAGTCGGCGTTGAACGCCTCACAGACCAACGGGTGCAGCTGGATTGCCTTGCCTTCCACCAGCATCGGCTCGAAGGCCTGAATACCCAGGCGGTGCAGCGTTGGCGCGCGGTTCAGCAGCACCGGGTGCTCGGCGATGACCTCTTCGAGGACATCCCACACCTGGGGACGCTGGCGCTCGACCATCCGCTTGGCGCTCTTGATGTTCTGCGCGTGGTTGAGGTCGACGAGCCGCTTCATCACGAACGGCTTGAACAGCTCGAGCGCCATCAGCTTGGGCAGACCGCACTGATGCAGCTTGAGCTGCGGACCGACCACGATGACCGAACGGCCCGAGTAGTCGACACGCTTACCGAGCAGGTTCTGACGGAACCGGCCCTGCTTACCTTTGAGCAGATCCGACAGCGACTTCAGCGGGCGGTTACCCGGCCCGGTGACCGGACGGCCGCGACGACCGTTGTCGAACAGCGCGTCGACGGACTCCTGCAGCATCCGCTTCTCGTTGTTGACGATGATCTCGGGCGCGCCGAGGTCGATCAGTCTCTTGAGGCGGTTGTTCCGGTTGATGACGCGGCGGTACAGGTCGTTGAGGTCGGACGTGGCGAAGCGGCCACCGTCCAGCTGCACCATCGGCCGCAGCTCCGGCGGGATGACCGGGACGGCGTCGAGCACCATGCCCATCGGCGAGTTGCGATTCGTCTGGAACGCCGCGACGACCTTCAGCCGCTTGAGGGCACGAAGCTTCTTCTGCCCCTTGCCACTTCGGATGACCTCACGCAGTATCTCGGCCTCGGCGTCGATGTCGAAGTTCTCGAT
>DASYBR010000150.1:0-2476 GCA_036500645.1 Mycobacterium sp. | reverse complement strand
CGATCCGGCCGCCGGGGAAGTCCCACATGGTGCGTCCCAGCGTGTTGCGCCATCGGCGGAGCAGCACGTCGCGGTAGACGCCGGCCTGGTAGTTGGGCTCGTCGAAGGCGAACGCGCGAGCGGCGGCGGGGTCGGGCAAGTCGACGATGTGCACGCTGCCGGTGGGCGTGCCGCCGTCGCCGGCGAAGGTCGGGCCGCGGGCGATCATCTCCCTCGCGTACCGGTCCATGTAAGACCAGTGCTCTTCCAGCAGTTTGTCGCGCAGCGCCACGGAGCCGGGCCGGTCGCGGTGGTAGCAGAGGAACTCCATGCCTCATAGTCTTGACCACCATGTCGGCCATCGATGCAGATCCGGGTACCACCGGGCGGTGTACTGTTTCCTGCTGTGACGACGACGATCGACGATGGGCGCAACGACCCGTCGGAGATGCTCCGCTGCGAGCTGACGCAGACTACCTAGTTGACCCCGGAGTTTGGGTCATGAGCGGCGCGTCTCCGGCGTGGGTGAACTTCAGCTGAATATGGTTCCTCGCATGAGCCGCTGGCTGAGGTCCCAGAGCTGGTCGGCGGTGTGCCGGTTCACGGCGTGTGGCGCGACGCCGACCGGCCAGATGCCAGGCAGACGGACGGTCAGGTCGTCCGGCGATGCGATCGGTGAGATGTTGTTGTTCTCGCAGTACACCCCGCCGTATCCGTCGAGGGTGGGGCTGGTGGCGCACCAGACACTGGTGGAGGCGCCCTGTTCGGCGCTCTTGGCGCCGCGTTCGGGGTCGATGACAGGGTTGCCGGCCTCGTCGATCAGGTTCATGGCGCGGCGGTCCTTGTCGGTGGCCCAGGGCGAGAGGTCTGTGGTGATGATCGAGCCTGGGTGCAGGGAGAAGCCGCGGATGCCGTCCGGCTCGCCGCGTACGTCCAGCGCGAGCGCGAAGAGGATGTTGGCGGTCTTGGACTGGGCGTAGGCCATCCAGTCGTCGTACGGACGGCGTTCGAAGCTGGGGTCGTCCAGGTGCACCGGCGAGAGACGGTGGGCCCAGGCGGACACCGCGACCACGCGGGCACCGTTGGCCCGGCGCAGTGCCGGCCATAGCCTGGTGGCGAGTTGGAAGTGGCCGAGGTGGTTGGTCGCGAAGTGCGCCTCGTAGCCGCGGCTGTCCCGGGTAAGGGGCACTCGCATGATGCCGGCGCTGTTGATCAGCATGTGCAGCGGGCGGCCGGAGGATAGGAACGTGTCGGCGAAGGCGTCGACGCTGGCGGGGTCGATCAGGTCGAGGTGCGCGACGTCGACTTGCGCGATGCCCTCCAGACGCTCGCGCGCCTTGTCGGGGTAACGGACCGGTACGACGACCGTGGCGCCGGCTGCGCTGAGGGCCCTGGTGGTCTCCAGGCCGATACCGGAGTGCCCGCCGGTAACCACCGCGACCTTCCCCGACAGGTCGATCCCGGCGAGGACGTCGTGGGCGGTGCTGGCGGCGGTGAAGCCAGAGTCGATGGGCCGTTGTGCGCTGGGCATGGGGACTGCTCGCTTTCTCTTCGGAACGAGTCCAGCCTAGGCCGGGCTGCGAGACTTTCAATGCTTGAAAATCCCGATTACTTGAGCGAGAGTACGAGAGTGAGCGGTGACCCCTTGTCCGACGCACTCGCGCTGGTCCGCGCCCGCTGTGTCATCTCCCGGGGCTTCACGGCGGGCGGTGAGTGGGCCCTGCGGTTTCACCCGCCGCACCGGCTGAAGCTGCACGCGGCCAGCCGCGGCGCGTGCTGGCTGGTCCTGGAGGGGAACGAGCCGCAGCGCCTCGACGAGGGAGATGTGGTGGTATCGAACGGTGCCACCTCCTTCGTCCTGGCCAGCGACCCCGCGGTGACACCACGCGACGCCGACGGGGTCTTCGCAACCGACACCACGCCGATCCTGCCCCTCGGCGGCGACGAGGTACTCGGCATCGGCGGCCACGTGCAGATGGACCACGGCGGCGAGGAACTGATCCTCGCCGCACTTCCCGCCGTCACCCGCATTCCAGCTGATGCGCCGGCCGCCGCCGAGTTGCGCCGGCTGCTCGACCGCCTGCTGCAGGAGATCTCAAGCCCACGGCCGGGATCCGAGTTCGCCGCCGATCAGCACGCGCAACTCGTCCTCGTCGAGGTGCTACGGGTGATACTCGACGCGGGGGACGCGCCCCGGCCCGGCTGGCTGCACCTGCTCGCCGACACCAACCTGCGCCCGGCGCTGACCCTGATGCACCAGCAGCCGGCACACCCCTGGCGCCTCGAGGAGCTGGCCCGGGCGGCGTCCATGTCCCGCAGCACCTTCGCGGCACACTTCCGGGCCGCCTCAGGCGAACCACCGCTGACCTACCTGCACCGCTGGCGCATCCACCTCGCCCAAGCCGCCCTACGCGACACCGACAGCACGGTCGCCGCCCTGGCCGCCGAGTTCGGCTACGCCTCGGAAAGCTCGTTCAGCCACGCCTTCACCCGAACC
>DASYBR010000149.1:0-14855 GCA_036500645.1 Mycobacterium sp. | reverse complement strand
CACTGGGTCGGTCACCGTACGGGCGCCCGGGAAAATCAACCTGTATCTGGCGGTCGGAGACCTTCAGGACAACGGCTACCACGACCTGACGACGGTCTTTCACGCCGTCTCCCTCGTCGACGAGGTCACGGTCCGCAACGCCGATGTGCTCTCGCTCGAAATCACGGGCGAGGGCGCCGACCAGCTACCCCTGGACGAACGCAACCTGGCCTGGCGGGCAGCTGAACTGATGGCCGAACACGTGGGTCGGTCACCCGATGTGTCGATCGCGATCGACAAATCCATCCCGGTGGCCGGTGGGATGGGCGGCGGCAGCGCGGACGCGGCGGCCGTGCTGGTTGCGATCAACTCGCTGTGGGAACTCGGGGTGCCGCGTCGCGACCTGCACATGCTGGCCGCGAAGCTGGGCAGCGATGTGCCGTTCGCGCTGCACGGTGGCACGGCGCTGGGCACCGGTCGCGGCGAGGAGCTGGCAACGGTCCTGGCCCGCAACACTTTTCACTGGGTGCTGGCGTTCGCCAAAGGTGGGCTGTCCACTCCGGAAGTGTTTCGCGAGCTCGACAGGTTGCGCGAGGTCGGCGACCCGCCGCGCCTCGACGAGGCCGGTCCGGTGCTGGCCGCGCTGGCGGCAGGCGACCCGGAACAACTGGCGCCGCTGCTGGGCAACGAAATGCAGGCGGCCGCGGTGAGCCTGAATCCGGGCCTGCGGCGGGCTCTGCGCGCCGGTGTCGAGGCCGGCGCCCTGGCGGCCATCGTGTCCGGCTCTGGGCCGACGTGCGCCTTCCTGTGCTCGTCCGCGGCCTCCGCGGTCGACGTGGGGACGGAGGTGTCCGGGGCCGGTGTCTGCCGCACGGTACGGGTCGCCTCCGGGCCGGTGGCCGGCGCTCGCGTCGTGCCGACGCCCACCGAAGTGTGACGCCGATGTGAAAAGAAACGCAATTTGCGCAATAGTTTGGCGGCTCCCTAAGAGGAGTTTAAGATAATGCCCGGTGATGGAGAGCGTTGAGCAAGATCACATAATTTTGTCGTCCGCCGTGCGTTCCGGCGGACGATTAATGATTCGGGCTCGACTTGACTTCGTTGCGTCCTGCGGGGCCCGGTCACCAATTCGAGACCTAACCGCCGTCCATCTGACTTTGCGCGCCTGCCGCCAGGCGTTACCCGGCCGGTGGAATATGAAATCCCGGGCGCTGGGTAGAGTGCCGGAACCGAGGAGGTTTTTGTGAGCCGGTTTACCGAGAAGATGTACCGCAATGCCCGCACCGTCAGTACGGGCATGGTCACCGGTGAACCCCACGAACCGGTCCGCCACACCTGGGGCGAGGTCCACGAGCGCGCTCGCTGCATCGCGGGCGGCCTGGCCGCCGCAGGCGTCGGCCCCGGTGACACTATCGGTGTGCTCGCCGGCTACCCGGTCGAGATCGCACCGACGGCGCAGGGCCTGTGGATGCGTGGCGCCAGCCTGACGATGCTCCACCAGCCCACACCGCGCACCGATCTGGCCGTGTGGGCCGAGGACACCATGAACGTCATCGGCATGATCGAGGCGAAGGCCGTCATCGTCTCGGAGCCTTTCGGAGTGGCCATCCCGGTCCTCGAGGAGAAGGGCATCAAGGTCCTGGCCGTCGCCGACCTGCTGGCGTCGGATCCGATCGACCCGGTCGAGGTCGGCGAGGACGACCTGGCGCTGATGCAGCTGACGTCGGGATCCACCGGGTCGCCCAAGGCGGTGCAGATCACCCACCGCAACATCTACTCCAACGCCGAGGCGATGTTCATCGGCGCCGAGTACGACGTCGACAAGGACGTCATGGTGAGCTGGCTGCCCTGCTTCCACGACATGGGCATGGTCGGCTTCCTGACCATCCCGATGTACTTCGGTGCCGAGTTGGTCAAAGTCACCCCCATGGACTTCCTGCGCGACACGCTGCTGTGGGCCAAACTCATCGACAAGTACAAGGGCACCATGACCGCGGCGCCCAACTTCGCCTACGCGCTGCTCGCCAAGCGGTTGCGCCGCCAGGCCAAGCCCGGCGATTTCGACCTGTCGACCCTGCGCTTCGCCCTGTCCGGCGCCGAGCCCGTCGATCCGGCCGACGTCGAGGATCTGCTCGAGGCGGGCAATCCGTTCAACCTGAATGCGGCGGCCATCCTCCCGGCCTACGGCATGGCCGAGACGACGCTGGCCGTGTCGTTCTCGGAGTGCGGCGCCGGCCTTGTCGTCGACGAGGTCGACGCCGACCTGCTCGCCGCGCTGCGCCGTGCCGTACCCGCCACCAAGGGCAACACCCGCAGGCTGGCGACACTCGGCCCGCTGCTGAAGGACCTCGAGGCTCGCATCATTGACGAGAACGGCGACGTGATGCCGGCCCGCGGCGTCGGTGTGATCGAGCTGCGCGGGGAGTCGCTGACGCCCGGCTACCTCACCATGGGCGGCTTCATCCCGGCTCAGGACGAGAACGGCTGGTATGACACCGGGGACCTCGGCTACCTGACCGAGGAGGGCCACGTCGTGGTGTGCGGCCGCGTCAAGGACGTCATCATCATGGCGGGTCGCAACATCTATCCCACCGACATCGAGCGGGCCGCCGGCCGTGTTGAGGGGGTGCGGCCAGGCTGCGCCGTCGCGGTGCGCCTGGACGCCGGCCACTCCCGCGAGACGTTCGCCGTCGCGGTGGAGTCCAACGCCTTCCAGGACCAGGGCGAGGTGCGCCGCATCGAGCACCAAGTCGCTCGCGAGGTGATGTCCGAGGTCGACATGCGGCCGCGCAACGTGGTGGTGCTCGGTCCCGGGACGATCCCGAAGACGCCATCGGGCAAGCTGCGGCGGTCCAACTCCGTCACGCTGGTCACCTAGCGCGCGATCCTGCGCCGAGTGGGTGGGATAAGTACAGCCGACGGGCCCAGCGGGTCACTACCAGGCGTGGACGCGGTTCTGCGCGGGTTCTAATCCCAGCTCGATGAGCAACTCGGTGGCATCGGCTGCCTGCTCGCAGATGGCGGGTACTTCCGTGCGCTCGTTGGCGGTGAAGTTCTCCAACACGAATGCCGCCGGATCTTTGCGTCCCGGCGGACGGCCTATCCCGATGCGCACCCGCTGAAACTCCTTGGTGCCCAACGCTGCCGCCACCGAACGCAGCCCGTTGTGTCCGCCTTCGCCGCCGCCGATCTTGAGCCGGATGCGCCCGAATTCAAGGTCGAGGTCGTCGTGGATGACGACGATGTCGGCCGGCGCCACCGAGTAGAACTTCGCCAACGGCCCGACCTGGCGGCCGGACTCGTTCATGTAGCACCGCGGCTTGGCGATCAACACCGAGTGCCCGCCCAGCCGGCCGCTGACAATCTCGGCGCCGGATCGCTTGTGCGCCTTGAACTTCGAACCCAGCCGCGCGGCGAGCAGGTCGGCGACCAGGAAGCCGATATTGTGCCGCGTGCGGGCGTAGGTGTCTCCGGGGTTGCCCAGGCCGACGACCAGCAACGGCTCGGCCACGGTGGGAGTCCGCCTACTCGGACTCGCCCGCGGCGGCCTCGCCCTCGGTGGCCTCTTCTGCTTCTTCCTCGACTGCCGCTTCCCCGGTAACCTCGCCCGCGCCCTCTTCGGCCAGTTCCTCGGCCGTCGGGGAGTTAACGACGTTGACCACGAGTAACTCCGGGTCTGAGATCAGATTGACGCCCGTGGGCAGAGTGATCTGTCCGGCGGTGAATTGGGTGCCTGGCACGGCGTCCTCGACCGACACCGTCAACTGCTCGGGGATCGCCATCGCGTCGGCCTCGATTTCGATGGTGTTGGCATCCTGAGTGACCAGGGTGTCGGGTCCGGCCTCGCCCTCGATGACGACTCGAACCTCGACGGTCACCTTCTCGCCGCGACGCACGACGAGCAGGTCGGCGTGGGTGATGGTGCGCCGGATCGGGTGGATGTCGAGGGCCTTGGTCAGGGCCAGCTGCTCCTTGCCCTCGATGTCGAGGGTCAGCACCGCGTTAGTGCCCGCGTGCCGCAGCACGGCCGCGAAGTCGTGGCCCGGCAATTCCAGGTGCTGCGGGTCGGCGCCGTGACCGTAGAGGACGGCGGGAATCCTGCCCTCGCGGCGGGCGCGCCGCGACGCGCCCTTGCCGGTCTCGGTTCGCACCGCGACCTTCAATTGGTTGACTGCTGACTTGGCCATCGTCTCGCTCCTGTGTGCTCGGCACCTAATGTGTAGGGGGCACGGCCAGGTCGCGACTATTCGTCGGTCTCCGTCGATAACGGTGCCGGCTGACCAGCCACCCTCGCCGTGACGCTCGGCCAGGTTAGCGCATGTGCACCTCAGAGCGGAAATTTGGTGCCGGTGAGCTGCTCGGACAGCTCCCAGAGCGCGGCGCCGGTAGCCACGTTTTGCGCCGCGCGGCTGCGGCCGACCGGCTGGGTGCGGCCCAGACTCCCGAATCTGGGACCCACGAACGTATTGCCCGGCACGTCCTGCGACGCGGCGTACAGCGTTTGCCGGGCGCCGAAATCGGCGTCGGTGGCAAACACCCTGGTAACGGCGGTCATCACCACGTCGCTCAACTGGCGGCCCGTTGCCCCCTGCAGGTTGGTGTGGGAGTAGCCGGGGTGGGCCGCGACCGCGCGCAGCGGCGAGCCGGCGGCATCGAGGCGCCGTTGCAGCTCGCTGGTGAAAAGCAGATTGGCGAGCTTGGACTGGGCGTAGGCAAGCCATGGCCGGTACCGCCGGGTCTTCCAGTTGAGGTCGTCGAGGCTGATGCGCCCGGGCAAGTGCGCCATCGAGGACACCGCAACCACGCGGTCGGAGAGCTTGGGCAGCACCAGGTTGGTGAGGGCGAAGTGGCCGAGATGGTTGGTTCCGATCTGGCTCTCGAAGCCGTCGGCTGTCACCGCGTACGGCACCCCCATGACGCCGGCGTTGTTGATCAGGATGTCGGCTTTGTCGATCCCGTCGGCGAACCGCCGCACCGACGACAGGTCCTGCAGGTCGAGTTGGCGCACCTCGACCCGGCCGGCGATCTGCAACGCGGCCTTCTCGCCCTTGCGGGTGTCGCGAACTGCCATGACGATGGTGGCGCCCTGTCGCGCCAGCTCACGGGCCGTCACGGCGCCCAGCCCGCTGTTGGCGCCGGTAATGATGACGGTGCGCCCGGCGAACGACGGCAGGTCCGCGGCGGTCCAGTTGGTCATGGCGAAAACACTAGTGAATCACTTGGCCGCGACGACGAATCCGCGAATGATCGTCTCGATATCGGTTGACTCCGCGGCCGCTTGGTCGGCCAGCGTGGTGATCGTCAACTGAACCAGGTATCGCTGCTTGGCGGGCGGGGAGCCGGTGGCGATGACGATTCGGTTCAGGCTGTGCAGCCGCGTGCCATCGAGGTCGTAGCTGCCCTGGATCATCGACGACGGAAACCCGTTGAAGGGTTTGTTCGAAGCGTCCAGCTGCTTGAAGTTCTCGAACAGTTGCGCGTCGGCGTTGCCATGCTTGATCACCTCGGCGGGATCGAAATCCCCCTTCAGCTTGAACACCACGAGTCGCGCCGTCGGGTACTTGCCGCCCTTGGAGATCATCACCGTTTCCGGGGCGATGTTCGGACTGCTGAACGGCGACCAGCCCGGCGGAGTCGCCATCGACACCGTCAGATCGGGCAGGGATCCCGGTGCCACCTGCTGGCCGGTGACGCCGATGGTTTGCAGGTACTGCGACAGGGGGACGGGTTTTTCCGCGGCGCTGGTTTGCGTGCTGGCGGCCGAACTCGTCGTCCAGATAGATTGGTAGTCAGGGGCTTTCGGCCCACAACCGACGGTTGAAGCGGGCAGCGCAATCAGCACGGCGGCCGCCGCGCAGCGGCGCGCAAGCCCGAGGTTCACAGAATCTCGCGGACCGCGTCGATCGGCCGGGCCAACCGGGTGCCCTTCGACGTGACGACGAAGGGCCGTTCGATGAGGATGGGGTGTTCCGCCATGGCGTCGAGCAATTGGTCGTCGGTCGCGTCGGCGAGATCGAGCTCCCCGTACAGCGATTCGCGCTTGCGCACCGCGGTGCGCACGTCGATGCCAGCGGCTCGAATCATTTTCACCAGCTCGCCGCGCGATGGCGGGGTTTTCAGGTATTCGATGACGGTCGGCTCAAAACCGCTGTCGCGCAACAGGTCGAGCGTTTTGCGGGAGGTGCTGCACCGGGGATTGTGATAGATGACCGCTTCGTCCGGCTTGGCGGCCATCTATGCGTCTCCGTCGAACAGCCCTGTGACTGAGCCGTTTTCGAATACGGCGCGAATGGTGCTGGCCAGCAGCGGCGCGATGGACAAGACCGTCAGCTGGGGGAAGCGCTTTTCCTCGCCGATCGGCAGCGTATTGGTGACGATGACCTCGCGGGCACCGCAGGCTGCCAGCCGCTCGGCGGCCGGGTCGGACAGCACGCCGTGGGTCGCCGCGATGATCACGTCCGCGGCGCCGTCGTCGCGCAAGAGTTTGACGGCGCCGGCGATGGTGCCGCCGGTGTCGATCATGTCGTCGATGAGGACGCAGGTGCGGCCGCTGACCTCGCCGACGACGCGGTTGGAGACCACTTGATTGGGCACGCGCGGGTCGCGGGTCTTGTGGATGAAGGCCAGCGGGACGCCGCCCATGGCATCGGCCCACTTCTCGGCGATGCGCACCCGCCCGGAGTCGGGGGAGACGACCACCATGTTGCCGTCGGGGTAATTGTCCCTGATGTACCCGGTCAGCAGGTTCTGCCCGCGCATGTGGTCGACGGGCCCGTCGAAGAAGCCCTGGATCTGGTCGGTGTGCAGGTCGACGGTCACGATCCGGTCGGCACCCGCGGTCTTGAGCAGGTCGGCCACCAGCCGCGCCGAGATCGGTTCGCGGCCGCGATGCTTCTTGTCCTGCCGGGCATAGGGATAGAACGGCATCACGGCGGTTATCCGCTTGGCGCTGCCCCGCTTGAGCGCGTCGATCATGATCAGCTGTTCCATCAGCCAGTTGTTCACCGGGACGGGGGCCGACTGCAGGACGAAGGCGTCACACCCGCGCACCGACTCATGGAACCGCACGAAAATCTCGCCGTTGGCGAACTCGCGTGCCGTCTGCGCGGTGACGTGGACGTCGAGCTCTTTTGCCACCTGTTCGGCCAGCTCTGGGTGCGCGCGGCCAGAGAAGAGCATCAGGTTTTTGCGATTGTCGGTCCAGTCGTGGCTCAACGTGCTGCCCTCGCCGTATCGGGGAAGAGATCGAAAATGGAAAGTCCCATCGTACGAAGCGAATGGTACGGAAAGATGGCCGGGTTGCCAGCTACCAAATTGGCGGTGTCTATTCGGGTTCCGGTGACGAGCCGGTCGCCGGCGCTTGTTCGGTGGCTCTTTCCGCTGCTTGAGCGGCTGCGGTGCCCGGGCGTTTGCGTTGCACCCAGCCCTCGATGTTGCGTTGCGGGCCCGCCGATATCGCCAGCGCACCCGGCGGGACATCGTCGCGCACCACCGTGCCCGCGCCCGTGTAGGCGCCGTCGCCGACGGTCACCGGGGCCACGAACATGGTGTCGGAGCCGGTCCGCACATGGGAGCCGATCGTGGTGCGGGACTTGGACGTGCCGTCGTAGTTGACGAACACGCTGGAAGCGCCGATGTTGGTCTGCTCACCGATGTCGGCGTCCCCGACGTAGGTCAGGTGCGGGACCTTCGTGCCCGCACCGATGGTCGAGTTCTTCGTTTCCACGAACGCACCGAGCTTGCCGTCGGCGCCGAGCATCGTGCCGGGCCGCAGGTAGGTGAAGGGGCCGACATCCGCCCCGGCGCCGATCGCGGCCGAGGAGCCGTGAGTACGCACCACCGACGCGCCGTCGCCGACCGTGACGTCGGTCAGGGTGGTGCCCGGGCCCACGACGCATTGACTGCCGACCTGGGTGCGGCCCAGCAGCTGCGTCCCGGGGTGGATGACGGTGTCGCGACCGATCGTGACGTCGACGTCGATCCAGGTGGAGGTGGGGTCGACGATGGTCACGCCGGCCATCTGGTGGGCGGCGACGACGCGGCGGTTGAGTTCGGCGCCCAAATCCGCCAGCTGGACGCGGTTGTTGACGCCGGCCACCAGTGCGCTGTCGTCGACATGTCGGGCGTGAACGAGGTGACCGTCCCCGCGCAGGATGGAGATGACGTCGGTCAGGTAGAGCTCCTGTTGGGCGTTGTTGGCGCTCAACCGGTTCAGCGCCGAGCGCAGCGCCGCGACGTCGAAGGCGTAGACGCCGGCGTTGACTTCGCGAATCTCGCGCTGCGCGGCCGTCGCGTCGCTGTGCTCCACGATCGCCGTGACTTCGTTGTCCTGGGTGCGCAGGATGCGGCCATAGCCGCTGGGGTCGGGCAGTGTCGTGGTCAGCACCGTCGCCGCGGCCGACACCGCGTTGTGGCTCGCGACCAGATCGGCCAGGGTGTCGGAGTCCAGCAGCGGGGTGTCACCGGAGGTGACGATGACGACCCCGGCGTAGTCGTCGGGCAGCGCGGACAGGCCGCAGCGGGCCGCGTGGCCGGTGCCCTGCGGTCGGTCTTGCAAAGCCACTTCGATCGGGCGTCCCAGGGTGTCGGCCCATTCGGCGACCAGCGGGGTGATGCGCTGGTGCTCGTGGCCGAGAATCACGACCAGGTGCTGCGGCGCCACCTTGGCGATCGAGTGCAGTAGATGAGACAACATGCTGCGGCCCCCGAGCGTGTGCAGCACCTTGGGGGTATCCGAACGCATCCTCGTACCCGGCCCGGCCGCCAACACCAGAACCGCGGTATCTCCCCGAGACGACATCGACCCTCCTTGCTGGCCCTGCCTATGTGTCGGCGGCCCCCACGCGGAAGGGCCGACACGACGTCAAGCGTGTCATTTCACCTGCGGTGAAGGCAAAAGTGGCTGCGCGATGCTGCGGAAAGCAAGCAAATGCTCCGTCGCCAGGACTCGAACCTGAACTCTCAGAACCAAAATCTGATGTGCTGCCGATTACACCACGACGGACCGCGTACCGATTGGCGAGCGGCGGTTGACACCGACTGCGCCAAGAAGACTTTAGTCGGAAGACGATGCGGGCCGCTTGCAGCCCGTTGACCGATACGCTGACTTACGTGGCCGTGCTGGATAAGGAACCGGACAAAGAGGCGCGGGCGCCGCGCGCGCGGATGACGGGCACCGAACGTCGGCAACAACTCATCGGCATCGCCCGCTCGCTGTTCGCCGAACGCGGGTACGAGGGCACGTCGATCGAGGAGATCGCGCTGCGCGCCAACGTCTCCAAGCCCGTCGTCTACGAGCATTTCGGCGGCAAGGAGGGCCTGTATGCCGTGGTCGTCGACCGCGAGATGTCGGCCTTGCTGGACGGCATCACCTCGTCGCTGACCAACAACCGGTCCCGGGTGCGGGTCGAGCGGGTCGCGTTGGCGCTGCTCACCTACGTCGAAGAGCGCACCGACGGATTCCGGATCATGATCCGCGACTCGCCGGCTGCAATTAGCTCGGGCACCTACTCCAGCCTGCTCAACGATGCCGTCAACCAGGTCAGCTCCATCCTGGCCGGCGACTTCGCCCGTCGCGGACTGGATCCGGATCTGGCGCCGCTATACGCGCAGGCACTCGTGGGTTCGGTGTCGATGACCGCCCAGTGGTGGCTCGATACGCGCGAACCCAAGAAGGAAGTCGTCGCCGCGCATCTCGTCAACCTGATGTGGAACGGGCTGACCCACTTGGAGGCCGACCCCCGGCTGCAGGACGAAGGCTGAGGGCTTAACGCCCTGCTCGACAATCCGTTGGCTAACCACAGTCGCGGGACAGCAGGTCGGCGACCGTTTCGCGGCGTACCAGTTCGTGGGCGCGGCCGTCTTTGACCGCCACGAGCGGCGGGCGACCGACCATGTTGTAGTTCGACGCCATGCTGTGGTGGTAAGCGCCGGTACAGGCCACGGCCAGCAGGTCGCCGGGGCGCAGGTCCGCCGGGAGCTCGATGTCGCGGGCGATCTCGTCGCCCGCTTCACAGTGCCGGCCCGCCACGGTGACGACCTGCTTGAGGCCCATCGCATGCCGGTTCGCCAACGCGACGGTGTACCGCGCCCCATACAACGACACCCGCGGGTTGTCGCTCATCCCGCCGTCCACGGCGACGAAGGTGCGGCCACCGGCTTGCGTCTTCAGCGAGCGCACTCGGTAGAGCGTCACGCCGGCCCGGCCGCTGATGGCCCGGCCGGGTTCCACCACGATCTTGGGGCGAGGGAAGTGCTCGGCGGCGCAGGCCTCGTCGAGTGTGTCCTCGATAACGGCGGCCAGCTCGTCGAGACTGAGCTCCGGATCGCCGGAGACGTAGGGGACGGCGTGCCCGCCGCCGATGTTCAGCTCGGTGAGGATGACGCCGTGCTGGGCGCGGATATCGGCCATGGCGGCGATCATCCGGCGGATCGCTTCGCCGTAGAGGGCGAGGTCAAAGACCTGCGAGCCGATGTGGCAGTGCAGGCCGACCAGGTCGAGGATCGGGTGCGCCAGCACTCGCTTCACCGCGTCGGCGGCGTGGTCGCCGTCGAGGGTGAACCCGAACTTCTGGTCGCTGATGCCGGTGGTGACAGCGCGGTGCCCGTGGATGTCGATGTCCGGGGTCACCCGGATGAGCACCGGCTGGCGCCGGCGCGCCACGCCCGCGAGGTAGGCGATCTCGATGCAGGAATCCAGCACGATGCGGCCGACACCGACGCGCACCGCCTCGCGCAACTCGTCGGGAGACTTCGCGTTGCCGTGCATGATGATGCGCGCCGGGTCCATTCCGCCGGCAAGGGCAGCGGCCAGTTCGCCGCTGGAGCAGACGTCGATGCCGAGCTTCTCTTCGCGGACCCAACGGGCCACCGCGGTGCTCAGGAGCGACTTTCCGGCGTAGACAACCTGAACGTCGCGCAGCGCCTTGCGATAGCGGCGGGTGCGGTGCCGAAAGTCGGATTCGTCGATGACGTAGGCCGGGGTTCCGAATTCGTCGGCGATATCGGCCAGTGATACACCGCCGACGCACAATCTGCCCTCCTCATCGGGATGGGCAGTGATGGGCCAGAGCGCGGGATCGAATCGCGGAGGAGCCGCGTGACGCAAAGACGGCAGGATGTCGAGCAATGTCATAAGTCCAACGTGCGCGCGTACAGCAGCGGATGGCGCTTTTCTTACGATCCCTTGACGACGGCGGCCTCAATATTGACGAGGTTCAGTGTTTCTAGAGGGCCCCTAGAATGGACGTCATCATGACCGCACCGGGGGCTGCTCGCCCAGAAACCCCGATCGCGGGGCTCGTCGAATTGGCGCTCACCGCGCCGACCTTCCAGCAGCTGATCGAAACCGCGGCCGCTCGCCCGGCCGAATTAAGCCTGGTAGGTCCAGCCAGCGCACGGCTTTTCGTCGCCAGCGCGCTGGCGCGGCTGGGTCCTTTACTAGTAGTCACCGCGACCGGGCGCGAAGCCGACGACCTGACCGCTGAACTGCGCGGCGTCTTCGGCGATGCTGTCGCGGTCTTCCCGTCGTGGGAGACCCTGCCGCACGAACGACTCTCACCGGGCGTCGACACCGTCGGTGCCCGGCTGACGGTGCTGCGCAGGCTGGCCCACCCCGATGACGCGCGCTTGGGGCCGCCCCTGCAGGTGGTGGTGACCGCCGTGCGCTCACTGCTGCAGCCGATGGCGCCGCAGCTGGGCCTGCTGGAACCGGTCACGCTGAGCGTCGGTGCGGAAGTCGAGTTCGAAGGCGTCATCGCCCGGCTCGTAGAGCTCGCCTACACCCGGGTCGACATGGTGGGGCGCCGCGGCGAATTCGCGGTTCGGGGTGGAATTCTCGACATCTTCCCGCCGACGGCCGAGCATCCGGTGCGCGTCGAGTTCTGGGGCGACGAGGTCAGCGAAATGCGGATGTTCTCCGTCGCCGACCAGCGCTCCATCCCCGAGATCGAGGTGGACACGCTGATCGCGGTCGCCTGCCGCGAACTTCTGCTGACCGGCGACGTGCGGCAGCGGGCCGCCCGGCTGGCCGCGCGACATCCCGCGGCCGAGCCCGCCATCACCGGGAGCGTGCTGGACATGGTCGCCAAGCTGGGCGAGGGCATCCCGGTGGACGGCATGGAGGCGCTGCTCCCAGTGCTCCGGCCCGGCGAGCACGTCCTGCTGACCGACCAACTGGCGCACGGCACTCCGGTGCTGCTGTGCGACCCGGAGAAGGTCCGCACCCGCGCCGCCGACCTGATCAAGACGGGCAGCGAATTCCTCGAAGCGTCGTGGTCGGTCGCCGCCCTGGGCACGGATGCGCCCGTCGACGTGGCGCAGTTCGGTGGATCGGGATTCGCCGAACTGGACGACGTGCGGGCCGCGGCGGCCCGGGCCGATCACCCCTGGTGGACGTTGAGCCAGTTGTCCGACGAGTCGGCCGTCGAGCTGGACATCCGGGCGGCGCCGTCGGCGCGGGGGCATCAGCACGACATCGACGGCATCTTCGCGATGCTGCGTGCGCACGTCATGACCGGCGGCTACGGCGTGGTGGTGGCGCCCGGAACCGGGACCGCCCATCGCGTGGTGGAGCGGCTGGGCGAATCCGACACCCCCGCCGCCATGCTGGAATCTGCCGCGGCGCAGGAAGCCGGCCCGAAAGCGGGCCTGAAAGCGGGCCTGAAAGCGGGCATAGTCGGCGTCCTCAAGGGGCCGCTGCACGGCGGCGTCGTGATCCCGGGCGCGAACCTGGTGGTGATCACCGAGACCGATCTGACCGGTAGCCGGGTCACCGCCACCGAGGGCAAGCGGTTGGCGGCCAAGCGCCGCAACACCGTTGACCCGCTGGCGCTGACCGCCGGGGACCTCGTGGTGCACGACCAGCACGGCATCGGCCGTTTCGTGGAGATGGTCGAGCGCACCGTCGGCGGGGCCCGGCGCGAGTATCTGGTGCTCGAATACGCCTCCAGCAAGCGGGGTGGCGGTTCGGACAAGCTGTACGTCCCAATGGATTCGCTGGATCAGCTGTCGCGGTACGTCGGCGGGCAGGCCCCGGCGCTGAGCAAGCTCGGCGGCAGCGACTGGGCCAACACCAAGACGAAGGCCCGGCGCGCGGTCCGCGAGATCGCCGGCGAGCTGGTCTCGCTCTACGCCAAGCGGCAGGCCAGCCCCGGGCACGCGTTCGCGCCGGACACACCGTGGCAGGCCGAGATGGAGGACGCGTTCGGCTTCACCGAGACCGTCGACCAGCTGACCGCGATCACCGAAGTCAAGTCGGACATGGAGAAGGCGATCCCGATGGACCGGGTGATCTGCGGCGACGTGGGCTACGGCAAGACCGAGATCGCGGTCCGTGCGGCGTTCAAGGCGGTTCAGGACGGCAAGCAGGTCGCCGTGTTGGTGCCGACCACGCTGCTGGCCGACCAGCATCTGCAGACGTTCAGCGACCGGATGACCGGGTTCCCGGTGACCGTCAAGGGGCTCTCCCGATTCACCGACAGCACCGAGTCCCGCGCCGTGATCGACGGCCTGGCCGACGGCTCGGTGGATGTCGTCATCGGTACCCATCGGCTGCTGCAGACCGGGGTGCGCTGGAAGAACCTGGGCCTGGTCGTCGTCGACGAGGAGCAGCGCTTCGGGGTCGAGCACAAAGAGCACATCAAATCGCTGCGCACCCACGTCGACGTGCTGACGATGAGCGCCACTCCCATTCCGCGCACGCTGGAGATGAGCCTGGCCGGGATCCGCGAGATGTCGACGATCCTGACGCCGCCCGAAGAGCGCTATCCCGTGCTGACCTACGTGGGTCCGCAGGACGACAAGCAGGTCGCCGCCGCCCTGAGGCGCGAACTGCTCCGCGACGGGCAGGCGTTCTACGTGCACAACCGGGTCAGCTCGATCGACCGGACCGCCGCCCGGGTGCGCGAGCTGGTGCCCGAGGCGCGGGTCGTCGTCGCGCACGGGCAGATGCCCGAGGAGCGGCTGGAGCGCACCGTGGCGGGGTTCTGGAACCGCGAATACGACATCCTGGTGTGCACCACGATCGTGGAGACCGGCCTGGACATCTCCAACGCCAACACGCTGATCGTCGAACGCGCCGACACCTTCGGGCTGTCGCAGCTGCATCAGCTGCGTGGCCGGGTCGGCCGCAGCCGGGAGCGCGGTTATGCCTACTTCCTGTATCCGCCGAGCGCGCCGCTGACGGAGACGGCTTACGACCGGTTGGCGACCATCGCGCAGAACAACGAGCTGGGCGCGGGCATGGCGGTCGCGCTGAAGGACCTCGAGATCCGCGGCGCCGGCAACGTGCTGGGCGTCGAGCAGTCCGGGCACGTCGCCGGGGTCGGGTTCGACCTGTATGTGCGGTTGGTGGGCGAGGCCGTGGAGGCGTATCGGGCGGCCGCGGACGGCCAGACGGTCACGACCCCCGAAGAGCCCAAGGATGTGCGGATCGACCTGCCGGTGGATGCGCACCTGCCGCCGGACTACATCGCCAGCGATCGGCTACGACTCGAGGCGTACCGGCGGCTCGCCGCCGCGGCCTCCGACGGTGAGATCGATGCCGTCGTAGACGAACTCGTCGACCGTTACGGGGCGCTGCCCGAACCGGCCCTGCGGCTCGTGGCTGTGGCGCGGCTGCGACTGCTGTGCCGCGGCGCGGGCATCACCGAGGTGTCGGCCCCCTCGGCGGCGACCATTCGGTTGTCGCCGATGACCCTGCTCGACTCCGCCCAGGTACGGCTCAAGCGGATGTATCCCGCCGCGAGCTACCGTGCCACGACCTCCACGGTGCAGGTGCCGATCCCGCGGGCCGGCGGGGTCGGCGCGGCACGCATCCGCGACGTCGAATTGGTGCAGATGGTGGCCAATCTGGTGACGGCACTGCAAGGTAAACC
>DASYBR010000148.1:0-7110 GCA_036500645.1 Mycobacterium sp. | reverse complement strand
CGCATCGGCCAGGTCCTTCCGGAGCTCGGCGCGCTGCTGCGCCAGCCCATGTTCACGATCGAGCGGGTGCGCGTTTGCAAGCGCGACGGCGAACTACTGGAAAGGCCGCACGCCCTGCCGGGGGTGGACGAACACGGCCTGCCGCTGTGGCAGAAGCTGATGATCTACACGTCGGAATCCGCGCGCCATGACGGTGTCCCGATTCACCGCGCGATCGTCCAACAGCTGCGCCGGCTCAAAACGCCGGACGGCGCGACGGTGCTGCGCGGCCTGTGGGGGTTCCACGGGGACCACCGGCCCCACGGTGACCGGCTGCTCTCGCTGGCCCGTCGCGTCCCCGTTGTCACGATCGTCGTTGACACGCCGACCAACATCGCCCAATCCTTCGACGTGGTCGATGAATTGACCCGGGATGAGGGCTTGGTGACCTGCGAGATGGTGCCCGCGTTGGTGTCCGACGAAGGCGATGCGGGCCAAGGGCCGCCGCGGATGGCCCGGCACCGCTACTAGCTCAGCTCAGCCGGCGATGGAGGCGTCGTAGATCGACTGAATCGCCTTGTCGAGGGTGGCGTTGAACTCCTCGTCTGTCTGGTCGACCGTGAGTCCCTCGGTCAGCGCACGGCTGAAGCTGGCGATCAGGCCCGTGTTCTTCGCCAAGAGCTCGTTGGCTTCCTCGCGGGAGTAACCACCCGAAAGGGCAACCACCCGCATGACTTTCGGGTGTTCGATCAGGGGACGGTAGTAGTTGACCTCGGTGGGCAGGCTCAGCTTGAGCATCACCCGCTGTCCGTCGGGCACGTTTTCGAGTTGCTTGGTGATTTCGTCGCGCAGGATCTCTTCGGCCTGCGCTTTGTCCGATATAGAGATGGTGACCTCGGGCTCGATGATGGGCACCAGCCCGTGCGAAAGCACCTGATCGGCCACCTCGAACTGCTGAGCGACCACCGCGGCGATCCCGTCGGCGTTGGCGCCGCCGATCACCGACCGTTCCTTCGTGCCGAAGACGCCCTTGCTCACGGCCCGCTCCAGCAGCTCGTCGAGCCCGGGCATCGGCTTCATCAGCTGCACGTCGTCGGACACGTCGGCCAGCCCCTTGTCGATTTTGAGGAAGGGCACCACACCCTTGGTCTCCCACAGGTAGGTGGTCGACGGCTTGCCCGCAATGTCGCGGTCCATGGTCTGTTCGAACAGAATCGCCGCCAGCACCCTGTCGCCGGTGAACACCGGGGAGGTGATGATCCGCGAGCGCATCTCGTGGATGAGGTCGAACATCTCCTTCTCTGAGGAGTACGCGTCGTCCTTGATGCCGTAAAGGCGCAGCGCTTTCGGGGTTGAGCCACCGCTTTGGTCCAGCGCCGCAATGAAGCCTTTGCCCGAGGTCATCCGCTCCGCTTGCTTCTCGTTCGGCATGGAACTCTCCACTCCCTCGTGGTCGCTTGTGGTCGGCACGCCTGACGTCGGCCGCGCACTCAAGCGTGAATCGAGCCGATCATATTCGGCCGATGACAACCCCGGCAGGCAGGTCGTCAGACCCCGGCTTGGTCCCGCTGCGGCGAGGCCGGCTTCGTCCGCCAGATAGCCATGCGATCGAGGAGCCGGTCGCGCAACACGAGCGTGTGGAAGAGTACCGCCAACACGTGGGCGGTAAACGCCAGGAACAGCAGGAGCGCGAAGGCGCCGTGGCACTCGCGCAGCACCGCGAAAAGGTCGATGCTGTGCGGCGCGATGCCGGGCAGCTGAAGGGGGCCCAGCAGGGTGATCGGGAACCGCGCCGCCGACAACATCGCCCACCCGGTCAGCGGCTGCACCAGCAACAGGGCGTAGAGCAGATACTCCGACCACGTCGCGACCCGGCGTTCCATGCGGCTCATGGTGGCCAGGAAGGCGGGCGGCCGGTGGGTCAGCCGATTCGCCAACCGGACCACGGCGAAGACCAGGATCAGCACACCCAGGGGCCGGTGGATGGCCAGCAGGAGCGGGTAGTAGCTCAGGGCGGCGACCATGGTCACGCCGATGAGCAGCTGCGCGATGACCATGGGCGCCATCAGCCAGTGCAACAGACGAGACGGTAGCGTGAAGCGCCCCGCGGCGCCGGTTTCCTGAGTCATTGGCGTACCTGTCTGACGTCGACTTCGCTGGCCGTCTTCGGCTCTTCGGCGCGGCGGGTGAACGAGCGGGCATACACGGCCGACCTCGCGGCGAGCAGGGGGTCATCGGATGCGGTGATGCCGTCCGGGAGCACGGTTGGGTCGAAGTTGATGTCGCGCGCGTTGCCGGGCGCCTCCGTCTGCACCGCGGTGATGGTGATGGTGCCGGCGTCGAGGGTCGGGCGCGACTGCGGCCAGGGTTTGGTGGCGTCGTTGGTTGGGTCGCTCGGGTCACCGATCGTGAGCACCAGCCGCCAACTCACCGGCCGTTGTGCCAGCGCACGTATGACGTCGTCGAACAGGTAGTCCTTGCCGTGCGCCGAGGGCGCAGCGCCCGACGTTTCCTGCGGGACGGCGGACCAGCGCACCGGGACCGTCGCACCGGCGTGGTTGGTGAATCGAAAGGCATTCAGACCGTGAAACACGCTGTCGATGAACCCCGCGGCCGGCGGCGCCTGCTTGATGATCTTCATCGCCGCGACGGTCTCGGGATGGTTGTGGAGGAACGCGGCCATCTTGGCGGCGTCGGGCTTGCCGGTGCCGGGCAGGGGTTTGGATGCCAGCATCCGGTCGTAGAACCCCTGTGGGGTGCTGTCCGGGAAAACCGGGATGTTGATCATCGCGGTGCGCCACTGCTCACCCTCGGGGCCATCGAAGAGCAGCCCCAACCCCCGGACCGTGTCGGGCTTGTCCGGCTGGTCCGGCAGACCGCCCGAGAGGGAGAACCGGCCGATCACGGGGACGTTCCCCTGCCGGAAGACCGCGGCCCGGCAGATCGCGGCCCCTGCCCCGTTGCTGGCGAAGGTGCCGATCGCGCTGAGGCCTTTGGCGTGGTTGCGCCGAAAACCGTCATGACGGCCGTAGACGCGTTCGAAGCCATCGGCGAACCGCCCGGGGGTCAGCGCTCCGGGTCGCAGCCAACCGCCGGCGTAGGCGAACCCGCCCACATCGACGGCGGCGACACCCGCCACGGCGCCCATCCCGAGCAATGCATGCCGTCGGGTCAGCGACTGCGGGGGCTTGACCTCGCCGGGTTTGTCCTCTTGTTGGCCTTGTTCGCTGCCGCTGTCACTGGGCTCCACGGCACCGTCCTTTCCCGTTTTTGCAGGCCACGCAACGGCAGGTTGAAAACGAAATCGGTGCAGGCAATTCACACACGGGTCGATGCCATGCGCAACTCTTGCGGCGACGATCGCACACACCCGGGACTACGTGACGAGACCGAATTTCGTTCAGCATTTTGAAGACGATTTGCCGCGTGTCTTACCATCAATCAAAGACTTGCAGCCGTGTCTGCACTTAGTAGCGCAGATCGACGGGGTGTCTCTCCTCCGTAGGCAAGCGCGTTATGCGGGGTTGAATGAACAGCCCTTGGCTTGGTTGTAGCTGTTTGAGAGCTAGCGGTGTCCCAGGTGGGACCGGATGTGAGTGATGAACCATGGGCGAACAATTCGGCGATGCAATCGACCCGTCCGCTTTTGAAGTGGGAAAACATCAAGTAGACCAGGCGGTTGTGCTCACCGTCTCGGGCGAAGTCGACATGCTCAGCTCGCCACAGCTGGCCGAGGCGATCGAGACCGCGCGGGCCACCCGGCCTGCTGCGCTGATCGTCGACCTGTCGAAGGTGAACTTCCTGGCCTCGGCCGGGATGACCGTCCTGGTGACGGCGCAGGCGGAGGTCGAGCCGCCTACGCGGTTCGCGGTCGTCGCCAACGGCTCGGCCACCAGCAGACCGATCAAACTCATGGGCATAGACAGTGTGCTCTCGCTTTACAGCACCCTCGACAGCGCACTGAGCAACATCTCTGGCGAGTGAACGTCCACGAAATGGGAGGGCAACCCAGGACGACGGGGTGCTCTAACCAGCCGCACCACGTATCGAGCGCCGATGACCGCTCGCGCTTCGTGCGGGCCCGGGTCGCCGCGGACGCGCGCAGCGCCGCCCGTACCCGGACCGAGTTCGGGGTCTGGCTCGAACGGCATTTCACACTTGCCGCCGACAGGTTCAGCGACCTGCTGCTGGCGGTGAACGACGCGATCGCAAACGCCGCTGAGTTTGCCTACTGCGACGCAGCGCACGTCAGATATCGAGTAGCACAACGCATCCCGTAACGTCGGCGCTATGGAACCGAGCCGGCGGTGGGGCGATGACCGCGCGATCCTCGATGACGAGGAGGCCCGCCGACGCATCCTGGACGCGGCCGGCCGTTGCATCGTGCGCCGGGGCAATACCCAGTTCCGGGTTGGCGAGGTGGCCGACGAAGCAGGAGTGTCGAGGTCCACCGTGTACCGGTACTTTCCCGGCCGCGACGATGTGTTGCTGGGCTTGATTCTGATGCGCGTCGACAGCGCGCTCGGTGAGCTGGTGCGCTCGCTGCGCACCCCGGACGACCCGGTGCGATCGGTGCCGGAGATGGTGCTGGCTCGCGTCGAATCGGTGGACGGCGATCCGTTGAACGAAGCACTGTTTGCCGAGAGCACTTCCGTGGCCACCGCCCTCGAGAAGGGTTCGCAGCCCATCGTGGAGCTGCAGTTGCGGCACTACGGGCCGCTGCTGGATCGGTGGAAAGCGGCGGGTCGTCTGCACGCCGACCTCGATCCCCGTTGGGTCGTCCAGTGGTTGCAGTCGACCACGATGTTCCTGCTGGCACCCTCGTGGCGGTATCGCGCCGTCGCCGACAAACGCCAGTTCGTCGAGCAGTTTGTGGTGCGGGCCCTGGTACCGCAGATCAGACAATAACGGTAGATTGTCTGATGTCCAGATAATCAGATATCTTCTCAGTGGCGAGACATGGCGGTCCGGATATGACAAGCATTGTGGGACAAGCTGTTTCCGCTATCGGCCTGGCCGGCCATCTGAGCCGCGGCGTGGTCCGGGTGACGGCGGACGCGGTGGTGGGAGGCCGGTTGGGGCTGCCCCGCACGGTCGAAGACGTCGACGCGGCGGTCCTGTCCAAGGTCATCGGCACCACCGTCCGATCGGTCCGCGTCCTTGGCAGCGACTCGGGAACGTCGTCACGGGCCCGGCTGGTGCTGACCGGAAACGACGTGCCCGACTCGGTGTTCGTCAAGATCGGCGCGAAGTCCGCCGCTAACCGTTTGATGGGTGAGCTCGGCCGGCTCGGCGCCACCGAAGTTCGCTTCTACACCCAACTCGCGCCGCAGGTCATCGGCGTCCCCTACGCCTACGGCGCCGCATTCGACAGTTGGACGGGCCGGTACCTGCTGGTCCTGGAGGATCTGCCCGCCGAAGAGTGCGAATTTCCCGACACTCTGCACCCCCTCTCCCCCGACCAGGCCAGCGTCATCGTCGAACTGCTCGCCGAGTTGCATGCCACCTTCTGGGAGCGCCTGCCGCGCAATGGACGCGGTCCGCTGGGCTGGCTCTACACGCCGTCGGGTGACGTCACCTCCTTGCTGACCGGCTCACTCATGAACGCCTCGATCAAGCGCCTCGCCGAGCGGTCCACCATCCCCGTGGAGAACGGCAGGTTCATCGCCGACAACTACCGCGCCGTCGCCGCGCTGATCGACACTCCGCCGCATACGGTCATGCACGGCGACGCGCACCCCGGGAACATGTACTTCTACGGCGGCAAGGCGGGACTGCTGGACTGGCAGGCGGTGCGGCGCGGACACCCCTCCCGCGAACTCGCCTACACCCTGATCACCAGCCTGACGCCGGAAGACCGCCGAGCCACCCAACGCGACCTCCTCGATCACTACCGGCGCGCGCTGGTTGCGGCGGGCGGCCCCGAATTGGACCGCGACGACCTGTGGCTGCGGTTCCGGCAAGGCGCGCTGTACGGATATGTCGCGCCGCTGATCACCGCCGGAATGGGCGGGATGCAGGCCGAAGGGATCGCCATGGAAGGCCTGCGGCGCGGCGTCGAAGCGCTGCATGACCTGGAAACGGTCGCGGCGCTGAAGAGTTCGCTCTGATTTACGCATAGGTCCGCGCGGCCAACTCATTGACTCGCCCGGTCCGGGCGCATACCGTCAACACATACGCTACGCAGAGTAGCGTAATAACCCCTAAATCTCGCGTCAGCAGCCCACTGCGCCGAGGAGGAACGTCATGTTCGACCTGAAAATCATCGGAGGCACCGTCGTCGACGGCACCGGCGCACAGCGTTACCACGCGGACATCGGCATCAAGGACGGCAAGATCGTCGACATCGTCCGCCGCGACGCAGGCGGCCCCGAGATGAATGGTGCCGCGGCCGAAACCATCGATGCGACAGGACATGTCGTCGCACCCGGTTTCGTCGACATCCACACCCACTACGACGGGCAGGTGAGCTGGGACGGGTTGCTCGAGCCGTCGAGCGGGCACGGCGTCACCACGGTGGTCACCGGTAACTGCGGCGTCGGGTTCGCCCCGGTCCGGCCGGGCACCGAGAAATGGCTGATCGAGTTGATGGAGGGTGTCGAGGACATCCCGGGCACCGCGCTGACCGAGGGCATCACCTGGGGCTGGCAAACCTACCCCGAGTACCTCGACGCGATCGGCAAGCAGAAGTTCGCGATCGACGTGGGCAGCCAAGTCGCCCACGGCGCGATCCGCGCCTATGCCATGGGCGAGCGGGGTGCCCGCAACGAGCCGGCCACGCCCGACGACATCGCCGCGATGGGCCGGCTGGTCACCGAAGCGATCGAAGCCGGCGCGCTCGGATTTTCGACGTCGCGGACGATGGGACACCGGGCGATGGACGGCGAGCCGGTGCCGGGCACGTTCGCCGCCGAGGAGGAGCTGTTCGGTCTGGGCCGCGCCATGGCGGCCGGCGGTCAGGCGGTGTTCGAGCTGGCACCGCAGGGGTCTGCGGGCGAGGACATCGTCGCTCCCAAGAAGGAGCTGGACTGGATGCGTCGGCTGAGCGGCGAGATCGACCGGGCCGTGTCGTTCGCACTCATTCAGGTGGACGCCGACCCGAAATTGTGGCGCGAGATGCTGGACCTCTCT
>DASYBR010000147.1:0-25261 GCA_036500645.1 Mycobacterium sp. | reverse complement strand
AGCCCAGTTAGCGAGGAGATAGCGAAATGACGGATCGTTTCACCACCACCGACGCCGGGATCGCTGCGCCAAGCGACGAACAGTCCTTGACGATCGGTCCCGACGGCCCGATCCTGCTGCAGGATCACTACCTGATCGAGCAGATGGCCCAGTTCAACCGGGAACGCATCCCGGAACGCCAGCCGCACGCCAAGGGCGGCGGGGCCTTCGGCACCTTCGAGGTCACCAACGACGTCAGCAAGTACACCAGGGCCGCGGTCTTTGCGCCCGGCACCAAGACCGACATGCTGGCCAGGTTCTCCACCGTCGCCGGCGAGCGCGGCAGCCCAGACACCTGGCGGGATCCGCGTGGCTTCGCGCTGAAGTTCTACACCAGCGAAGGCAACTTCGACATGGTCGGCAACAACACGCCGGTCTTCTTCATGCGCGACCCGCTGAAGTTTCAGCACTTCATCCGGTCCCAGAAACGCATGCAGGCAACGAATTTGCGCGACCATAACATGCAGTGGGACTTCTGGAGCCTGTCGCCGGAGTCCGCGCACCAGGTGACCTGGTTGATGGGTGACCGCGGGATTCCCAAGACCTGGCGGAACATGAACGGTTACAGCAGCCACACCTACAGCTGGATCAACGCCAGTGGCGAGATCTTCTGGGTGAAGTACCACTTCATCACCGATCAGGGCATCGATTTCCTGACCCAGGAGGACGCCGATCAGTTGGCGGGCGAGGACGGCGATTACCACCAGCGCGACCTTTACGACGCGATCGAGCGCGGTGATCACCCCAGCTGGACGCTGAAGATGCAGATCATGCCGTACGAGGAGGCCAGGAACTACCGGTTCAACCCGTTCGACCTCACCAAGGTGTGGCCGCACAGCGACTATCCGCTGGTCGACGTCGGCAAAATGACGCTGACCCGCAACGTCACCGACTACCACACCGAGATCGAGCAGGCCGCGTTCGAGCCGAACAACACGGTGCCCGGCACCGGGTTGAGCCCGGACAAGATGCTGCAGGCGCGCGGCTTCTCCTACTCCGACGCGCACCGCGCCAGGCTGGGGGCCAACTATCGGCAGATCCCGGTCAATGAGCCGAAAGTCGAGGTGAACAGCTACTCCAAGGACGGCGCCATGCGGATCAAGAACGTCTCCGACCCGGTGTATGCGCCTAATTCCTACGGCGGGCCGCACGCCGACCCGGCGCGTGCAGCCGAGATCCGCTGGCATGCCGACGGCGACATGGTCCGCTCCGCGTACACGCTGCACGCCGAGGACGACGACTGGGGCCAGGCCGGCACCATGGTTCGCGAAGTCCTCGACGATGCCGCTCGGGATCGATTGGCGCACAACATCATTGGTCACGTATCCAAGGGCGTCAAGGAACCGGTGCTGTCGCGGGTGTTCGAATACTGGCGCAACGTCGACCCCGATCTCGGCAAGAAGGTCGAGGAGGGCCTGCGCAGTAACGGGGGCTAACCGCCCGGTCGGCGTGCCTGGCATGATCGCTGGAATGACCATGCGGGCTACGCGCATAGCCGGTGTCACCATCGGCCTTTGGAGCACGGTCACAATCCCGGTTGCGGCCGCGCATCCGTCGGAGCCGGGAGTGGTGAGCTACGCGGTCCTCGGCAAGGGATCGGTCGGCAACATCGTCGGCGGACCAATGGGGTGGGAGTCGGTATCCACCCAACCGGGCCAGGGCGAATGGGTGGATCTTCCGGTGTGCAACAACTGGGCAGACATCGGGCTGCCCGAGGTGTACAACGACCCGGACCTGGCGTCGTTCAACAGTGCCGTCACCCAGACGTCGGCCACCGACCAGACACACTTCGTCAAGCAGGCGGTCGGAGTGTTCGCCACCAACGACGCCGCCGACCGGGCCTATCACCGGGTGGTGGACCGGACCGCGGGCTGCTCGGGACAGACCACCGCGGTCCACTTGGACAACGGCAGCACGCAGGTCTGGTCCTTCGACGGCGGGCCACCCGGCCCCGCCGACGCGAACTGGACCAAGCAGGAAGCGGGCACCGATCGGCGGTGTTTCGATCAAACCAGGCTGCGCGAAAACGTGTTGCTGCAGGCGAAAGTGTGTCAATCCGGCAACGCTGGGCCCGCGGTAAACGTGCTAGCTGGGGCGATGCAGAACGCGCTGGGTCAATAGCGCAGGAGTGGGTATCCGTGCGCCCGAGTCGGGCCGAGACGGGAATATGTCGGTGGCGTCTGCTAGATGAAGTGGTGGCGGTTATCGTTCCCTTAGCTGCGCAGGGAAGCGGTCCGCACGCACATGTTCGAGCTTGTTCGGGCCCGAAGGGATCGTGATATGACGTTCGCTCCGATCTCCTCTGCGGCCTCGCAATTAGAAGACGCCGATCCCGCCGCGCCCGAAATCAATGCCGAGATGGCCGACTCCGCGGCGGTCGCGCAATACATCGCCGATGGCTGTCTGGTGGACGCGCCGCTGGGCCGCGTCGGCCTGGAGCTGGAAGCCCACTGCCACGACCCGGCCGATCCGCATCGCCGTCCCGGCTGGGACGAGATCGCCGGGGTCATCGATCGGCTGCCGGCGTTGCCGGGTGGCAGCAGAATCACCGTCGAGCCGGGCGGCGCCGTGGAGCTGTCGGGGCCGCCCGCCGACGGCGTGGCGCCCGCCATCGATCTGATGCGTCGCGACCAGGCCGTGCTCCGGTCGGCGTTTGCCGACGCCGGGCTCGGTCTCGTTTTCCTGGGTGCCGATCCGCTGCGACCGCCTAAGCGCATCAACCCGGGCGCGCGCTACCGCGCGATGGAACAGTTCTTCGCCACCAGTCGCTCCGGGGAAGCGGGCTCGGCGATGATGACGTCGACGGCCTCGGTTCAGGTCAATGTGGACGCCGGGCCGCGCGACGGCTGGGCGGCGCGGGTGCTCCTGGCGCACGCGCTGGGGCCCACCATGATCGCGATGACCGCCAACTCTCCGATGCTGGGCGGTGAGTTCACGGGCTGGGTCTCCTCCCGCCAACGGGTGTGGGGCCAGATGGATTCGGCGCGTTGCGGGCCGATCCTCGGCGCCAGCGGCGACGACCCGGGCACCGACTGGGCGCGCTATGCGCTCAAGGCCCCGGTGATGTTGGTGCATAAACCGGACGCCGAGGCGGTCACGCACTGGGTGCCCTTCGCCGACTGGGTGGACGGCCGGGTACTGCTCGGCGACCGCCGCCCGACGATCGCCGATCTGGAATACCACCTGACCACCCTGTTCCCGCCGGTGCGCCCGAGGCAGTGGCTGGAAATCCGTTATCTGGACAGCGTGCCGGACGCCTTCTGGCCCGCCGTGGTCTTCACGCTCGTGGCCCTGCTCGACGACCCGGTCGCGGCCGATATCGCGGCCAAGGCCGTCGAACCCGTGGCCACCGCCTGGGATGTCGCGGCCCGGGCGGGTCTGCGCGACCGCCGCCTGTACACGGCGGCGAACAAGTGCGTGGCCGTCGCCGCAGAGAGGGCACCGGCCGAAATCGGCGAATCGATGCAGCGCCTGGTCCGCAGTGTCGAGCGGGGCCGCTGTCCCGGCGACGATTTCGCCGACGAAGTGATCGAGCAGGGCATCGCGCCCGTCGTGGCGCGACTGGCGCAAGGGGAGCTGTGACTTCTCGCGAGGGTCTTGCCGACGGTTTGGCGCGGGCGCGGACACGGACGTTGTGGCTGGTCGATTTCGACGACGCCGAGCTCTACCGGCAGTACGACCCGTTGATGAGCCCGTTGGTGTGGGACCTGGCGCATATCGGTCAGCAGGAAGAGCTGTGGCTGTTGCGCGGCGGCGATCCGTCCCGGCCCGGGATGTTGCCGCGGGCCGTCGAGGGACTCTACGACGCCTTCGTGCACTCGCGCGCCAGCCGCGTCGACCTACCGCTGCTGTCCCCCGAGAAGGCGAGGGCCTATTGCCGGACAGTGCGCTCGGCCGTGCTCGACGCGCTCGACGCGTTGCCCGACGACCCGGCGGGTGACGAAGCCGCCTTCGTGTACGCGATGGTGGTCAGCCACGAAAACCAGCACGACGAAACCATGCTGCAGGCATTGAATTTGCGCAACGGCGCGCCCCTGCTGGGTGACACGTCGGTCCTGCCGAAGGGTCGGCCGGAGCTGGCCGGCACGTCGGTGCTGGTGGCCGCCGGCCCGTTCGTGCTGGGCGTGGACGCCGTGAACGAGCCCTATTCACTGGACAACGAGCGTCCAGGCCACGTGGTCGACCTCCCGGCGTTCCGGATCGGCCGGGTTCCGGTCACCAATGGTGAGTGGCAGCAGTTCGTCGCCGACGGCGGCTACCGCCAACCACGCTGGTGGTCGGAGCGCGGCTGGGATCACCGGGAGAGCGCGGGCCTGACCGGGCCGCAGTTCTGGAGTTCCGATGCGCGGACGCGCACCCGGTTCGGCCACGTCGAAGAAATCCCCGCCGACGAGCCGGTGCAGCACGTCACCTACTTCGAGGCCGAGGCCTACGCGGCCTGGGCCGGCGCGCGGCTGCCCACCGAAGCCGAATGGGAGAAGGCCTGCGCGTGGGATCCGGCGACCAACAGCCGGCGCCGCTACCCCTGGGGCGCGCAGGAGCCGTCCGAGCTGGTGGCGAACCTCGGCGGTAGCGCGCTGCACCCGGCGCCCGTCGGCGCGTATCCCGGCGGCGCGTCGGCGTACGGGGTCGAGCAGATGCTCGGCGACGTCTGGGAATGGACCAGTTCCCCGCTGCGACCGTGGCCCGGGTTCGTCCCGATGATCTACGACCGGTACTCGGAGCCGTTCTTTGACGGCGACTACCGGGTGCTGCGCGGCGGCTCGTGGGCCGTCGAATCGGCGATCCTGCGGTCCAGTTTCCGCAACTGGGATCACCCGATCCGCCGCCAAATCTTCTCCGGCGTGCGGTTGGCCTGGGACGTCCCCGACGCCTCGGGCACCTCCTGATGTGCCGTCACCTCGGCTGGCTGGGGGCCGACGTCACCGTCTCCTCGCTGATGCTGGATCCGCCCCACAGCCTGCGCGTGCAGTCGTATGCCCCGCGGCGGCAAAAGCACGGGCTGATGAACGCCGATGGTTGGGGCGTAGGGTTTTTCGACGGTCCTGCCGATGGGGCGACGCCGCGCCGCTGGCGTAGCCCCGCGCCGCTGTGGGGTGATGTGTCGTTCGACTCCATCGCGCCCGCGCTGCGCAGTCACTGCGTGGTGGCCGCGGTACGCTCGGCCACCGTCGGCATGCCGATCGAGATCAGCGCAACGGCGCCGTTCACCGACGGCCAATGGTTGTTGTCGCACAACGGAGTTGTCGACCGGGCCGTGTTACCGACCACGGCTCTCGCCGAATCGGTCTGCGACAGCGCGATACTCGCCGCAACCATTTTCGCGCGCGGGCTCGATGCGTTGGGTGAGACCATCACCGAGATAGCCGAGGCCGACCCCAATGCCCGCCTGAATATCTTGGCCGCCAACGGTTCTCGTCTGCTGGCAACGGTCTGGGGCGACACGCTGTCCATCCTGCGACGTCCCGACGGTGTGGTGCTGGCCAGTGAACCGTACGACAACGACTCGGACTGGGAGGACGTGCCGGACCGTCACCTCGTTGAAGTCGCCGCGACGGGCGTCACGCTGACGCCGCTGTATCACCCGAAAGGATCTTGATGACGCTGTCGCTGTCCAATCACCTCGCCGCTGACTCGGCGTACCACGCGTTGCGCCGCGACGTGTCCCAAGGCCTGCGACAGACGCCGAAGTCGTTGCCGCCCAAGTGGTTCTACGACTCGGTCGGCAGCGATCTGTTCGACCAGATCACACGGTTGCCCGAGTACTACCCGACCCGTGCCGAAGCCGAGATCCTGCGGGCGCGTTCGGCTGAGATCGCGACGGCCAGCGAGGCCGACACCCTGGTCGAATTGGGCAGCGGGACTTCGGAGAAGACCCGGATGCTGCTCGACGCGCTGCGTGAGCGCGGGTCACTGCGCAGGTTCGTGCCGTTCGACGTCGACGCCAGCATCCTCGAGACGGCCGCGACGGCCATCCAGCAGGAATACGCGGGAGTCGAAATCACCGCTGTCTGCGGTGATTTCGAAGAACACCTGGCGGAGATCCCGAGCGCCGGACGGCGGCTGTTCGTGTTCCTCGGGTCGACGATCGGCAACCTCACACCCGGACCGCGCGAGCGGTTTCTGTCGGACCTGTCCGCGCAGATGCGGCCGGGGGACAGCCTGCTGCTGGGCACCGATCTGATCAAGGACATCGACCGGCTGGTGCGCGCGTATGACGATTCCGCCGGAGTGACGGCGGCTTTCAATCGCAACGTGCTCGCGGTGATCAACCGGGAACTCGACGCCGATTTCGACGTCGACGCCTACCACCATGTGGCCCGGTGGAACGCGGGAGACGAACGCATAGAGATGTGGCTGCGCGCCGAGCGCGGCCAGCGGGTGCGAATCGGCGCGCTCGACCTGACCGTCGACTTCGAAGCGGGCGAGGAGATGCTCACCGAGGTGTCGAGCAAGTTCCGCCCCGATGGGATCAGCGCCGAATTGGCGGCCGCAGGACTGCGTCGCACCCGGTGGTGGACCGATGATGCCGGTGACTTCGGGCTGTCCTTGGCCGTGAAGTGACCGGCAGCGACTCGCTGGCCGATCAGTGGCGGGCGGCCCGCCCGCCCATGGCCGGTCTGCACCTGGACAACGCGGCCTGCTCACGCCAGAGCCTGGCGGTGATCGAGGCCGCCGCCCAGCACGCTCGCAACGAGTCCGAGGTGGGTGGGTATGTCGCCGCCGAGGCCGCCACGCCGGTGCTCGACGCGGGACGCGCCGCGTTCGCCGCACTGGCCGGGATGGCTGATGCCGCAGTGGTTTTCACCACCGGCTCGCTGAACGCGCTGGACTTGCTGCTGGGCAGTTGGCCGGCAGACCGCCGCAAGGTGGCTTGTCTGCCCGGCGAATACGGCCCCAACCTGGCGATGATGGCCGCGCACGGATTCGAACACCAGCTGCTGCCGACCCTCGATGACGGCCGCCTGGCGCTCGACGACGCGGCGCTGGCCCTCGATGCCGACCGACCCGATCTGGTCCACCTGACCGCAGTCGGCAGCCACAGCGGGGTGGTGCAACCGCTTCCGATGCTTGCGCGACTCTGCCGCGAGCTGGGGCTGCCGCTCGTCGTCGACGCAGCCCAGGCGCTGGGCCAGGTGGACTGCGCGGTGGGCGCGGACGTGACGTACTGCTCGTCGCGCAAGTGGATCGCGGGGCCGCGCGGGGTCGGGATGCTCGCGGTGCGCCGGGAACTGCTGGAGGGGATGCGCCCGAGGCTGGCGGCACCGGAGTGGTTGCTGAAATCGTCGACGGTGGACCAGCAGCTTGAATTCGGAGAAGCCAATGTTGCCGCGCGGGTTGGGTTTTCGCTGGCGCTGGGAGAGTATCTGGCCTACGGGCCGCTGGCGGTCCGTGCCCGCTTGGGCGAGTTGGGCGGCGTCAGCCGGACGCTGCTGGCCGACGTGACGGGATGGGCGGTGGTCGAAGAGTTAGAGGAGCCCAGCGCGATCACCACCCTGGCGCCGGTCGACGGCGCCGATCCGCTGGCGGTGCGGAACTGGCTGCTCGCCGAACGGCGGATCCTGACGACCTTCGCCGGTGTGCCAAGGGCTCCGCTGGAGCTGAACGGACCGGTGCTGCGGATTTCGCCGCACGTGGACACCACGGCTGCGGATCTGGAGATCTTCGCCGAGGCACTGATCACCGCCACCGCGGCGACCGCCTAACCGGCTTCCTAACCGGCTTTGTGGGCCGCCAACAAGAAGGCCGGCAACTTCATCCGCCCCTTCTCGTCGCGGTCGTGCGGCGGGAACTGGAACGGCGCGTCGGAAACGTCGGGAATGTTGGCGTGGATGTAGGCGGGGCGAATCTCGTCGATCTCCCAGTATTTGACCACCGCGGCGCGCAACTCGTCTTCATCGACTTCGTTGGGCTTGGTTTCCATTTCGGCGGGGAAGGCGCCCTTGGCGAATACCAGCACGAAATAGCTCGCCCCCGGGGCCGCAGCGCGGTGCACCGTGCTCAGGTAGTCGTCGCGGCGCTGGACCGGCAACGAGTGAAACAACGTGCTGTCGACGACGGTGGAAAACCGATCGGCCGATCCCGGCGGGTAGGCGCTGAAGTCAGTGATGTCGGCCTGCGCGAAACTGGCCGTGGCCAAGCCGCGTTCGGTTGCCGCCTTCCTCGCGGCCGCGACGGCCGTGGGAGTGAGGTCGATGCCGACCACGGTGTACCCCGCGGCCGCGAGGGCCAGCGAAAGCTCGGCGTACCCGCAGCCGGCATCGAGCACGTCGCTGTGAAACTTGCCGGCGGCGATCAGTGCCGCCAGTTCCGGTTGCGGTTCACCGATATTCCACGGCGGCGGGCCTTCGAAATCGCTCTGCCCACGGTAGGCGCTGTCCCAGTCCATGATTTCGGACGACATGCTTTCCCCCATCGGAGTCATCAGTCCCAGGTATGCACCGGCTCGTTGGCATGCATATGTCCGCAGTACCGCCGCAGCATCTCGGCGAGTGCAGCGGGCCGGCTCATACCGTCGTTCTCCAGCCTACGCACCGTGGCCACCTGCCAGGTGGCGCCGTTTCGACCGGTTCTCGCGCGGCCTTCGATGACACCCAGGAACCGGTCGCGCACCTCGGCGTCGACTCCCCAGCGCTGCAATCCCTCGTCGGCGATGGGCAGCAGCGTGTCCAGCACCAATTCGCGCGCAGTCACGTCGCCCCTGCCGGGCCAGTCCAGCCGCGCGTCGATGCCGTACCGCGCCGCCGCGAGGAAATTGGTTTGCGCCACAGCGAAATCCATCGCCGTCCACAACGGATTTTCGGCTTCGGACAAGCTGCGCAGCATGCCGTAGAAGAAGGCGGAATTCGCGAGCATGTCGATGACGCTCGGCCCGGCCGGCAGCAGACGGTTCTCCAGGCGCAGCTGCGCACGCCCGTCGACGACGTCGTATACCGGCCGGTTCCATCGGTACACGGTCCCGTTGTGCAGGCGTAATTCGGAAAGGTGCGGCGTGCGCCCGGCGGCCAGTTCAGCGGCCGGGTCCTCGTCGGAGACCTCGGGCAGCAGCGACGGGAAGTAGCGGATGTTCTCCCGGTACAGGTCGAGGACCGAGTCGATCCACCGTTCGCCGAACCACACCCGTGGCCGCACCCCTTGGGTTTTGAGCTCTTCGGGTCGCGTGTCGGTGGACTGCGCGAACAATTCGATGCGGGTTTCGGCCCACAGCTGATGACCGAAGAAATACGGCGAGTTGGCGCCCATCGCCAACTGCGGTGCCGCCACCGCCTGTGCCACATTCCAGTTGGCGGCGAACGCCTCCGGGGATAGCTGCAGATGCAATTGCGTACTGGTGCAGGCGGATTCGGGCGCTATTGTCGGCGCCTGCCAGCTCAACGGCTCGGGGCCGGAGATATCGATAGGGATGTCCTCGCCGCGAGCGGTAAAGATCGATTCGTTGAGGGCGGTGTATCGCGTCGACTCGCTCATCCAGTCGGTGGACAGGTGGTCGGGCATCAGCGTGGGCAGAATGCCGATCATGACGATGTGCGCACCGCGTTCGCTCGACTTGATCTCGGCGTCGTTCAGGCTGGCCCGCACCTCGGCCTCCAGCTCAAGGCCGGTGTGACCGGGCAGTGCGTGCGGCGGCACGTTGAATTCGATGTTGTAGGCGCCCAATTCGGTTTGGTACGCCGGATCAGCGATGGCGGCCAGCACATCGCGGTTCAACATGGCCGGCTGATAGCCGCCGTCGACGAGGTTGCACTCGATCTCCATGCCGGTAAGCGGTTGCTCCGAGTCGAAACACGACCGCGCAAGCATCGTCTCGAAGACGTCCAGACATAGCTGCACCTTGCGCCGGTATTCCCGCCGATGCGCGCTGTCGAACGTGGTGCGCTTGACTTCTTCGCCCACAAGCCCGATGCAACAGGGTTACCGGCGGTAACGCAAGCGCTGTGGGCACGAGTCGCGGTATCGCCCGCCCGGCGGGTAGACCATGATGGAGTTTGCCATCGAAGTGTCAAGAGCTCACGGGTGGAGGAGAGCAGTTGGCCGAGTCCGCTGAATTCGTCGTCGCCATCGACCAGGGAACCACCAGCACACGCTGCATGATCTTCGATCACGACGGTGCCGAAGTGGCCCGTCACCAACTCGAGCACGAACAGATCCTGCCCCGCGCCGGCTGGGTCGAGCACGACCCGGTCGAAATCTGGGAGCGGACGTCGTCGGTGCTGACGTCGGTATTGAACAAAGCCAAGTTGTCGGCCAAAGACTTTGTTGCGCTGGGCATCACAAACCAGCGTGAGACCACGCTGGTGTGGGACCGGCACACCGGACGGCCGTATTACAACGCCATCGTCTGGCAGGACACCCGTACCGACCGGATCGCGTCGGCGCTACAGCGGGATGGTCGTGGCGAGGTGATCCGCCGCAAGGCGGGCCTGCCGCCGGCGACCTACTTCTCGGGCGGCAAGCTGCAGTGGATTCTGCAGAACGTCGACGGCGTGCGCGATGCCGCGCAGCGCGGCGATGCGGTGTTCGGCACCGCCGACACCTGGGTGTTGTGGAATCTGACCGGGGGTCCGCGGGGCGGCGTCCACGTCACCGATGTGACCAATGCCAGCCGGACCATGTTGATGAACCTGGAGACTTTGGACTGGGACGACGAGCTGTTGTCGTTCTTCTCCGTCCCCCGCGAGATGCTGCCGGCGATAGCGCCGTCGTCGGCGCCGCAACCCCACGGTCTGGCGTCGGAAACGGGGCCCGTCGGCGGGGAGGTGCCCATCACCGGAGTCCTCGGCGACCAGCATGCGGCGATGGTCGGTCAGGTGTGTCTGTCCGAAGGGGAGGCGAAAAACACCTACGGCACCGGGAATTTCCTGTTGCTCAACACCGGTGAGGCGATCGTGCGATCGGACCACGGACTGCTGACCACCGTCTGCTATCAGTTCGGCGACGCGAAACCCGTTTATGCTCTTGAGGGTTCGATCGCGGTGACCGGCTCGGCCGTGCAATGGCTGCGTGATCAGCTGGGCATCATCAGCGGTGCCGCGCAAAGCGAGTCGCTGGCGCGGCAGGTCGCCGACAACGGCGGGGTCTATTTCGTCCCAGCGTTTTCCGGGCTGTTCGCGCCCTACTGGCGATCGGACGCGCGGGGCGCGATCGTGGGGCTGTCCCGGTTCAACACGAACGCGCACCTGGCGCGCGCGACGCTGGAGGCGATCTGCTACCAGAGCCGCGACGTGGTGGATGCCATGGCTGCGGATTCGGGTGTACGCCTTGAGGTTTTGAAGGTCGATGGCGGCATCACCGACAACGAGTTGTGCATGCAGATCCAGGCCGACGTGCTGGGCGTGGACGTGGTGCGGCCGGTGGTCGCCGAGACGACGGCGCTGGGCGCCGCCTATGCGGCCGGCCTGGCGGTCGGGTTTTGGGCCGATCCGTCCGACCTGCGCGCCAATTGGCAAGAAGGCAAGCGTTGGACGCCGACCTGGAGCGACGACCAGCGCGCCGCGGGTTATGCGGGCTGGCGCAAAGCGGTTGAGCGGGCCCTGGATTGGGTCGATCTGACCTAATCCAGGGCCCGCTGTTCTTGGGGCTTAGTCTTCGCCCAGGATGCCGTAGATCTCGCGGCGCGCGTTGTTGAGGATCTCAACGATGCGCTGCTGCTGGTCGGCGGTGGCGGTGTAAGCGGATTGCCCTACCGCACCGAACAACTGGCCCACGGCCGACCGCAGGTTGATGTGGCCCGGGTCCGCGCCTTCGGTGATCGCTTCCCACGGCGGGGTCTCGACCTTCTCGGCCGCCGCGCGACCCTCCTCGGTCAGCTCGTAGAGCTTCTTGCTGCCCTCGGTCTCGCTCGCGGCGATCACGCCTTCGTCGACAAGCAGCTGGAGCGTCGGGTAAACCGAACCGGGGCTCGGCTTCCACAGCCCATTGCTGCGCTCGGCGATCTGCTGGATCATCTCGTAGCCGTGCATCGGCCGCTCGGCCAGCAGCACCAGGATGGCCGCTCGTACGTCGCCACGCCTGCCGCCGCCCCGGCCGCCACGGCGCCATCCGCCGCGTCGGCCACCGGGTCCGAAGCCGAAACCGGGGCCGAAACCGGGGCCGAAGCCCGGACCGAAACCAGGGCCGAAGCCCGGACCGAACCCTGGGCCGAAGCCCAGCGGGCCGTCGTGCTCGGCGGCCTGGTCGCGGAGGTGCTCGAAGAATTCCCGCCGGGCATGGCGCTTGGCGCCATGCAGGGCGCGACGCTGTGCGGGACCGGCGCCGAATCCGAAGCCGGGCCGGCCGGCGAATGGCTCTTCTGGGGGAGTGAATGGGTTGCTCATGTGTAGTCCTTACGTTTCGGGGAAGCGCTCCATGCGCTTCGGAATATCACGATATATCGGAAACTATCGCGATGCAACGTTATATTCCGGATTCGGGAGCGGCAACCCGGTTTGTATCCCTAGAACGCCGGGTAGCACCTGATAAATGAACGCTGATAAGTCCAATCTGACGGTCGGCGGCGAAGGCCCGGGTCGGGCTGCAACGGGACAAGACCGTCGGCCGGGTGGCCATGGCCGCAACGTGTGGCCGTGGGTCAACTGGGGATTGGCGCTGGCGACGGTGCCCGGTGCCGCCCTTGTAATGCTGTTCGCGCTGGGCGCGGTGATGAGCACCGACAACTGCAGCGAACGCAACTGTCCCAACTTGGGCCGCGGTGGGATCGACTTCGGCGTCGCGTTTTACGGCGCACCGGCGATCGCTGTGGTCGTCATCGTCCTGACGTTGTTCACCGCGAAGCGCCGCGGCGGGATCGCGGTCCCGTTGTGCGGATGGGCCCTACTGATCCTGGATGTCGCGCTGATGGCGGCGAGCGTCTCCAGTTAGTTCAGCGCGGCGGCGCGAAACCGCCCGAGTAACCGGCGTCGTGGGGGCCCTGCGCAGGCCACGGACTCGGCTGCTGTTGGGGCCACTGTTGTTGTGGCCAGGGAGCCGGCACTGGCGTCATAGGCGGACGCAGCCGGGCCAGTTCGCGACGGTGCCGTTCGGCGAGCACGGCGGCAAGCACGAGTTCTGCCGGCGCGCCCGGCGGTGGCTGCGGAGCAATGTGGGACACCACGTCACCGGCGATGCGATACGCCATCTGCTGGCGTAGATGACCGTCCAGCTGTGTTGCCCTGGAAAGGAATTGGCGCGCGACGTCCGCCTGGCCCGCTGATAGCCCCGACAGTTGCAGCGACGACGCCCACCACGCCAACGCCGGCGGCATCACCGGAGGCGGTCCCATTCGGGGCCCGCGTTCGTTGATGACGACCGTGCCGGCGAAGATGTCGCCGATCCGCTTGGCCTTGGGGGACAACAGACTGCAGATGACGGCGGGGCTTCCGGCCAGCAGCCAGATCTCGACCACCGACGCCAGCGCGCGAAACAGCGCTTGCCGGAAGCGTTCTGGGCCGCCGTCGTCGGACACCACGCGCAGGCCCATGGCGATCTTGCCCACCGACCGTCCCCGCGTTGCGGTTTCGAGTATCAGCGGATACCCGACGATCACCAGCACCGTGAACATGAGCATTATTGCGGCGCTCAGCGCATCGTCGAATTGCGCCAGGGTGGCGGCCCACAGCATCAGCCCGAGCACGTAGCAGATGCCGATCACGGCGATGTCGATCAGCGCGCCGACGGCCCGCACCGGCAATTGCGCGATCTGCACATCGAGGATCACGGCGTCCCCGGTCACCACCTCCGACATAACACCGAACGGTACAGGTCTGGTGCGGGGGAGCGTCCGGATCGGGCTGCGCCGCGATGCGATTAGGCTGCGAAGGGTGGATGTCGATGCATTCGTGCTGGCCCATCGCGACACGTGGGACCGCCTCGAGACGCTGATCGGGAAGCGCCGATCGCTGAGCGGCGCAGAAGTCGACGACCTCGTCGAGCTTTACCAACGGGTGTCCACTCATCTGTCGATGCTGCGCTCGGCGTCCTCGGATTCGGTGTTGATCGGTCGGCTGTCCAGCCTGGTCGCGCGAGCCCGTTCCGTGGTGACCGGGGCTCACGCGCCGCTCAGTCGTACGTTCACCCGCTTCTGGACGGTCTCCTTCCCGGTCGTTGCGTACCGCAGCTGGCGGTGGTGGCTGGGGACCGCGGCCGCCTTTATCGCCGTCGTCGTGGTCATCGCGTTGTGGGTCGCCGGCAACCCCGAGGTGCAGTCCGCCGTCGGAACACCAAGCGACATCGACCAATTGGTGAACCATGATGTCTCGTCGTACTACAGCGAGCACCCCGCCGCGTCATTCGCCCTGCAGGTCTGGGTGAACAACTCCTGGGTGTCCGCACAGTGCATCGCGTTATCGGTGGTGCTCGGATTGCCGATCCCGTTTGTGCTCTTCCAGAACGCCGCCAATCTGGGACTTATCGCCGGTCTGATGTTCCAGGCCGGCAAGGGCGGCCTCCTTTTGGGTCTGCTGCTCCCGCACGGACTGCTCGAGCTGACGGCGGTATTCCTGGCCGGGGCGGCGGGAATGCGGCTGGGGTGGTCGGTCATATCGCCCGGGGACAGGCCCCGCGGGCAGGTGCTCGCCGAACAGGGCCGTGCCGTCGTGTCGGTCGCGATAGGACTGGTGGGTGTGCTGCTGGTCTCCGGATTGATCGAGGCGTTGGTGACACCCTCTGCATTGCCGACGTTCGTCCGGGTCGGCGTCGGCATCGTCGCCGAGGTCGCATTCCTTTCCTACATCGGGTACTTCGGCCGTCGCGCCGCCAAGGTCGGCGAGACCGGCGATATCGAAGACGCGCCCGACGTGATCCCCACCGGCTGAGCCGACCTACAAGCGGCCGCTCGCTTTCATCGCCAGGTAACGGTCGGCGAGGGCGGGCGCCAGTTCGGTTGGGGGGGCGTCAACGACTTCCACCCCACTGCGGCGCAGCCGCGTTGCGATCTCACCGCGGTCGTTGCGCGACCGTTCGGCCGCGGCGGCGTCGTAGACCGCCGCGGCATCCCAACGCCCACCGGCCATTTGGTCGACGCGCGGGTCGGTGGCCGCGGCCAGCAGCAGGTGGTGTTTGGCCGACAACTGGGGCAGAACGGGCAGCAGGCCCTCGTCCAACGCGGCCGCGTTGAGGTCAGTCAGCAGAACCACCAACGACCGTCGACGGGCGCGCAGGGCAATGGTGGAAGCCATTGCACGCCAGTCTGATTCGACGAGAGTTGGTTGCAGGGGGGCCATCGCCTCGACCAGCTGGGTCAACAGCTCGGTGCGTGACGCCCCGAACACGCCGGCCCGGCTGACGCGGTCATGGGCGAGGAAATCGACATGATCGCCGGCCCGCGACGCGAGCGCGGCCAGCAGCAGCGCGGCATCCATCGACCAGTCCAGCCGGGGCCAGCCCGCGGGGTCCGACGCGGTCGGGTCGACTCCGATGCGGCCGGCCGCCGTGCGTCCGGTATCGAGCACGATCAGCACGCGCCGGTCGCGTTCGGGTCGCCAGGTGCGCACGACCACGTCGGAGCGACGCGCGGTGGCGCGCCAGTCGATGGAGCGGACGTCGTCGCCGACGACATATTCTCGCAGCGAGTCGAATTCGGTTCCCTGCCCGCGTATCAGCGTCGGCAGCAGCCCGTCAATCTCCCGGAGTTTGGCGAGCCGCGCCGGTAGGTGTTTTCGAGACAGGAACGGCGGCAACACCCTGAGCCGACCCGGAACGGGTTGCGAACCCTGCCTTCCCGCCAATCCCAGCGGACCGATCGAGCGGGCCGTCACCACCGTCGCGCGCAGGTCGCCGCGGCGAACCGGCCGCAGCTGCGTCTGGACGTGCTGGTGTTGCCCCGCGGGAATGTCAACGGGCTGGGTGCGAGGTTGGGCGCGTGCGCTGGGCGGCCACGCGTCGCGGATCTGGCCGCGGAACCGCCGCGAGCCGTCGTTGTGGATCAGCAGCCCGACGTCGGATTGCTGCGCGAGCCGCGCGGAGCGATCGGGCGACCGGGTATAGCGCAATCTGCTTGGACTGGCGGCCAACCCGATATCCACGGCCAGTGCGGTCAACAGCACTGCCAGCAGGATTACGAAAGTCCCTGCCGGCAAAGGTGACAGCGCGATGGGCAGCACGCAGATGAGCGCGAGCAGCCCGGCGCGTCCGGTCAGGATCACTAGCGGGGCACCGGAACCGAAGCCAGGATCCCGTCGAGCACACCGTCGGGTGTGGCGCCTTCGAGTTCGGCTTCCGGCCGCAACATCACCCGGTGCCGCAGCGTCGGGCGGGCCATGGCCTTGACGTCATCGGGAGTCACGTAGTTGCGGCCCGACAGCCAGGACCACGAACGGGCCGTGGCCAACAGGGCGGTCGCCCCGCGCGTCGAGACACCCAGTTGCAGCGCGGGTGAGGAGCGGGTGGCCCCGACGATGTCGACGATGTAGCCCAGTACCTCGTCGGCCACCAACACGTTCCGGACGGCCTCGCGGCCGGCCGCCAGCTCTGCGGGCCCGGCCACCGGTTTGATCGCCGAGAGGTCGCGGGGATCGAAGCCGTGCGCGTGCCGGCCCAGGATCACGATCTCGGAATCACGCGGCGGCAGCATCACATTCAGCTTCATCAGGAAGCGGTCCAGCTGTGCCTCGGGCAACTGATAGGTGCCCTCGTACTCGATTGGGTTCTGCGTCGCGGCGACGATGAACGGGTCGGGCAGCGGCTTGGGCTCGCCTTCCACGCTGACCTGACGCTCTTCCATCGCCTCGAGCAGTGCAGCCTGGGTTTTGGGCGGGGTCCGGTTGATCTCGTCGGCCAGCAGCAGATTGGTGAACACCGGGCCGGGCCGGAACGCGAATGCGGCTGTGCGTGTGTCGTACACGAGCGATCCCGTGACGTCGCCGGGCATCAGGTCGGGGGTGAACTGCACCCGCTTGAACTCCAGCCGCAGCGCGGCCGCCAGCGCGCGGACCAGCAGCGTCTTCGCCACTCCCGGAACGCCTTCCAGCAGAACATGGCCGCGACACAACAGCGCGATCACCAGGCCGCTGACCACTCCCTCCTGTCCGACAACGGCTTTGGCGAGCTCGGCGCGCAACGCCAGCAGCGCCTCGCGCGCCGATTCAGCGGTGGGGGTTGGTTGCGTCGGTTGCGTCACGTGTGTGTGACCTGCCTTTCGATTTCGTCGAGCGCACGGGCAAGTTGTAACAGGTCGCTGTCGTTCGCCGGGGGCGGCCCGAACAGGTAGAAGGAAACAAATCCCGGATCCGACCCGGTGCGCTGGGACACGGTCATCACCACGGCGGGCGGTGACGCGCCCGCGCTCAGGCCGAGTCGGGGCAGTAGCCGCTGCAACGTGGCGGTGCGCAATGCCGCGGCCGCGCGATCACGCGCCCGACGTGACCGGTACAGCCGGCCACGACCCTCGACCGTTTCCGACGCGCGCACCACGACGGGCAACTGCTCGGCCACCAGTGGTCCGGGCCTGCGGCCCTTCCACAGGGCGACAAGCAGCACGACCAGGCCCAGCTGCAAGACCACCCAGGTCACGTTTGGCGGTATCAAGTCGAAAATCGATGTGGTCGAAGATGATTCACCCTCAATGTGGTGGGGCGCGTACCAGATGAGCCGCGGCCGGTCGCCCGCGAGGTTCATCGCCAACGCGGCGTTGCCGGCCTGCAGCAGACTCCCGTTGGTCATGAAGTCGGTGCTGCCGACCGCCGTGACGGTCCGCCCCTTGTCGCGAAAACGGATCAGGACGCCGTCGTAGCAACTGGTCATCGGCCGGCCGTCTTTGGCCTGGTAGGTGGCGCTAGGCCCGAAACGAACCGACCCGGCCCGATCCGCTTCGCGCAGAGTGCAATTCGGATCGCTGTCGAAACCGTTGGCGACCGAGACGCGCACGTCGGGCATCAGTGCCTCGCGGGTCCGCGCCGTCGGCTCCACCAGGAGCAGGTCGCCCGGAACCGTCGTCAACCGGTCGACCAGTGAGTCGGTCAGGTACTGGCTCTGCGCCACCAGGATTTGGGTGTCGCCTCGCGCCGCCTGTTCGACGTCGGCGATGGAATCGGCGACGACGACGTCGACGCCCGCGTCGCGCAGCAGCGTCACGATGCCGTGGGCGCCGGCGGGGCCGGTCGACGCGGGGTCCATGCGCGCGCCGGGCCGTGGTGCGCTCAGGTAGGCATCGACCCCGCCGATGACGGCGAGGACCGTCAACGTCAGGACCACCCATCGCCAGGTCCGCCAGCGCCGCACCGTCTGGGGCGAGGTTGCGGGGCGCGATCTGCCGTTGGCCGTCACCGCACCTGTGCCCATGACTCGGTTGCGGCGGGCTGTCCCGGCACCGACGCCATGCCCGGTACCCGCGTTCGCAGGTGGTCGTCGAGGTCAACGATCATCTCATAAGCGCTCTGGGTTCCGGGCTGCTCGCCATAGGTGACGTCGTTGAAAGCCGAAGCCGCCTGCGACAATTCGCCGTCCAGATGCGGCAGCGCCGCGCCGGCGTCGTGCGCCAGCTCGTTCGCGGTGCGGCCGGGCGCGGGAGCGAGTACGCCGGTCTCTTCGAGCTGGCGGGCGACGGCGCGCAGCCGGTGGCGAATCGCCGCGGCCCAATTACCGTCCGCTGCATAGTTTTCAGCGGTTGCCCGGTGCTGGGCCGCGGTGAGCAGCGTGGCTTCGAACAACAGGTGGTCGCCGCCACGGTTGGTGCGCATGGTGCGCCGCACGATGCTGACGACGACGATGATCGCGGTCGCCAGCAGGATGAAAAGCACCGTCGCAGTGAACCATCCTCCCGGTAACGAGGACGTCTTCTGCAGCAACCGGTAAATCTGCTCGTTGAGCCAGTCGACGACCTGCTGCTCCACCGAGCCCTTGGAGTAGATCGGCTTTTTGAGTTCCTCCTGCGCGACACGGTGCGCGGCATCGCGGTCGATGTCGATAGAAGGCACTGTCAGCTCGTCCCTAGAAAGGCCGCGTCAGCCAGAGGTTATCGGTGGACGCGGTCGCGTACGGTCCGCCGGCGGCGCCGGTCTGCAACACCAGATCGAATGCCTCCGCACGCATCCGGCGGTCGGTGTAGAGCAACACGATGACCCCCGCGTTGAAAGGTGCGGTGATGATCTCGCCGATGGCCGCCCCGACGGAGGCGATCGCGGTGCTGACCAGGAAAGCCGAGGTGGACGAGCTCACCAGAATTAACTGGCTGACGATGTTGAACGGCACCGCGACCGCGCCGGCGATCACGGCCGCCACCAGGAACGTCAGCGCCCGGATGCCCAGCACCCGCCAGAAGCCGTTGCGGATCAGCGCGAAAGATCGGGTGATCGCCTCGAAGACGGGCAACCGCTCGAGCACGATCAGCACCGGTGCAAACAACAGCACCGTGTACAGGTACACCAGCACCGCAAGCACAACGAGCACCGCCGGGATGCCCAACACGACCGCCGCGGCCGCACTGCCGATCGCCGCCAACACCGCGACCAGCACCGCCACCAGGCCGGCGATTGCCGCCACGCCCGCCGCTTCCAGCAACGCCAGGCCGAGCAAGGGCATCAGCCGCCCACGGATCTTGGTCCAGGTCTCGCCGATGGTGATGGATGACCCGAACACCGCCCGGCCGACGATGACCGTGAGCATTCCGGACAGCAGCATGCCGCCGAGCCAGCTGACCAGGGCGCTGGCGCTGACCGACGCAAACCACGCGCCCACGACCCCCGAATTCAGCTCTTGGGTCTGATCATTGGTGAGCCGGTAATCGGCCAATGGTCCGAAGAAGGCGACCTTGGTGATGATCTGGATGATCACCACGACGATCGCGGTCAGGCCCAGCGTGGCCTTCGGATTGGTTCGGATGTATCCGACCGCGCCGTTGAAGATGTCGCCCAGGGTCAGCGGGCGCAGCGGGATGACGCCGGGTTTGATCGCACCCGGAACCAGGTGTGGTTGACCGAAGCCCGGTGGGCGGCCATATCCCGGCGGCGGCCCGTAACCGGGCGGCGGGCCATAACCGGGTGGGGGACCGTAGCCAGGCGGGGGGCCATAGCTAGGCGGAGGACCGTAGGCGGGTGGGGGACCATAGCCAGGCGGGGGGCCGACCGGATAACCAGGGGGCGGGGTGCTCACCGAGCGCAGCGGCCCTTCAAACCAGCTCCCAAACCAGCCCCGAAACCAGCCCCGAAATCGGGCCCAACGTTCGTCATGAGCTCCATCCTGTCGGCGGACCGGGCATTTCTCAATCTTGACCACGCTCGCGGCGCGTAGCGTCTCAGCCATGGCGGAACTCAAATCTCGGCTCCGGGCGGATCTGACCGAGGCGATGAAGGCCCAGGACAAGTTGCGGACGGCCACCCTGCGCCTGCTGCTCGCCGCGATCCAAACGGAGGAAGTTTCCGGTAAGCAGGCCCGAGAACTCTCCGACGACGAGGTCATGAAGGTGCTGGCCAGGGAGTCTCGCAAGCGTAGCGAGTCGGCCGAGATCTACACGCAGAACGGGCGCGGCGAGCTCGCCGCCCACGAGCATGCCGAGGGCCGAATCATCGACGAATACCTGCCGACGCCGCTCACCGAAGCCGAGGTGGCCGACGTCGCGGACACGGCTATCGCCCAGGTCGCCGAGGAACTCGGCGAACGGCCGGGCATGAAGCAGATGGGGCTGGTCATGAAGGCCGCCACCGCGATCGCGGCCGGCAAGGCCGACGGCGCCCGGTTGTCCGCCGCGGTCAAAGAGCGCCTGTAGTTCTCAGTAGCCCTCAGTAGCTCTCAGAGCACCGTCCGGGTGCTGTCGGCGCCACGCCGGGTGACCCGCCGGGCGTCGAGTTGCTCCAGCAGTGGCACCGCGACCCGTCGGCTGGTGCCCAGAGCGCGACGCGCCTCACTGACGGTGAACGGTTGCGGCAGCGTCGCAAGGACACTAACCGCGCGGTCCAGCGCGTCGGCCCCCAGCACCACACCGTCGGCGATGCGGGTCAGCCGCCCGGCGCGCGCCGCCGCGGCCAACTCCCGGGGGCCGAGCTGCAGTTCGGCCAGCTCGTCGGCCTCCGGAGCGCGGAACGGCTCGGCGGCCAGCCACTCCTCGATCGTGCGCACCGCCTTCTCCACGCGCGTCGGCAAGCTCGCACCGGGAGCGCGAACCAGCCCGTCGGCCACCTCGAGGCCGGTGCCCTCGAGCAGCGCGGGCACCAGCTCCGCGGCGGGCAGCCCAACGCGTTGCCGCAACGTCTCCAGCGGCATCCCCGCCGCGATGTCGTGGTCTTCCGCCCACCCCCGCACCGCCGCGCTCGCGCAGTCGCGCCGCGCGGCCCACCACTGCGGATCCAGCACCCAATCGCCTATCCGCTGCCCGCGCAGCGGCAGACCCATGGCCCGCAGTTCGGCGGCCCGCGCGCAGTCCGGCGGACGGACGTTTCCGGTTGCCAGCTCGGCGGCGCGGTCGCGCGCGGCGCCCCGCCGGCGCAGCCCCGGCGGCCGCACATCGAGCACTTCGATACCCGCCGCGATCCTGTGCTCCCCGGGATCGCGCAACAGCCCCATGTCGCCGACGCGCAACGGCAATGGCCGCCCCAGCCGCAGCCGCGCCGCGGTCGCCCCCAGTCGGCGCACCTGCACCGGCACGGCCGCGGACCCGATGTGCAGCACGAGCTGGCGGTGCAGCGCGTCCGCCGATCGCAGCCCGACGTCGATCTCGGTGGTGTCCAGCCACGCGCCCGGCGTTCGAACGGTGTCACCGCGGCCGATCTGGTGCCGGTCGGTGCCCCGAAGGTTGAGCGCGACCCGGGCCACCGCACCCACCTCCGTCTGGGTGTCGCCCAGCGACTGCAGCCCGCGGACGGTGACGCGCCGCCCGCCGTGTTCGAGCTCGTCGCCCACCCGGACGGTGCCGGCCGCGAGCGTGCCGGTGACGACCGTGCCCGCACCCCGGACGGTGAAACTCCGGTCGACCCACAACCGCACGTCGGCGTCGGGATCCGGCGCTGGTAGCCGGTCGGTCAGCGCCAGCAGCTCCGCGCGCACCCCCTCGAGGTCGGTGCCGATCACGACGGGAACGTCGGCAAGCGATGTGGCGGCGAACCTCTCGGAAACCTGCGCGACGGCCGGAGCGGGATCGGCGAGGTCGGCCTTGCTGATCACCACCAGGCCGTGGCGGACGCCGAGGGCGTCGAGCGCCGCGAGATGCTCCTCGGACTGCGGCATCCAGCCCTCGGTGGCGGCCACGACGAACATCACCGCCGGGACCGCCCCCACCCCGGCGAGCATGTTGGCCACGAACCGCTCATGCCCCGGCACGTCGACGAACGCGAGCCGCCGGCCACCGAATTTGGTCCACGCGAAGCCGAGGTCGATGGTCAGGCCGCGGCGCTGCTCCTCGGCCAGCCGATCCGGCCACATGCCGGTGAGCCGGTACAGCAGGGTCGACTTGCCGTGGTCGACGTGCCCGGCGGTGGCTAGGACGAACACGCCCGCACCGCCGCGATCAGCAGCTCGTCGTCCTCCGGCGCCACCGTGCGCAGGTCGAGCAGGCACCGGCCGGCTTCCAGCCGACCGACCACCGGCGGGCTGCCGGCGCGCAGCGCGGCGGCGTAGGACTCGGGCAGGCTGACGGCCGCGCTGGGCAGTTCGACGCCCGGGGCGCCGCCGCCGCCGACGGCCGCGATGCAGTCCACCGCCTCGATTCCCAGCGCTTGAGCCATCGCGGCGGCCAGCGACGCGGCGCGGGCGCGCAGCTGCGTCACGTCCGCGGCCAGCGCCTGCGCCACCGGTGGCGGCGGACCCAGCAGCGTCGCCTCCAGCGCGGCCAGCGTCAGCTTGTCGACGCGCAGGGCGCGCGCCGCGGGATGGCGGCGCAGCCGCTCGATGAGCTCCGCGCGGCCGAACAGCAGACCGGCCTGCGGACCGCCGAGCAGTTTGTCGCCGCTCGCGGTGACCAGGTCGGCGCCGTCGGCCAGCGTCGAGGTCGCATCCGGCTCGTCGGGCAGCACCGGATGCGGGCCCAGCAGCCCGGAGCCGATGTCGACCACCAGGGGGACGCCCAGCTTCTGCAGTTCCGGGGCCAGCCCCGCGACGGCGACGGCCGAGGTGAAGCCGCTGACGTGGAAGTTGGACGGATGCACCTTCAGCACGAAACCGGTGTCGGGCCCGATCGCCTCGATGTAGTCGCGCAGGCTGGTGCGGTTGGTGGTGCCGACCTCGCGCAGCCGCGCTCCCGTCGACGCCAGCAACTCGGGGATGCGGAAGCCGTCGCCGATCTCGACGAGTTCGCCCCGGCTGAGCACGATTTCCTTATTGCCGGCCAATGCGAGGGCGGCCAACAGCAGCGCGGCGGCGTTGTTGTTGACGACGTGCACGCCGCCCGCCGCGGGGACCGCCCTGGCCAGTGCGGCCAACGCGCCCCGGCCGCGGCGCGCGCGCCGGCCCGTCGCGAGGTCGAACTCGACGTCCGTGGCACCGCCCGCGGCGACCACCGCGTCGAGCGCGGCCGGCGACAGCGGCGCCCGGCCCAGGTTGGTGTGCACCACCACGCCGGTGGCGTTGATGACGGGCCGCAGGCTGGACGCGGTGGGCGGAAGCGCGGCCACCGCGTGCTCGGCGACGCACTCGGGCTCGATCTCGCCGGACCGCGCCCGCCGCTGGGCGTCGGCGATCACCGCCTTCACCAATGCGCGGCCCAACAGGCGCTCGGCCGAGGCGAGGCGGGGATCGCCGAGCAGGACATCGGTGCGCGGCACCCGCCGGCGCGGGTCACTCATGACAGGCCCGAAGGAGCATGGCGGAGGCGGACGGGAATCGAACCCGCCAGCGGCAGCGTCTGCCGTTCGACGGTTTTGAAGACCGCGCCGGTCACCAGACCGGAAACGCCTCCCTGGACCATGCCGACAATTATGGACGCCATGACTTACCGACTCACTCAGTACGCCCGCGGCGGCGGCTGCGCATGCAAGATCCCGCCCGGCGAGCTGGAGGAGGTTCTGCGGGGGTTGACCTCGGCGGCGCCGCGCGACCCGGTCGGCGAGTTGTTGGTCGGGCTGGACAGCGGGGACGACGCGGCAGTGGTCCGCATCGAGGGCGGCACCGCGCTGATCGCGACGACGGACTTCTTCACCCCGGTGGTGGACGACGCGTACGACTGGGGGCGGATCGCGGCCACCAACGCGCTCTCCGACGTGTATGCGATGGGCGGGCGCCCGGTGGTGGCGGTGAATCTGCTGGGCTGGCCGCGGGATGTGTTGCCTTTCGAGCTGGCGGCCGAGACCCTGCGTGGCGGGCTCGACGTGTGCGGCCTGGCCGGCTGTCACCTGGCCGGTGGCCACAGCGTCGACGACCCCGAGCCCAAATACGGGCTGGCGGTCACCGGGGTCGCGGACCCAAACAGGTTGCTGCGCAACGACTCCGGCAAGCCGGGGACACCGCTTTCGCTGACCAAGCCGCTCGGGGTCGGCGTGCTGAACAGCAGGCACAAGACCACCGGAGAGCGTTTTCCCCAGGCGATCGAAATGATGACCACGCTCAACGCCGCGGCCGCCGCGGCGGCGCTGGCGGTGGGAATCGAATGCGCAACGGACGTAACGGGTTTCGGACTGCTCGGACACCTGCACAAGCTGGCGCGGGCCAGCGGCGTCACCGCGATGATCGACTCGGCCGCGGTGCCCTATCTGGATGGCGCCCGAGAGGCGCTGTCGGCCGGCTACGTCAGCGGCGGTACTCGGCGAAACCTCGACTGGGTGGCACCGCACGTCGACCTGTCCAAGGTGAGCGAGGACGAAGCCCTGTTGCTCGCCGACGCGCAGACCTCGGGCGGGCTGCTGATCGCCGGCGAAATCCCCGGCGCACCCGTCATCGGCGAGCTGGTCGCCGCCGGCCAGCACACGATTGTGGTGCGCTGAGCGCTCGCACGGCTGCGCCGTTCCGCGTGAGGGGATTATGGTGTTGGAATGGCGATCCCGCGAATGCTCCTGGAGTGGCCCGTCCTGCGTCAACTCCGTTCGGGGGACAAGCTTGGCCGCGGGTCGGCCGTGACCTCCAAGCACACCCGCGCCATCACGCCGCGTACGGCGACGGCCGACCGGGTAGTGCAAAGCGTGTGCCCCTACTGCGCGGTTGGCTGCGGGCAACGGGTGTACGTCAAGGATGAGCGGGTTGTCCAAATCGAGGGCGACCCTGACTCGCCTATCTCACGAGGTCGACTGTGCCCCAAGGGTTCCGCAAGCGAACAGCTGGTCAATTCGCCGGGTCGGCAGCTGCAGGTGCTGTACCGCCCGCCGCGCGCGACCGAATGGCAGCCGCTCGAACT
>DASYBR010000146.1:0-1661 GCA_036500645.1 Mycobacterium sp. | reverse complement strand
GCGGCAACGACATTCGGCAGAACTTCCTGCAAGATGTCGTTCGGCTTGCTCCGGCCGAGCAGGTTGCCGTGATACATCGTCTGCATCGATGTCATGCCGCCCATACCGGTGCCCTGAGTGCTGGCCACCAGGCCCGGGTGCACCCATCGCATCAGCTCGGTCGGCGTGAAGCCCGACGACAAGAACGCGTCGACGGTCGCGACGATGTTCCACAGTGCCACCCGGTCGATCGAGGTGGCCATGTCCTGGCTGATGCCGAACACGGTCGGGTCGAACCCGGTCGGGATCTGCGCGCCGACGGTCCGCGACAGCTTGGTCTTGCGTGGCACGCGAATCTCGGTGCCCGCCTTGCGGGTGACCTGCCAGTCGCTGGATTCGGGGATGGGCCGGACGACTGTGTGCTCGGGGTCGAACTCGGCGAACCCACGGGCGTCGGCCTCCGAGGAGACGACGAACGTGAAGTCCTTGTCCAGGAACACCGACACCAACAGCGGCGAAGCATGGTCAGGATCGATCGCACCGTCGTCGACGAACTCGCGGATGCCAACGCGCTCCACCACGGCGTCGTGGTAGCGCTCGACGAGCTCGGCCTCATCGACCAGATCGCCGGATTCGGTGTCGTACCAACCGGGTTGAGGGTCATCTTCCCACTTGATCAGCCCGGTGGTCCAGGCCAGCTCGAGCACCCCGGCGGCCGAGAGTTCGTTGTCGACCTCCATCTCGAAGCGCGTGCGCGACGAGCCGTACGGGCCGAGTTCGGCGCCGCCGACGATGACCACCAAATCGGCGGGGTCGACATCGAGGTCGTCCCATTCCGGCGGCGGGGCCGGGCTGTAGCCACGCGGTGGCGACGGCAGCGCGGCGATGGTGCCGTCCGCGTCGGAGTCCTCGTCGCCGTCTTCCGCGGCCTTGGCCGACTGGTCCTCGCGCGCCTTGGCGGCGAGTTCGGCCATGTCCAGGTCGACGTCGCCGAGTCCGCCGGTCAAGTCCACCTTTATCGGCGCGCTGGCGGCGGCGGCCTTGGACTCGATGTCGCACAGCGCAAGGAGCATGCCGGCCATCTCGTCGGTGGAATACGTTGTCACACCGGCTTCTTCGACGGCGGTAACGATCGCGTCGTTGTGGCCCATCAACCCGGTGCCCCGGGTCCAGCCGATCAGCGCGTGCGCCAGGCTGACTCGCTGCGCCCACGAGGACTCGGCTTGCCACCTGGTGACCACGGCGTCCAGCGCCGACTTGGCCTCACCGTAGGCGCCGTCGCCGCCGAACATGCCGCGGTTGGGCGAGCCGGGTAGCACCACGTGCAGCCGCGATGCGATGTCGCGCTCGGCGCCGATCTTGGACAGTCCGCCGATCAGCCGCTGCACCGCCCACAGCAACACCTTCATTTCCATCTCCGAGCGCGAACCGGCCTCGGTCAGGTCGCCGGCGACACGGGGAGCCGCGAACGGGAAAAGCAGTGTCGGAGTCTGCGCGTCCTTGATGTGAATTGACTGCGGGCCAAGGCTTTCGGACTGCTCGGTACCGACCCATTCGACCAGCGCGTCAATGTCGGAGTAGGACGCCATGTTGGCGGCCACCACCCACAGCGCGGCGCCGTAGCGGGCGTGGTCGCGGTAGAGCGTCCGGTAGAAGGCCAGTCGCTCGTCGTCGAGCTTGGA
>DASYBR010000145.1:0-58740 GCA_036500645.1 Mycobacterium sp. | reverse complement strand
ACCCACGAGTCCACGTTCCCGTCGAAAAGGCCACGGTGACATCCGTTTACGGCTTCTTAACGCCGACGCCGCCAGTTTTAACAAGCTTCTGTCGGACGACATAGCATCGTCATCTGGCAGGGGGTCACTGACCACCTGAACGCGCGTGGCGCGCGGATTCTACGTCAAGTGTGCGGTGGGCGCATTTCGGGATGTAGCTAATTTCGGGTGTGATGCCGGGTGGCATGCGATGTCACGGATCCGGTGATCGCACGCTACATTCGCCGCCGGGCCCCCATAGCCCAATTGGCAGAGGCAGCGGACTTAAAATCCGTCCAGTGTCGGTTCGAGTCCGACTGGGGGCACCAGGCCCGCGCTGTTCTCGTCTCCGCGGGTTCCGCCCCAGGCAACGATCAGCAGGGCTACGGGATCTGGCTGCGGAACTCAGGGCAGTAAGCGACCGTCGCCGCGCCGATGATGGTGCCGCTCCCGTTGTTGCTGAGCCCGAGTGTTTTCTTCACATCGCCGAGCGTTTGGGCCATCGTGTCGCCGGCCGTCCAGTCTTGGCAAACCGCGTGCCCCACATCGATCATCATTTGGTCCTGGCCGCTCGGCCAGCCGAGGCCGTGTTGCTGCAACGTGTGCAGATACTGGTCATCCGCCGGGTCGGCACTCGCGATGGGCGCGGCGGCGATCCCGACGAAACCGGCCACCCCGACAGCGACCGTGCCGGTTAACCGTGCCGCGTTCCTCATTCGTTGACTCCCTCTGGCGGAAATGCCTGCGTGCAGGAACCGAATACTAATTATGTCCCGCCATTCTGTCGCGACGAGCTACTCGGCGGCACAAGCGAACGGGCTGTCAACCGCTATCAATTAATTGACCGCCTTTTCGTCGGCGTTGCTGAAGTGTCGGAGACCTCGCGCTCCTCCCAAAACCCGCAAGGCACAGTAAGTTGGTCGCGACCGTTCCCCGATCCGCCATGACGAAGGAGCCGACACCGAAGTGACCGAGGACCCGCGGGACGACAGTGTCTCGGGCCAATACGATCGGTGGGAATATCCGCCTCCGGTTGCCGACCTTCAGGCGTGGACCAAAAACCACTGGGACTGGTTCGACCCCTTCTGGGCCCATCGCGTCCTGTGGCCGAACCGGGCCTACAGACCGGACCTTGACATTTTGATCGCGGGTTGCGGCACCTTCCAGGCGTCGGTCTTCGCCTTCATGAACCGCGGGGCGAAAGTGGTTGGCATCGATGTCAGCCGGACTGCACTCGATCATCAGCAATATCTCAAAGACAAGCACGGGCTCAAGAACCTGGAGCTGCAGCTGCTTCCGATTGAAGAGGTCCCCGCGCTCGGACGGGACTTCGACCTCATTGTCTCCAGCGGCGTCCTGCACCACATGGCGGATCCGCTGTCAGGGCTCAAGGCGCTGGGCGAGTGCCTGCGCGCGGATGGCGCGCTCGCCGTCATGCTCTATGCGAAATATGGCCGCATCGGCGTCGAGATCCTCGAATCGGTGTTTCGCGACCTCGGCCTCGCGCAGGACGAGGCCTCGGTCCAACTGGTCAAAGATGCTGTTCTGGTGCTCCCGGACGATCACCCGGTTCGCGGTTATCTGAAGAGGGCCAGCGATTTGCTGTCCGACGGCGCCGTGGTCGACACGTTCTTACACAGTCGGCAACGGAGTTACACCGTTGCCGAATGCCTGGACCTCGTCAGTGCGGCCGGACTCGCTTTCCAGGGGTGGTTTCTTAAAGCGCCGTATTACCCGCACGACCTTCTCGCGCCGGTGAGCGGATTTCAGTCGGTTCTGAGCCAATTGCCCGACGATAAACTCTGGTCGGTGATGGAACGGCTGCATACGCCGAATGCCACGCATTTCTTCCTGGCCTGCCGCCACGAACGCCCAAAAGAGGACTACACGATCGATTTCTCGGCGCCTGGGGCACTCGACTATGTTCCGCTGCTGCGTACGGCGTGCCTGCTGCGCGGCGACGAGATCCTCTTGCCGGGTTCGAAGTTCAAGCTCAACCCGGCCCAGCTGCCCCTCGTCCAGCATATCGACGGCCGTCGCACGATTCGCGAGATCATCGAGTGCGTGGCACGGCAGGGCAACGTCGCCCAGGAGAACAGGGCGCTCCTGGAAGACTTCGCTCACACGCTGTTCCGCGCGCTGTGGCGACTGGACTTCCTGGCGATGGCGCTGAACACCACGTCGCCCGGATAGCGTTGCGCCCTAGGCTCTTTCGCGGCGCTCCTGGTCACCTCGTTGGGCAAGCAGCGGCGATGTCTGACTGGCATGAATCCACCTCACACAAACGTTTGTTCCGGCAACCGCCTGCCGGCGACGGCCCCGCCAATCCGCACTCATACACTGACCTACCGTGGGCATGTTGCTCGGCCTTGCGCCGTGGATCGTTTATTGGGTTCTTGTCGGTAACGTCCCGTTCGCCATCGCCGCGCTGGTGGCGCTGACGATCGCCGTCGCCGCGGTGGCAACGCAAAGCGCTTATGGCAAGCCGGTGGGAACGCTCGAAACCGGCTCTGTCGCAGTACTTGTGGTGTTGACGGTGCTGACTTTCACCCTCACAGTGCGGGTGCAGCAGCAGTGGCTACTGCCGCTCGGCAATGCCGGGATCTTCTTGGTGGCACTTGTCGGCACGCTGCTCGGCAAGTCCTTCGTGCGGGAGTCCCTCGCCGCGGAACAACCCGCCGACGTGCTCAAGACCGAACTGTTCGCCAACGTCGTCAAGGTGTTGAGCTGGACGTGGGTTGCAACGTTTCTCGTCATGGCGGTGTCGTCGGCGATCCCGCCCGTCGCGGACACAGGCTCCTCGATCCTGGACACCAAGACGCCGTTGTCGTTTGTCTTTTACTGGGTAATCCCGTTCGCCCTCTTTGGGGCCACGGCGCTGAGCTCGCGGTTCCTGTCCGGCCGGATGCTCGCCGGGATCGACGACGTGGCGCGGGAGACTTCGTTCGTCGCCTACGACGAGGCCACCATCGACGAGCTGTACTTCCTCGCCACCGAACACGCCAACCGTGAGGTCGGCCCGGGCAAGGAGGCCTACAACGTCAAGGTCGGGGGGATGGGGACTCCGCTGACCGGTGACGAGTCCCGAAAGTCGTGGCCGTCGACCTACAAGGTGCGCGACAAGCGTCGCTGAAGATTGCTCTGAACTGGGCCGTCGGCCGGTGAACCGCCATTCGGATACGTTGGTTTCGGCGGAGCGGCCCGGACCTGCCGCACGTGCTCCGCGTCTCGTTGCGGCCAACCAGGGAGCAGGCGTGAACGCTATCAGTCCAGATGCCATCCGTGCGGAGACGATCACCATCAGCGGCCACGCTGGCGACCAGATCGAGGCCTACCGTGCCATGCCTCTCGCCGAGGGGTCGCGCGGCGGGATCGTCTGGATCCACCACATGCCTGGGTATGACCGCGAGACCAAGGAGTTCGTCCGGCGGCTGGCCGTCAGCGGCTATCACGCCGTGGCGCCCAACCTCTATTCACGTGAGGCGCCGGGGGCGGCGCCCGACGACGCCGCCGCGGCGGTCCGGGCGGCCGGCGGAGTGCCCGACGAGCGACTGGTCGGGGACGTCGCGGGTGCGGTCGAGCATTTGCGTTCGCTGCCCGGCGCCAATGGCAAGTTCGGCGTCATCGGGCACTGCTCGGGCGGGCGGCACGCCTACCTCGCGGCATGTTCGCTACCGTTCGACGCGGCGGTGGACTGCTACGGCGCTTTCATCGTCGAGGACCCGCCCGAGGGCATTCCGAAAGCCATGAAGCCGATCCTGGACCTGGCCCCGAACCTGAGTTGCCCGCTGCTCGGCCTTTTCGGACTAGATGACCGGTTCCCGGCGCCGCCCGCGGTGGCCACGCTGGACGCCGAGTTGGACAAGCACAACAAGCCGCACGAGTTCCATTCCTACGATGGCGCGGGCCATTCGTTCTTCTCCGTCGACCGGCCGGCCTACCGGGCTGAGGCGGCGGTCGACGGGTGGCGGCGCATCGACGAGTTCTTCGCCACCCACTTGAAAGGCTGAGCCCATGTGCACCTATCTGACCGAGCATGTCCAGATCGACGGCAGCGGTAAGGGCGCAACGGGGTGGTTCGGCGCCAATCGCGCGACGGTCTACGTTGATCACCCCGTGCACGCGCCCTACGGACACACGGTCAACATCGACGTGATCAATCCGAGCCTGGGCCCGTCGGCGCGCGTTGCCCTCGAACTCACCGAGGAAAGCGCCCTGGCGCTGGCCGACGCCATCCACAAAGCCATCGGCCACGCCCCAATGGGGCTGGCATCGAAATACCAGTAGGTGATAGATGACCGCCCATCCTGACTACCCCCAAATGGCCGTTGCGCGTGGACGAATCGAGCCCGCACCGCGCCGGGTTCGTGGCTATCTGGGCGACGCGCTGGTCTTCGACACCACCGCCGCTCGCTATGTGTGGGAAGTCCCGTACTACCCGCAGTACTACATCCCGCTGACGGACGTCCGGCCGGAGTTCCTGCACGACGAGGACCACCCGCAGAAAGTCCAGTTCGGTCCGTCGCGCCTGCATTCCCTGGTCGGCGGCGGACGCACATACCAAAATGCCGCGCGAGTGTTCGACGCCGGCAGCGACAGTCCGGTGGCCGGCACCGTGCGGTTCGAGTGGAATCCGTTGCGCTGGTTCGAAGAAGACGAGCCGATCTACGGGCACCCCCGCAACCCGTATTCACGGGTCGACGCCCTGCGCTCGCACCGGCACATTCGAGTCGAGCTTGACGGTATTGTGCTGGCCGACACCGGATCTCCCGTGCTGCTGTTCGAAACCGGTTTACCCACAAGGTATTACATCGATCCGACCGATGTCGCATTCGAGCATCTGGAATCGAGTCCGACGCAGACGTTGTGCCCGTACAAAGGGGTGACTTCGGGCTACTGGTCGGTGCGCCTCGGTGATGCCGTGCATCAGGATCTCGCGTGGACCTATCACTATCCGCTTCCGGCGGTGGGCCAGATCGCCGGGCTGGTGGCGTTTTACAACGAGAAGCTCGACGTCATCGTCGACGGCAGCGCCCTGCCGCGGCCACAGACGCAATTCAGCTAGCCGCAACACGAAATCAATTCTTAAACACAAGCACACACAGTCGAAACATTGCCATTCGACGCTTCACCCGTCGACGGCGTCACTTCGCACTGCAGCTGATTTCAAGAGGCCTGACGGCCCGAATTGGGGTGTGTTTGAACCATGTTGCCCTATCCCGATTGGTTAAATCCCGGAGACAACGCCTGGCAGTTGGTGGCGGCGACTCTGGTCGGCCTGATGAGCATTCCAGGCATCGCCGTTCTGTACGGCGGAATCGTGCAGAAGAAGTGGGCCGTCAACACGATGCTGATGGCCTTCTCCGCGTTCTCTCTGGTGCTCGTTGTGTGGGTGCTCTGGGGTTTCAAGATGGGCTTCGGCGAGCCGCTGAAACTCGGGCCGGGCATCTTGGCGTCCGCGGTCGGAAAACCGCGGACGATCCTGAGCAGCAATAACCAGCAGATCGCCTTCATCCCGCTGCTCGACGGCACCATGCCGTCGTTCCGCTTCTCGGAGACCACGCTGGCGTACTTCCAGTTCGTGTTCGCCGGCATCACCCCGCTGCTGTTCCTGGGCAGCGTGATCGGCCGGATCAGTTTCAAGGTGTGGTTGATCTTCGTGCCGCTGTGGTCGACATTCGCTTACTCGGTCAACGCATTTCTGCTGTGGGGTGGTGGCTGGTGGGGACACGCGGGCGCCCTGGATTACAGCGGTGGATACGTGATTCACCTGGCCGCCGGAACATCGGGATTCGTCGCGGCGGCGGTGATCGGTCCGAGGCTGGCGCGGGATCGCGAACGCGCGGTGCCGAACAACCTCCCGCTTGCCGCGGTCGGCGCCGGCGTCCTGTGGCTGGGCTGGAACGGGTTCAACGGCGGTGACCCTTACTTCTCGGGTGCGGACGCGTCGCTGGCGGTGCTCAACACCAACCTCGCCACCGCAGTCTCGTTGCTCACCTGGGTGATCTGGGACATCTTCGCGAGCAAGCAGCGCAAACCGACGTTCCTCGGCGCCATCAACGGAATGATCACCGGGCTGGTCGCGATCACCCCGGCGGCCGGCTTCGTCAACAGCTTCGGGGCGATGATCATCGGCGCCGTCGCCTCGTCCCTGGTCTGGATGTCCTGGAATTGGCTTGGCACGACGCGGCTGTTCAAGAAGGTCGACGACACACTGGGCGTGTTTCACACCCACGGCGTGGCAGGCCTGGCGGGCGGATTGCTCGTCGGAGTCCTTGCGGACCCGCACATCGTCGAATACCTGGGCGGCAGCACCGGGCAAGATGTGACCACCGCGGGTTGGCTGTACGGGCACCATCCCAAGCAGATATTGATTCAGGCCGGCGCCGCCGGCACGGTGATCGTCTGGGATGCCCTGGTCACCTTCGTCATCCTGAAAGTGCTTGGCCTCTTTATGAAATTGCGATTGCCCGACGAAGTTCTGGAGACCGGCGACCTCGGTGTGCACGACGAGGAGGCCTACCCCGACGATACGCTCGTCACGGGTCGGCGGGTCGAGCCCGTATCGGCAACGCGGACAGCCCCAATGGAATCCAAACCCGCTGAGCCGTTGGATGATTGAGAATGCGAAGTCGTCATGAAGCTGATCACCGCGATCGTCCAGCCCTTCACCCTGGATAGTGTCAGGCATGCCGTCGAGTCGGCGGGTGTGCTGGGTTTGACGGTCACCGAAGTCCAGGGGTACGGCAGGCAGCGTGGGCACACCGAGGTGTACCGGGGAGCCGAATACGCCGTCGCATTCGTTCCTAAAGTCAGGGTCGAGGTGCTGGTCGACGACGAGTTCGCCGGCCGGATCTCGGACGCCGTCATCGGCGCGGCTCGCACCGGGAAGATCGGAGACGGCAAGGTGTGGATTTCGCCAGTTGACGCGGTCATTCGCATTCGGACCGGAGAACGCGGCCACGACGCGTTGTGATTGATGCGCCGTGATTGGTGTGAGATATGCCTCTTTCCATTTCACATTGCAGGCCTTGTTTGATCGCAGGCGCCGCAGTGCCGCCGACAATTGTTAGCGACAGCGGTAAAGCTGCTGGAAGTCGAGGAATTTCGAGTTTGCCGGGATAACCGGTGTAATACGGCACGATCCGTGTTTTAGCCGGATCTGGTTGACAGACGTGACCCAGATAACTCCGAACGAAGTTCACTCCTGGCCGCGCTGAGATTGGCCGGTAGACTCGCCAAAAGCAGTCGCATCAGCGCCTTTCGGTGCTGAGTTAACCCGGAGGGCCGCAACTGTCGCGCCACGGTCCAGCGATGTTTGCCTCCGCGCCGACAACCACAGCAAAGGCGGTGCCAGCGTGAGTTTTCTATCCGGTCGAGAGGCCGACCACGATCATCAGGACGGACGCGTTTTCGAGGTCGACGACACTACGGTGTTGCGAATCCCGGTGCACAACGGTCCGATCAGCGATCTCGCCGTCAGCCCGGATGGCCGCCGGCTGATCGCGACCAACTACGGCGGTCACACAGTCTCGATCATCGACACCGACACCGGCCAGGTCGTGGACGCCGTCGCGGGCTTGCCCGAACCGTCCGCGGTCGCCATCGGCAGTTCGGACGGCGACCGCGCGTGTATCAGCACCGCCGGCGCGGCATATGACTCCGTGGAAATCATCGACGTCGCCACGAGCGAACGCATCGCGTCGCATCGATTGGCGCACAGCGTCAGCGATCTGACGGTGCACGGAAACTACATCTACGCCAGCCGGAACGGCGTGCGCGGTGCCGATGTCGCGGTGCTGGACATCGCCACGGGCGAACTCGAAGTGGTCGAACTCGCGACCAGGCCGGGCACCACCACCGAATGCGTGTGCATCAGCCCCGACGGACGTCGCCTGTACGTCGGCACCAACGGGCCGGCCGGCGGCGACCTGGTGACCATCGAGACCCGAACCCGCTCCGATGACCGTCGGGTCGGCGGCCGCTCGCGTATCGCCGGCATCGTTGAGCTCGGCTTGCCCATTCGCGATGTGGCGCTGAGCAGCGATGGTGGAACCGCATACGTGGCCAGCTGCGGTCCGGTCGTGGGCGCGGTGCTCGACGTCGTCGACACCGGAGCGAACAAAATCATCAACACCCGCAAGATCGACGAGCTCTCCGGCCCGCTGACCCGGATGGCGCTCAGCGCCGACGGCCGCCGCGCCTACGTGGTCAGCGACGATCGCATCACGGTGTTGTGCAGCCGAACGCTGGATGTGGTCGGTGAAGTCGTGGTGACCAAGCAGCCGTCGTGCGTGCTGGAAAGTCCCGACGGCAGAAATCTGTACATCGCCGATTACTCCGGCGTGGTCATCGCCGCGCGGATCGCGGTACCCGAACGATCGGCCCTCGACAGCGGCGCAACCGTGTCCGACATGTCGGTCGCTTGGATGCCCGAGTTCGCCCACCGGGAGCCGGCACTCGCCTAGCCCGCGTTGATTCTAAAAGGCCACGTGCCGAACGGTATTCACGAAATACCCCACGGCTCATTGCGGGCAGTATTCCGGCCGGCCCCGAGCCGTCGGGGCAATCTCGACCATATCGGCTAACCCGGGCTTAGGGTGGTAGGCGGTCGACGGCTCATCGCCGCCGGCCCGGGATGCGGACACCCCGCATTTCGTGGATTGGCATCAGGCGGTGCGGCGCCGAGATCGTTAAGGCGGTACATCAGTGGACAGCACCATGCAGGACTTTCCGTTGACGATCGGCGCGATCATGCGGCACGGCTGTGGCGTCCACGGGGCGCGCACGGTCACTACCGCCACCGGCGTCGGCTACCGGCGCATCACCTACCGTGAACTGGGTCAACAGGTAGCGCAGCTGGCAAACGCATTGCGTGGCCTCGGCATTACCGGCGACCAGCGGGTCGGGACGTTCATGTGGAACAACGCCGAACACCTGGCGGCCTACCTTGCGATCCCGTCGATGGGCGCCGTACTGCACACCCTCAACATCCGCCTCTTCCCGGAACAGATCGCGTACGTCGCCAACGAGGCCGAAGACGCGGTCGTGCTGGTCGACACGTCACTGACGAAACTGCTCGCGCCGGTGCTGCCCAGTCTCGAAACCGTGCACACGGTGATCCTCGTCGGGGACGGCGAAACGGGCCCGCTGGAAGAATCGGGCAAGACCGTGTTGCGGTACGCCGACGCGATCGGTGCCGAGTCGACCGAGTTCGACTGGCCGCGGATCGACGAAACCTCGGCGGCCGCAATGTGCTACACGAGCGGCACCACAGGCAACCCCAAAGGCGTTGTCTATAGCCACCGTTCGAGCTTCCTGCACAGCATGGCGGCGTGCACCACCAACGGTATCGGGGTGGGGTCCAGCGACGTCGTCCTGCCGGTCGTGCCGATGTTCCACGCCAACGCTTGGGGGCTGCCGTACGCGGCACTGATGGGCGGTGCCGACATCGTGCTGCCCGACTGCCATCTCGACGCCCGGTCGCTGATCGACATGATCGAGAAGTTGCGGCCCACGATCGCCGGTGCCGTCCCCACCATCTGGAACGATCTGCGGCATCGGCTGGAGGAGGACCCGGACCACGACTTGTCGTCGCTGCGTCTGGTGGCCTGCGGCGGCTCGGCCGTTCCCGTGTCGCTGATGCGCACCTTCCAGGAGAAACACGATGTGTTGATCCGGCAATTGTGGGGCATGACGGAAACGTCGCCGATGGCCACCACGGCATGGCCGCCGCCGGACACCCCGTCCGAACAGCACTGGGCGTTCCGCGGCACCGCGGGTCAGCCGATTTGCGGCGTGGAGCTGCGCGTCGTCAACGACGACGGCGAGGTGCTGCCCAACGACGGCAAGACCGTGGGTGAGGTGGAAGTCCGCGGCGCGTGGATCACCGGCTCCTACTACAAGGGACGCGACGAGTCGAAATTCGACTCCGGCTGGTTGCGCACCGGCGACGTCGGCCGTCTCGACGAACGCAGCTTCATCACCCTGACCGACCGGTCCAAGGACGTCATCAAGTCCGGTGGGGAATGGATCTCCTCGGTGGAGCTGGAGAACCAGTTGATCGGGCACCCGGACGTGGTTGAGGCCGCAGTTGTCGGGGTTCCCGACGAGCGCTGGCAGGAACGTCCGCTCGCGGTCGTCGTGGCCAAGTCGGGCTCGTCGGTGGATGCCGCGAAGCTGCGAAACTTCCTCGCGGACAAGGTCGTTCGGTGGTGGCTGCCCGAGCGGTGGACGTTCGTCGACGAGGTACCGCGCACCAGTGTCGGCAAGTACGACAAGAAGGCGATGCGGGCGCGGTACGCCGAGGACGGCTATGAAGTGATCGAGGCGCGCGACTGAAGACCGCGCACTGCCGCGGGGAAGGTGAGGCGATCGTGGGCCTGCGGGTCATTCAGTGGGCGACCGGGTCGGTCGGCGTCGCGGCCATCAAGGGTGTGCTGGAACATCCCGAACTCGAATTGGTCGGCTGCTGGGTGCACTCGGATACCAAGAACGGCAAGGACGTCGGCGAGATCATCGGCGGTTCGCCGCTCGGCGTGTTCGCGACCAACAGCCTCGACGAGGTGCTCGAGCTGGATGCCGACGCGGTGATCTACGCGCCGTTGCTGCCCAGTGTCGAGGAAGTCGCAGCACTGCTGCAGTCCGGCAAGAACGTCGTCACCCCGTTGGGCTGGTTCTATCCGAATGAAAAAGAGGGCGCCCCGCTGGAAGTCGCCGCGCAGGCCGGCAACGTCACGCTGCACGGTGCGGGAATCGGCCCGGGGGCGGCGACCGAGCTGTTCCCGCTGTTGCTCTCGGTGATGTCGACCGCTGTGACTTTCGTTCGTGCCGAAGAGTTTTCGGATCTTCGCACCTACGGTGCGCCCGACGTGCTGCGCTATGTGATGGGCTTCGGCGGCACGCCGGACAAAGCGCTGACCGGGCCGATGCAAAAGCTGCTCGACGGCGGGTTCTTCCAGTCCGTCCGCCTCTGCGTCGACCGGTTGGGATTCGCCGCCGATCCGCAGATCCGCTCCTCGCAGGAGGTGGCCGTCGCGACCGCGCCGATCGACTCGCCCATCGGGGTTATCGAACCCGGGCAGGTCGCCGGCCGCCGCTTCCATTGGGAGGCGATGGTGGGCGATACGGTGGTGGTCCGCATCACGGTGAATTGGCTGATGGGATCCGAAAACCTGGACCCGCCCTGGTCGTTCGAGCCCGAGGGGGAGCGTTACGAGTTCGAAGTGCGTGGAAACCCCGACACCTTCGTGACGGTGAAGGGCTGGCAGCCGGAAAGCGTGGAGGAGGGGTTGAAGAGCAACCCCGGGATCGTTGCGACGGCGGCACATTGCGTGAATGCGATCCCGGCGACCTGCGCCGCGCCTGCGGGCATTCAAAGTTTCTTTGATCTGCCGCCCATCACCGGCCGAGCAGCGCCCCGGTTGGCGCGCTGAAAGCCGTTACACCAATGGGACATTCGATCATCGTGGCCGAGTCCCGAGTCGTTGCCGTCGGTGCCGAGGACGCCTTCGGCCGCACGCTGCCGGCCCCGCTCCCAGCGGTTTTCAGTCGCCGGCGCGGAATCTTTCCGCCCGTTAAACAGGTGCGCGACCAAACGGGTGGCTGGGACGCCCCTGGACAGACCCGCACCGTGCTGCTGGCCGGCGGGGCAAGCATGCGCGAGGAGCTCACCAGCGTCGACCCACCCCGGTCGTTCGGCTACCGGCTTACGAAGATCACGGGCCCGCTGGCGCTGCTGGTGGACCATGTGCTGGGCAAGTGGTTTTTCACTCCGGCAGCCGGCGGAACCGAGATCACCTGGCGGTGGGACATCCATCCCAAATCGCGGCCGGCGTCGTGGGTTCTGCCGCTGTTCGCCAGGCTGTGGAAGGGATATGCCCGTCATGTGTTGGCCGACCTCGAGGCGATGCTGACCGGCTGACTTCGGTAGCGTCTGACCCATGTGTCGACTCTTCGGGCTGCACACCGGTACGCACGTCTGCACCGCGACGTTTTGGCTAGTGGACGCACCGGACAGCCTGTCCGAACAGAGCAGAAGAAACCCGGACGGAACCGGCATCGGTGTCTTCGACACACACGGCCGACCGGAGCTGCACAAGGAGCCGATCGCGGCGTGGCAGGACGCCGAGTTCGCCACGGACGCGCACCAGTTGTCCGGAACGACGTTCATCGCCCACATCCGCTACGCGACCACCGGCTCGCTCGGCGTCCTCAACACTCACCCGTTTCTGCAGGACGGCCGAATCTTCGCGCACAACGGCGTGCTCGAGGGGCTGGACATCCTCGACGCTCGGCTACGCGAGGTCGGGGCCGACCACCTGGTCCTGGGGCAGACCGATTCGGAGCGGGTGTTCGCCTTGATCACCGCCTCGGTCCGCGCCCGGGACGGCGACGTGTCCGCCGGCCTCGTCGACGCCATGCAATGGCTTGCGGCGAACATACCGATCTACGCGGTCAACGTGCTGCTGTGCACGGCCACCGACATGTGGGCGCTGCGCTACCCGGAGACCCATCAGCTCTACCTGCTGGACCGGACCGGCGACAACGTCGCGGGCGATTCCGAATTCGACTTACGCACCAAGCGAATTCACGCGCAGTCAGAGCAGCTGTGCGCGCGGAAGTCGGTGGTGTTCGCCACCGAGCCGATGGACGACGACCCCCGCTGGTGTCTACTGGATCCGGGTGAACTCGTGCACGTCGACGCCGAGTTGCAGATCAGCCGACGCCTGGTGCTGCCCGATCCGCCCCGGCATCTGTTGCGTCGAGAAGAACTCAGCTCGCCGGTGGAGGAATCACAGCACGCCCTGCCGACCACCCGGCGGCTGTCGTGACAACCAGACGAGCGCTCGTATTGGCCGGCGGGGGTATAGCGGGAATCGCCTGGGAGACAGGCGTTCTGCGGGGCATCGCCGACGAGTCGCCCGAGGCGGCGCGGCTGTTGCTGGATTCCGATGTGCTGGTGGGCACCTCGGCCGGTTCGGCGGTCGCCGCGCAGATCGGCAGCGGCGCAACGCTGGACGAGCTGTTCGACCGGCAGGTCGCCGAGGCATCGGCCGAGATCGACTCCGGCGTCGACGTCGAATCCATCACCGAGCTTTTCCTGGCGGCCTTGAGCGAGCCTCCTGACGAGCCGTATGAGGGGTCGGCGAGCAAGACCCGACAACAGATGCAGCGGATCGGTGCCGTCGCGCTGGCAACCACAACCGTTCCCGCGCCGGTGCGCCGTCAGGTGATCGCGCAGCGCCTGCCGTCACACGAGTGGCCCGATCGAGCCTTGCGCCTCACCGCAATTGACGTCGACACCGGCGAATTGATCGTTTTCGATCGGCGGTCGAACGTCGACCTCGTCGATGCGGTGGCGGCCAGCTGCGCTGTCCCGGGTGCCTGGCCCCCGGTGGCCATCGCGGGGCGGCACTACATGGACGGCGGGGTGGCCAGCTCGGTCAACCTGAGTGTGGCCGTCGACTGCGACGCGGCGGTGGTGCTGGTGCCCTCGGGCATCGACGTGCCGTCCCCGTTCGGGGACGCCCCGGTCGCGGAGATATCCTCGTTCCCCGGCGCGGCGTTCGGGGTTTTCGCCGACGACGACTCGTTAAACGCCTTCGGCCCCAACGCATTGGATCCGGCGTGCCGGATCGGTTCGGCCAAGGCCGGGCGCGAGCAGGGCCGTCGCGAGGCCGAGGCCATCGCAAGATTCCTGGACGTTTGAACGCGCCCGGCGCACAGTCGTTTTGAGCGCCTCAGTCCTCGATCGCCGGTGGCGTGAGCTGATCGATGTTTGCTTCCAAAGCATCCAGGGCATCGTTGGCCAGGTCCCGGCCGGCGGCGATCACCTCCACCGCCCGGTGGAACTCCAGGGCCCGGCACGTCGAGCGCGGCACCTCGATCAGCAGGTCAGGCGGGTAGACCGCGAGCGTGTGCCGCGCCAGCGCGGACTGGGCGATGTCGATGGTCCGGTTCATCACCTCGAAGCTGCCCAGTTTCGGAACTTCGGTTGCGACTTCGGTTGTGAATTGGGCCAACTCGACGGCGTCGTCGTCGACGGCCGCGGGTTCGCCGGCATCCGGATCGTCGGGCCAGTTCTCGGTATCGGGGGCCGGGACGCCGAACCTGCCCAGCACCGCTCGCGCGGTCGGGCGATCGAGCAGCGCGGTGGTGCTGCGCATCATCCGGTTCAACCACTCCACGGTGGCGCCGGGTTCGGCCTCGCGGCTCGTGATCGCCTCGCTGCCGGACAGGCTGACCGCGATGGTCAGGTCGGCGTTGACCGCCGACAGTGGGGCCATCGGTAGCGGATCCAGGATGCCGCCGTCGGCGAGCAGGCGCCCGTCGACTTCGTGCGGGGCGATCACGCCGGGAATCGCGATGGACGCGCGGATTGCCTCGTCGAGGGGGCCGCGCTGAAACCACACCGACTTCCCGGCCAGTAGGTCGGTCGCCACCGCGGTGTAGGGGATGGGCAGTTGCTCGATTGCGACCGGGCCGAGGATGTCGCGCACCGCGTCCAGGATCTTCCCGGCCCGCATCACGCCGGCCGCGCTGATGGACGGGTCCAGCAGCCGCAGAATGGTCCGCTGCGTCAGCGACTTGGCCCAGTCGGCGAATTCGCCGAGGCGCCCTGCCGCCTCCAGGCCACCGACGACCGCGCCCATCGATGAGCCGGCGATGCCGACGACCTCGTAGCCGCGCGACCGCAGCGCCTCGATCACCCCGATGTGCGCGTAGCCGCGGGCGCCGCCGCTGCCGAGTGCCAGTGCCACCCGGGTCGGTGCCGATCGACGTGTCGCCGCTGCGCCAGATTCGCCGGGCATGTTTTCATTTTCCGCGCCGAGCGGACCGTCAAACTGCTTGGGCGACACTTTTTCCACCCATGATCCCAATTGCGCCGCCGCCGAAGTCCCGCCGCTACCCGCATTCGTCATTGGCGGCCGCATGCGCGGCGACGATCACCGCCGACTGACGCGCCAATGTCAGCTTCGACCACGGGGCGTTCCAGCTGCCCGCGGTGCCCGACGGCGACGCCTGAACCATCGCCAGATAGGGCTCGAACAGCGAAGCACCGGTCTTGGGCTGGGCGTCCATCCACTCTTTTGCGGCGTGACAGGCCTGGTAGTACTCCGACTCGGTCGAGTCCGCGGGGATGTCGACCCTGGTCGTCACACCGGCGGGGGACAGCCCGACGGAGCCCGGAGGCGCCGACGTGGGGCCGCTGGGGATGCCCGACGGCCGGGCGGACGAGGGCGCGGGGTTGCCGCCGGCGGGGTTGGCATTGGGGGGACTGTGGGCGCCGTGTGAGCACCCCGCGACCGCCAACAAACCGGCCGTCACCACAACCGCATCCCACCGTCGAGACCGCTCACCGCACCAACGCACGGTGCCAATCTATGCAACACTGGCTGCCGTGATCGAGCCCTACGGATTTAACGAGTGTTGTCGGGCGTAATACGCCGCCGCTTGTCCCATCCGTTTTCCCTGGAGCTCTAGCCATGTCTCTACCCCTCGCCACCCCGGCTGTGTTGCGCCCGCGAACCGTCGCGGCCCCGTCGGCAGGACCGACCCGACTGCGGGTGCCGGACCTTTTGTACGCCACCGATCAGGCCGCCGATGACGTGCTCAGCGGACGCTGCGACCACCTGCTGCCCGAGGGCGGGGTGCCGGCGGCCGAACGCTGGTTCACCCGCATCCACGGCGACGACGAACTGGACGTCTGGCTGATCAGCTGGGTTCCGGGTCGCGCCACCGAATTGCACGACCATGGCGGCTCGTTGGGCGCGTTGACGGTGCTCTCCGGGTCGCTTACCGAATTCCGTTGGGATGGAATAGGTTTGCGGCGCCGGCGCCTCGATGCGGGCGACCAGGCCGGGTTCCCGCTGGGCTGGGTGCATGACGTGGTGTGGGCACCGCGGCTTGTCCCCGAGCCGGCTGCGGATTCCGTTGCCGGGCAAGGCTTTCCGCCGCCGATTACGGCGGCCGCACCGGTGCAGCCGACCCTGAGCGTGCATGCCTACTCGCCGCCTCTGACCGCGATGTCGTACTACGAGATCACCGACCGCAAGACGTTGCGCCGCCAGCGCACCGAACTGACCGACCAACCGGAAGGACCCTGATGAGCCGCATCGACGTAGTTCTGCGATCAGCCCGGCGCCGGTTTCGCCGCCTCCCCCCGACCGAAGTGCCCGCCGCGCTGCGGCGCGGGGCGGTGCTCGTCGACATCCGGCCGCAGGCCCAGCGTTTCCGCGAGGGCGAGATACCCGGCGCGGTGGTGATCGAACGCAACGTTCTGGAATGGCGTTGCGACCCGACGAGCGACGCCAAGCTGCCCGAGGCCGTCGGCGACGACGTCGAATGGGTGATCGTGTGCTCGGAGGGCTACACGTCCAGTCTGGCGGCGGCCGCGCTGCTGGACATCGGCCTGCACCGTTCCACCGACGTCATCGGGGGCTACCACGCGCTCGCGGGCGCGGGGGTGCTGGATCAGCTCAACGGCGGTTCGAACACTGCAAGCCCGGAAGGGTTGGCGAACGCCGGTACGCCGGGCCGCCGCTGGATCTAGCTAGCCGTTCGCCTGCAGCAGCGGCCGCAATCTGTCCGTCTTCTCCTGCGTCCACCCTGGCGGTGGCAGCACGGCCGCCCAGCCGTCGGCGACATTGGCCACGTAACGATGGCCGTGCCCGTCGGGCACATCCAGCGCCACCGCCATGTCGGCCGAGACCTGCAGGAACGTGACGACCGGGATCCAGCGTGTCTGCGGCAACACGTCATAGCCACGCGGCTCTTTCAGCCAGTCGGGCTTGCTGAACAACAGGTCCGGCGTCCACCACGCGATCGGGTCGGACGCGTGCTGGAGATACACCACCCGCGGGTGGTCCCACGGGCTGGGCGGACGCGCCAGGTCGCTCGGGCGAGCGACGAAGCGGACGGCTCTGCCGTCTTGGTAGATCGGCAACCATTCCGGCGACCCGGCGTCACGGGTGGACGTCAGATCGGTCCAGATCGTGTTGTTGAACGTGGGCCCGCTGAACAGGGCGCCGTCAGTGCGCGCCAGCACGTTGTTCAGGCTCATGAACGGCGCCTCGCCGCCGAACGACCCCAGGCTTTCGCCGAACACGACGAGCTTGGGGCGTTGGGCCTCGGGCATCTGCCGGATCAGCTTGTCGACGGCCTCGAAGAGCGCCTGACCGGCGTGCCGGGCGTTCTCCTTGTCCACCAGGAACGACAGCCAGCTCGGCAAGTACGAATACTGCATGCTCACGATCGCCGTGTTGCCGTTGTACAGGTACTCCAGCGCCGAGGCTTCCGCCTCGTTGATCCAGCCGGTGCCGGTGGTGGTTCCCACCGCGACGACGGCACGCTGTAATCCGCCCGTGCGCTGCAACTCTGCGGCAGCCAACTCCGCGGTCGCCGTGATGCCGTCCTTGGTGGAATCCAGGCCCGCGTAGGCGCGAATCGGTTCGGTCGCCGGCGCTCCGTTGAATGTGGTGAGCTGGTCGAGTTTTGGACCGCCCTCGACGAAGACGCGGCCCTCGCGGCCCAGCGACTCCCACGACACCAGGGACTGCGGGCCTCCCGATCGCAGCGGGGTTTTCGGGGGCGCGGTGTCGGGATTCATCTCGTCGTTGGCCGTGGCGAAGGTGTTGTTCATTGTGCGCATGGCGAACTTGAGCACTACGCCGTTGAGCAGGGCGATGGTCAGGACCAGGAGCGAGACGACGACGATGGTTGCCGAGAGGCGAAACGGCACGAACTTGTCCACCTGGCCGACCAGGAAGCTGACCAGCCAGCGGATGAATTGCCCTATCTCGACCAGGGTGAACAGCACCACCACCGACAATCCCGCCGCGACCGGGTAGTCGTACCACTGCAGGTGTTCGACCCCCATCAGGTCGCGCACGTCGTCCTGCCAGACGTGGAACCAGATCGCCATCAGCGTCTGGCCGACTACGGCGAGCGGGATGAGCACCTTCCACGCCCAGCGCGGCGGTGGCGGGCTGGACTCCTTCTCGCGCAGGAAGCGCACCAGCCAGACGGCGAAGACGCCCAGCCCGTAACCGATGGCTCCGGAGCAGCCGCTGACCAGCCCCTGGAACAGCGCTCCCCGCGGCAGCAGCGACGGCGTCAAGGAAAACCAGATGAAGATCAGCCCGACCGTGGTACCGATGAACGTGTAATGCCTTACCCACCAAGGCCTCTTGGCGGGCCGCTGGGTGGGGGCTTCGACTTCCGGGCGACCGTCGAGTCCCGCGGGCTCCCCGGTGACGGCTGCCGGCTTCTGCGCGGCGCCGGTATTCGTGGTGGAGCCCGATTCGCTCATGGAAGCGTCCTAGCGGTGGGTGAAGTTGGGTGGACGCTTCTCGACGAACGCCGCCATTCCCTCGGTCTGGTCCTCGGTGGCGAAGGTCGAGTGGAACAGCCTGCGCTCGTAGAGAAGTCCTTCGGCCAGAGTGGATTCGAAAGCGCGGTCGACGGCTTCCTTGGCCATCCTGGCGGCCGAGCGCGACATCTGCGAGATGGTGGTCGCGACGGCCTTCGCTTCGGTCAGCAAGTCGTCGGCGGGCACCACGCGCGAAACCAGCCCGCTGCGTTCGGCTTCGGCGGCGTCGATGGTGCGTCCCGTCAGGATGAGGTCCATGGCCTTGGCCTTGCCGATGGCACGGGTCAGCCGCTGGGAGCCGCCCATGCCGGGCAGCACACCGAGTTTGATCTCGGGCTGACCGAATTTGGCTGTGTCGGCGGCGATCAGCACATCGCACATCATGGCCAGCTCGCAACCGCCGCCCAGCGCGTGCCCGGCGACTGCCGCGATCGTCGGGGTGCGGACTGCGGCGAGTTTGGCCCAGGGGGCGAAGAAGTCGGCATCGAACGCGTCGGAGAAGCTCAGGCCGGCCATCTCCTTGATGTCGGCGCCGGCGGCGAACGCCTTGGCCGAACCGGTGATGATGATCGCGCCGATCCCGGGATCATTGTCGAATTCGGCTGCCGCACTGGTGACTTCAGTCATCACCTGGGTGTTCAGCGCATTGAGTGCCTTCGGCCGGTTCAGCGTGATGATGCCGACGCGCTCCTCGCGCTCGACCAGGATGGTTTCGTATGTGTCCGTCACGGATTCGCCTCTCTAGAAACTCAGGTCGTCGTCGACCGGCGCGAAGTACGCGTCGACGTCGGCCGCGCTGACGTCGGCCAGCGTCTCCGGCGACCACTTCGGATTGCGATCTTTGTCGATGATCTGCGCGCGGATGCCCTCCACGAGGTCGTGTGAGCGGGCCGCTGCGCTCGACACCCGGTAGTCCTGGACCAGAACGTCTTCCAGCTTTTCCAGCTCGGCGGCGCGGCGCACCGCCTGCAACGCGACCGACGCCGCGATCGGGGAGCGACTGGCGATCAGGTCGGCGGCGTCCTGGGCCGGACCTCCGTGTTGGCGAAGCGCGGCGAGGATATCGGCCACAGTGTCACCGGCGTAGCAGGCATCGATCCAATCACGCTGTGCGACAAGCTCACTCGCCGGAGGCTCGACCGCATACCGGGCGATCGCGGCCTCGACTCCGTCGGAAACGATTGCGGCCGTGAGCGCCTCGAGTTCGCTGCGCGGAACGAAGTGGTCGGCGAAGCCCATGGCGATGGCGTCCGCCCCGGAGAACGGCGCGCCGGTCAGGGCGGCGTGCAGGCCGAGCGCGCCCGGTGCCCGGGACAGCAGAAATGCGCCGCCGACGTCGGGGATCAATCCGATGCCGACCTCGGGCATCGCGATCTTGGAGGTTTCGGTGACCACCCGGGTGCTCGCGTGCGCACTGACGCCGATGCCGCCGCCCATCACGATGCCGTCCATCAAGGACACATACGGTTTGGTGAACCGGCCGATCTGAGCGTTGAGCAGGTACTCGTCGCGCCAGAACCGCCGCACCTCGACCCCGTCTTTGCGGGCGCTGTCATAGACGGCGACCACGTCACCGCCGGCGCATAACCCGCGTTCGCCGGCACCCGATAACACCACGGCGCGTACCGCGTCGTCGTCTTCCCAGCGGGCAAGGATGGCGCGCAGAGCGTCCACCATCTGCTGATTCAGGGAATTGATCGCCTTGGGGCGGTTGAGTGTGATCAAGCCGATGCGTCCTTCGACCCGGGTTAGAACCTCATCGGATTCGTCGGTCACGCCCCTGTCTCCCGTCGTCGATTGAAGTCTCGGGGAGAAATCTAGATCGTCACGACCGGCGCGATGCCCGCGGGTAAGGGTTATCTTTAACGCGACGACATAGAAGAAGCCGGAAAATTCAGGGAATGTCCAGGTCGGCTGGGAACCTGGGCGGCATGCTGATCGTTGAGTTGATGTTCGCACAGCTCGAAGCCATAAGTCTTAAGAGAGGATCCGACGGTGCGGGAGACAAGCAACCCGGTATTTCGTTCGCTGCCTAAGCAGAGGGGCGGATATGCGCAATTCGGCACTGGCGCGCCCCCGATGCAGGCCTATCAAGCCGATCCCTATGCGGCTCCGTACCAGGCTCCGTACCAGGAGGCCAGGGCTTCGCGTCCGCTGACCATCGACGACGTCGTCACCAAGACCGGCATCACGCTGGCCGTGCTGGCGGTTTCCGCCGTGGTTTCCTACTTCCTGGTGGCCCGCGATACCGCGCTGGCCATGCCGCTGGCCTTGGTCGGCGGGTTGGGCGGCCTGGTCCTGGTGCTGATCGCCACGTTCGGCCGCAAGCAGGACAACCCCGGGATCGTGCTGAGCTACGCCGTTCTCGAGGGTCTGGTGCTGGGCGCCATCTCCTTCGTCTTCGCCAACTTCCAGGTGTCGTCGGCCAACGCGGGCGCGCTGATCGGTGAGGCGGTCCTGGGCACCTTCGGCGTGTTCTTCGGCATGCTCGTCGTCTACAAGACCGGGGCCATCCGGGTGACGCCCAAGTTCACCCGCATGTTGGTCGCCGCGATGTTCGGCGTGCTGGCCCTGATGCTCGGCAACTTCGTGCTGGCGATGTTCCACGTCAACGGCGGCACCGGACTGGGCCTACGCAGCGGCGGAACGATCGCGATCATCTTCTCGCTGGTGTGCATCGGCATCGCGGCGTTCAGCTTCCTGATCGACTTCGACGCGGCCGACCAGATGGTCCGCGCCGGAGCGCCGGACAAGGCGGCATGGGGCATCGCCCTGGGCCTGACCGTGACGCTGGTCTGGCTGTACCTCGAGATCCTGCGTCTGCTCAGTTATCTGCAGAACGACTAGCTCTGAAGGAAAAGGAAAAACCGGCACGCCGATTGGCGTGCCGGTTTTTTCGTCGGTGGACGGCGTCGATCACGACGACCGAGCGGCTGGGACTCAGCTCAGCCGCTCGAGCACCATCGCCATGCCCTGCCCGCCGCCGACACACATGGTCTCCAGACCAAACGTCTTGTCCTGTGTCTGCAGGTTGTTGATCAGCGTGGTGGCGATGCGCGCGCCGGTCATGCCGAACGGGTGTCCCAGCGCGATCGCCCCTCCGGAGACGTTCAGTTTGTCCTCGTCCATGCCCAGCTCGCGCGCCGAACCCAGCACCTGGACCGCGAAGGCCTCGTTGATCTCGTACAGGTCGATGTCGTTGATCGACATGCCGGCCCGCGCCAGCGCCTTCTTGGACGCCTCGATCGGGCCCAGGCCCATGATCTCCGGTGACAGGCCGCTGACCCCGGTGGACACGATGCGCGCGAGCGGCGTCAGGCCCAGTTCCTTGGCCTTCGTATCGCTGGTGATCACCAGCGCGGCGGCACCGTCGTTGAGCGGGCAGGCATTGCCCGCGGTGATCGTGCCGTTGGGCCGGAACACCGGCTTGAGTTCGCTGACCTTCTCGTAGGTGGTCCCCGGCCGGGGGCCGTCATCGGTGCTCACCGTGCTGCCGTCGTCGAGGGTCACCGGGGAGATCTCGCGCTCGAAGAATCCGCTCTTGATCGCGTCCTCGGCGCGGTTCTGGCTCCGCACACCCCAGTGGTCCTGGTCCTCGCGGCTGATGCCGGTCAGGATGGCGACGTTCTCGGCGGTCTGGCCCATGGCGATGTAGACGTCGGGCAGGTTCCCGTCGGCGCGGGGGTCGTGCCACTCGTCGGCGCCCGCGGCCGCGGCCTCGGAACGCTGCTGGGCCTCCCCGAACCGCGGGTTCTTGGTGTCGGGCCACGAGTCGGAGTTGCCCTTGGCGAACCGGGACACCGTCTCCACACCCGCGGAGATGAACGCGTCACCCTCACCCGCCTTGATGGCGTGGAAGGCCATCCGGGTTGTCTGCAGCGAGGATGAGCAGTAGCGGTTCACCGTGGTGCCGGGCAGGAAGTCGAACCCGAGTTCGACGGCGACGACGCGGGCCATGTTGAACCCCGACTCACCACCGGGCAGGCCGCAGCCCAGGATGAGATCGTCGATTTGATGGGGGTTCAGCGCGGGCACCTTGTCGAGCGCGGCGCGCACCATCTGGGCGGCCAGATCGTCGGGTCGCATCGAGACCAGCGATCCCTTCATCGCGCGGCCGATGGGCGAGCGAGCAGCGGAGACAATGACGGCTTCAGGCATGACGTTTTCCCTTCCTTGCGACCCCTGCAGATGGCGGGCTCGCTGCATGACCGAGTGGTACGTCCACCCCGGTGGGCGAGAACAAATCTAGTCGCTGCCAACCTGGGGGTACGAAGACGGGGCAGGTCCCGGCACCGGGCGCCGCCACAGCCGCGACATCACACTGATCTGCGAGTGCTGCTGACCGAGCACGGGCGCGGCCGACGGCTCGGCTTCGTCGAACGCCGGGTCGCCGACCTTCTCACCGTCCTTTTCGCCGACCTTTTCGCTGTCCTTCTCGCCCAGCTTGTCGCACAGCGCGAGAAGCAGGGCGTCGGCCGCCAGGGCGTATGTGACCGACGACGGGTGGAAGCCGTCCGGGGAGAACATCAGCTCGCGGCGGGTGCGGAACTCGGGCGCCAGCAGCTGGGCCAACGGCACCGGCACGCCGCCCGCCGATCGCACGGCCGCGGTCTGGGCGCGTGCGAGTTGCGAGGTACGCGAGTGGGCCAGCGAGCGCAACGGCTGCGGGATGGCGCTGATGACGCCCAGGTCGGGGCAGGTGCCGACGATCACCACCGCGCCGCGAGCGCGCAGTTTGCGCACCGCGAGGCCCAGGCGGCGCGCGGACTGGCTGATGCCATTGAGCGCCGTGATGTCGTTGGCGCCGAGCATCATCACGGCCGCATCAGGTGGGGGACCGGCCACGAACATCGCGTCGACCTGCCCACTGACGCCCTTCGAGGTCGCGCCGACGATGGCCTTGGTGCTCAAGCGGATTCGCTTGCCGGTCCGCTCCGCCAGGCCGCGCGCGATCAACACGCCCGGCACCTCCTCGGCGCTGATGCAGCCGTAACCGGTGGCTGTCGAGTCCCCGAAGATCATCAGGTGCAGGTCCGCCGGCATCCCGCGGCGCCAGCGTTCCACCGGGCCGCCGCCGGGGGTGTAGACACCATCGGCGCGGGGCGGGATGTCCCATGCTTTCGGGATGACGGTGCGCGCGTGCGTCGCCTGGCCCACCAGCAGGTTGCGCGCCCCCAGATAGGCCGTACCCGTCGAGGCGAGCGCACCCGCTGTGGCCAAGGCGATCGCCGTAGGACGACGCGGCACGCGGATGGTCACGCAATCAGTTTAGATCCGCTTCGGTGTTTGCAAAGGCAGCTCATAAACAAAGTGATCACGGTGCGAGCCAAATGTGGTATCAAATCAGACTCTTCAAATGTTGCACTAAGTAACGTCTGCCAAGCTAAAACTTAAGAGGTGATTAAACGCCACGGCAAACGGTTGAACTAGACGCTTGGCTGCCTCGTCACATGCTGTACCGCACTACAAAGACGTAGGGGGTTGTTGAGTATGACCGCACCCAGCAAGGTGTCCGGGTCTCCCCGGAACGCCGTTCGCCCACATGAGGCTCTCAAAGCACGTAGAGCCGGAGCACGCAGATTTGCGATCAGCGACGGCGCACCGGTCGAGGTCCTCGAATCCGGGCCGAGCGTGGCCGCACGTCTGGCCACTCTGACGTCGCGGCTGACGGTCCGGCCGGTTCTGAACGTCGGCAGTCACGTGCCCAACTTCCCGTGGCCCTGGGGGTTCATCGACCTCGCGGCCCGGGCATTGATCCCCCCGTCGGCCACCGTCCGCGAAACCGTGAAGCTGCCACATGCCTCGGCCCAGCTGGTCCGCGCTCCCGGTGTGCTGCCGGCAGACGGCACCCGCCGCATCGTCGTCTACCTGCACGGCGGCGCATTCTTGACCTGCGGCGCGAACTCGCACGGCCGACTGGTGGAGGCGCTGTCGAAGTTCGCCGACACACCGATATTGGTAGTGAACTACCGGTTGCTGCCCAAGCACTCGATCGGCATGGCCCTCGAGGACTGCCACGACGCCTACCAATGGCTGCGCGCGCGGGGATATGAGTCCGATCAGATCGTGCTGGCCGGCGACTCCGCCGGCGGTTATCTCGCGCTCGCGCTGGCGGAGCGGTTGCTGGAGGAAAGCGAAGAACCGGCTGCCCTGGTGGCGATCTCGCCACTGCTGCAACTGGCAAAGGAAGACAAGCAGGCGCACGCCAACATCGAGAGCGATGCCATGTTCTCCGCGAAGGCTTTCGACGCTCTCGGCGTATTGGTTGCCGGCGCGGCCGCCAAACACATCGTCGACGGAAAGCCCGAAGAGGTCTTCGAGCCGTTGGAGCACATCAAGCCGGGCCTGCCGCGGACGCTGATCCACGTGTCGGGCTCGGAGGTGCTGCTGCACGACGCGCGGCTGGCCGCGAGCCGACTGGCGGCGGTCGGGGTGCCGGCCGAGGTGCGGGTATGGCCCGGTCAGATTCACGACTTCCAGTTGGCCGCGCCGATGGTGCCCGAGGCGATGCGTTCGCTGCGCCAGATCGGCGACTACATCCGTGAGGCCACCGAGTAGCGCACTTGCCACAGCGGGTGTGCACCGTCCGGGGCTGCCTGAGACGATGAGCGCATGCGGATCGCGAACCACCTCAGTGAGCTGATTGGCGGCACGCCGCTGGTTCGGCTGAATTCCGTTGTCCCCGACGGCGCCGGCATCGTGGCGGCCAAGGTCGAATACCTCAATCCCGGTGGCAGCTCCAAAGACCGGATCGCGGTGCGGATGATCGACGCCGCCGAAGCCGCCGGGCTCCTCAAGCCGGGCGGCACCATCGTCGAACCCACGTCCGGTAACACCGGCGTCGGCCTCGCCTTGGTGGCTCAGCAGCGTGGGTACCGGTGCGTCTTCGTCTGCCCCGACAAGGTCGGCGAGGACAAGCGCAACGTCCTGCTCGCCTACGGCGCCGAGGTGGTCGTCTGCCCGACCGCGGTGCCGCCCGAGCACCCGGACAGCTACTACAGCGTCTCCGACCGGCTGACCGCGGAGATCGACGGCGCCTGGAAACCGGATCAGTACGCCAACCCCGAAGGTCCGGCGAGCCACTTCGCGACGACCGGACCCGAGATCTGGGCCGACACCGACGGGAAGGTCACCCACTTCGTCGCCGGCATCGGCACCGGCGGAACGATCACCGGCGCGGGCCGCTTCCTCAAAGAGGTCTCCAACGGCCGGCCAGAAGGACCCGTGCGCGTCATCGGCGCCGACCCGGAGGGGTCGGTGTACTCCGGCGGAAGCGGCCGGCCCTATCTGGTCGAGGGCGTCGGAGAAGACTTCTGGCCCAAGGCTTATGACCCAACAGTGCCCGACGAGATCATCGCGGTTTCGGACTCCGACTCCTTCAACATGACCAGGCGCCTGGCCCGGGAGGAGGCGATGCTTGTCGGCGGGTCGTGTGGGATGGCGGTGGTCGCGGCGCTGAAGGTCGCCGAGGAAGCCGGCCCCGACGCGGTGATCGTCGTGCTGCTACCCGACGGCGGGCGCGGCTACATGGCCAAGATCTTCAACGACGCCTGGATGTCGTCATATGGGTTCCTGCGCAGTCGGCTCGACGGGTCGACCGAGCAGGCCACGGTCGGCGACGTGCTGCGCCGCAAGTCGGGCGAGCTGCCCGACCTGGTGCACACCCACCCGTCCGAGACGGTGCGCGACGCCATCGGCATCCTGCGCGAGTATGGGGTGTCCCAGATGCCGGTGGTCGGCGCCGAGCCACCGGTGATGGCCGGCGAGGTCGCAGGCAGCGTCTCCGAACGCGAGCTGCTGTCGGCCGTTTTCGAGGGCCGGGCCAAACTGGCCGACGCCGTCTCGGAGCATATGAGCCCGCCGCTGCGGATGATCGGCGCGGGGGAGGTGGTCAGCGCGGCCGGCAAGGCGTTGCGTGACTGGGACGCGTTGATGGTGGTCGAGGAGGGCAAACCGGTGGGAGTGATCACCCGTTATGACCTGCTGGGCTTCCTATCTGACGGGCCCCGCGGATCGACCGGGCGACGCTAGTACCCGGCGATTCACCGGTGCCGCAGGCCTCGCTTGGCCGCTTCGCGCTCAGGTACTGTGATTCGGCTAGTCCAGCTAGATGTTCAGCCAGCTCGAGCAGTGGAAGGTTGCCTGTGACCGATCAACCGCCGCCCGGCGGCGCTTACCCGCCACCACCGCAGACACCCGGACCGGCCGGTGGGCACGAGCCGCCCGCTGCCGGGCAGGAGATCCCGCTGTCTGGTTCGGCGCCAGCCGGCGATTCCTATCCACCGCCGCCACCGCCCCCGCCGCCCGGCGGTTCCTACCCTCCACCGCCGCCTCCGTCCGGCGGGTACGCGCCGCCACCACCGGGGCCGGCGATCCGCACTCTGCCGACGCAGGACTACACGCCGTGGCTGACCCGGCTGCTGGCCTTCATCATCGACATCCTCCCGTACGCGGTGGTGCACGGCATCGGCACCGGAATCCTGCTTGCCACGCAACAGACTTCGTGCGTCACCGACATCACGCAGTACGCCGTCAACCAGTACTGCGCCACCCAGAACTCGACGCTCGGCATGGTCGCGCAATGGTTGGCGTCGGTGGTGGGGCTGTTCTATCTGATCTGGAACTACGGCTACCGCCAGGGCACCACCGGCTCGAGCGTCGGCAAGTCGGTGATGAAGTTCAGGGTCGTCAGCGAGGTAACCGGTCAGCCCATCGGTTTCGGAATGTCCGTCGTGCGTTCCCTCGCGCACTTCATCGACGCGATCATCTGCTTCATCGGGTTCCTTTTCCCGCTATGGGATTCCAAACGTCAGACGCTGGCGGACAAGATCATGACGACGGTCTGCCTGCCCGACGACGCGCAGCGGCAACCGAGTTAGCGGCTGGGTAGTCGTTTAGGCTGATCGTCGATGAGCGACGACCGTAACGGACCCCACGAGTTCACCGGACTAGCCACCAAAGCGATCCACGCCGGCTATCGGCCGGATCCGGCGACCGGAGCGGTCAACGCCCCGATCTACGCCAGCAGTACCTTCGCCCAGGACGGCGTCGGTGGCCTGCGCGGCGGGTTCGAATACGCGCGCACCGGCAACCCGACGCGGGCCGCGCTGGAGGCCGTGCTGGCGGCGATCGAAGAGGGTGCCTACGGGCGGGCGTTCAGTTCGGGGATGGCCGCCAGCGACTGTGCCCTGCGGGCGATGCTGCGGCCCGGCGATCACGTGGTCATTCCGAACGACGCGTACGGCGGCACGTTCCGGTTGATCGACAAGGTCTTCACGCAGTGGAACGTCAGCTACACACCGGTCGCGCTGACCGATCCGGACGCCGTCGCCGCCGCGATCACCCCGCGGACCCGGCTGATCTGGGTGGAGACACCGACCAATCCGTTGCTGTCCATCGCCGACATCGCGGCGCTGAGCGAACTGGGCAAGCAAAACTCGGTAAAGGTGTTGGTGGACAACACTTTTGCCTCACCCGCGCTACAGCAGCCGCTGACTTTGGGCGCCGACGTCGTGCTGCACTCGACCACGAAATACGTTGGCGGCCACTCCGATCTGGTGGGCGGCGCGTTGATCACCAACGACCAGGAGTTGGACGACGCGTTCGCTTTCCTGCAGAACGGGGCGGGTGCGGTGCCCGGACCGTTCGACGCCTACCTGAGCATGCGCGGCGTGAAGACCTTGGTGCTGCGCATGCAGCGGCACAGCGAAAACGCCTTGGCCGTAGCGCAATTCCTCGCCGGTCATCCCGCGGTGAGCACCGTGCTGTACCCGGGTTTGGCCAGCCATCCCGGTCACGACGTCGCCGCACGGCAGATGCGCGGCTTCGGCGGGATGGTTTCGGTGCGCATGCGAGCGGGCCGGCAAGGGGCCCGGGACCTGTGCGCCCGCACAGAAGTTTTCATCCTGGCCGAATCGCTGGGAGGGGTCGAGTCGCTGATCGAGCACCCCAGCGCCATGACGCACGCGTCGACGGCCGGGTCGCAACTGGAAGTGCCCGACGATCTGGTGCGACTGTCGGTCGGCATCGAAGACGTGGCCGATCTTTTGGGCGATCTCGAACAGGCCCTCGAGCAGAGCTAGCGCCCGCGGCGACTACTCGTGGTAGGGCTCCGCGCTGACCAACGTGACCTTGACGGTGTTGCCGTTGGGCACGGTGTAGGTGCGCGTCTCGCCCTCTTTGGCGTCGATCAGCGCCTCGCCCAACGGTGACTTGGGTGAGTACACCTCGAGCTTGCCGTCGTTGACGGCCTGCTCGCGGGTGCCGATCAGGAAGGTCTCGCTGTCGGACTTGTCGCCGTCGTAGTAGACCTTGACGACCGAACCGGGCAGCGCAACGCCGGACTGCTTGGGGGCCTCGCCGACCTTGGCGTTGTTGAGCAGGTCCTGCAGCTGGCGAATGCGTGCCTCCTGCTGGCCCTGCTCTTCGCGGGCGGCGTGGTAGCCGCCGTTCTCGCGCAGGTCGCCCTCTTCACGACGATCGTTGATTTCCGCGGCGATGACCGGACGATTCGCGATCAGCTGATCGAGCTCAGTCTTGAGCCGGTCATGTGACTCCTGGGTCAGCCAGGTCACCTGAGTGTCCGTCATCTCGTCGCGCTCCTCATGTTGTCGTGTGCGTAACCACGTAAGTCCTGTTAAACCCCGCCGCCGGGAGTATCCGGGCCTCCCCGATGTGCTGCCGCACCGCTTCTGCCCACGGCCTTTAATGCAGCAATACACGGTCCCTCCTGGAACCGTGCATTTACCCATGTTACCACCGCGCAAACAGTTGATGACTCCATAATTTGCAGTTCGGCCTTATGACGCGGTCACGACGGACGCAGGTAGGGGGGCACTTCGGTGCCGCAACCGTAGATGTCGGCCATCATCGGCGGTTGTGAGGATTTAACCGTCGTCGTCACCTGCACCGTTGCCGCCTGCGACGCCGGGACCAGCAGTTCTCGCCTGCCGGTCTCGCTGCCGTCCTTCGACCGAACCCGCACAATGCAGTCCACCGGCCGCGACGGATCGGATCGCGTCACGCTGATGGTTATCGCCGCCGTCTGGTCATCGATCACTCGGTAGCCGGCCAGCGACCCCTTGACGTCGCTGGTCCCGAGGCGTTGGTAGCCGAGGACGGCGATGAGGACACCCGCCGCGATGACCAGCACACCAAGCGCGATGGCCACCCGTCGCCGGTAAGCGCGCGACAGGCGCGAACGGCCGTAACGGGCCTCGGGACGCGGAGTGGGGGTATCGGTCATGCCTGGGTATGCCTGGACTCTCAGCTGTCAGACACCGGCCGACAGCGTGCAACGATCTCGGAACTGGAATTATAGATTCAGACCGGGCGACCAGAAGACCGACAAGGGGATATGTGAGCGAACTGCGGTTAATGGCGGTGCACGCCCATCCCGACGACGAATCCAGCAAGGGCGCGGCCACCCTTGCCCGCTACGCCGACGAAGGCCATCGGGTGTTGGTGGTGACCTTGACCGGCGGCGAGCGCGGCGACATCCTCAATCCGGCAATGGACCTGCCCGACGTGCGGGAGCACATTGCCGAGATCCGCCGCGACGAGATGGCCAAGGCGGCCGAGATCCTCGGCGTCGAACACACCTGGCTCGGCTTCATCGACTCCGGCCTGCCCACCGGCGACCCGCCGCCGCCGTTGCCCGAGGACTGCTTCGCGCTGGTGCCGCTGGAAATCTCGGCCGAGGCGCTGGTGCGCGTGGTCCGAGAATTCCGCCCGCACGTGATGACCACCTACGACGAGAGCGGTGGGTACCCGCATCCCGATCACATTCGCTGCCACCAGGTTTCGGTCGCGGCCTACGAGGCGGCCGCCGACTACGCCCGCTTCCCGGACGCCGGCGACCCCTGGAACGTGTCCAAGCTCTACTACAACCACGGCTTCCTGCGGGCCCGGATGCAGCTGCTGCACGACGAGGCCGTCAAACACGGTCAAGAGCCCCCGTTCAAGAAATGGCTCGAGCACTGGGATCCCGATCATGACCCGTTCTCCGCGCGGGTGACGACGCGCGTCGAGTGCTCGGCGTATTTCGGCCAGCGCGACGATGCGTTACGGGCCCACGCCACCCAGATCGACCCGAATCACGACTTCTTCGCCGCACCCATCGCGTGGCAGCAGCGGTTGTGGCCGACGGAGGAATTCGAGTTGGCGCGCTCACGCGTTCCCGCCCGGCTGCCCGAGGACGACCTGTTCGCCGGAATCGAGGGCGGCGCGTGAATCACCTCTTCGTCGTGCAGACCGCCGCATGGGTCGGCTGGCAGGCCGACGGCTCGCCGCGCGTCACCGGACCCGACTTCGGTAAGGCCAGCCCGGTCGGGCTGGTGATCGTCGTATTGCTGTTGATCGCAACGCTGTTCCTGCTGCGGTCAATGAACAAGCAACTGAAGAAGGTGCCGGAATCCTTCGATCCCAAGCACCCCGAGCCCGACCAGGCGGCCGACGAGGGCACCGACGCGGTCGACGAGGGACCCGGCCGAACCCCGGACCAGACAAACGGATCGGGGCGAGCCCCGGGACCCGGCGATGAGCCCGGCTGAGGGGTCTTCGGCCAACACCCTCGGGCTGGCCACCAGCCCGTATCTGCGCCAGCACGCCGACAATCCGGTGCATTGGCAGCAGTGGAACCCGCAGGCGCTGGCCGAGGCCGCCGCGCGCGACGTGCCGATCCTGCTGTCCATCGGGTATGCCGCGTGCCACTGGTGCCACGTCATGGCTCACGAATCGTTCGAAGACGACGAGGTCGCCGCGGCGATGAACGCGCGATTCGTCTGCATCAAGGTCGACCGCGAGGAACGCCCGGACATCGACGCGGTGTACATGAACGCCACGGTCGCGCTGACCGGACACGGCGGTTGGCCGATGACGTGTTTCTTGACACCCGACGGCCGGCCGTTCTTCTGCGGCACCTACTACCCGAAACATGCTTTCCTGCAACTGCTTTCGGCGGTCACGGCCACCTGGCGGGAGCGTCGCGGCGAGGTGGAGGAGGCATCCGAGGCCATCGCCGGCGAATTGCGGCAGATGGCCGGGGGATTCGGCGGGGCACCCGGCGACGGACCGGAGGTGGTGGCGGCGTTGTGCGATCACGCCGTCGCGGCGGTGCTGGCCGACCAGGACACCGAGCGCGGCGGATTCGGTGGTGCGCCGAAGTTCCCGCCGTCGGCGATTCTCGAGGCGCTGCTGCGTAATTACGAGCGCACCGGGTCGGCGGAAGCGTTAGAGGCGGTATCGCGGACCGGCAATGCGATGGCGCGCGGTGGCATCTACGACCAACTCGGCGGCGGCTTCGCCCGATACAGCGTCGACAACGCCTGGGTGGTACCGCATTTCGAGAAAATGCTGTACGACAATGCGCTGCTACTACGCGCATACGCGCACTGGGCCCGCCGTACGGCAGATCCACTGGCGCATCGGGTGGCCACCGCGACGGCTCGGTTCTTGCTCGACGATCTGAGCACCGACTTAGAAGGCGGCATGTTCATCTCGTCGTTGGACGCCGACGCCGATGGTCGCGAAGGCTCGACGTACGTCTGGACGCCGGAGCAGCTGACCGAGGTGCTCGGGCCCGACGATGGCCGTTGGGCCGCAGAGGTTTTCGAGGTCACCGGGCCCGGCACGTTCGAGCATGGTAGCTCGGTGCTGCAGCTGCCCTCCGACCCCGACGATCCGCACCGCGCCGACCGCGTCCGCGCCGCGTTGCTGGCCGCCCGGCGCGACCGCGTTCAGCCCGGGCGCGATAACAAGGTCGTCACATCCTGGAACGGGCTGGCGATCACCGCGTTGGCCGAGGCCGGCGTGGCATTGGGAGAACCCGATTTCATCGACGCCGCACGCCGCTGCGCGACCGCGCTGCTGCACTCGCACATCGTCGACGGCCGGTTGCGGCGCGCCAGCCTGGGCGGGGTGGTCGGCGAGAGCGCCGCGATCCTGGAAGACCATGCCATGCTGGCCACCGGGCTGCTCGCGCTGTACCAGCTGACCGCCGACGCGGCCTGGCTGACCGCGGCGACCGACCTGCTGGACACCGCGCTCGCGCACTTCGCCGACCCGCAGCAGCCCGGCCGCTGGTTCGACACCGCCGACGATGCCGAGCGGTTGATGCTGCGGCCGGCCGATCCGCTGGACGGGGCGACGCCGTCGGGCGCGTCCTCGATCACCGAGGCGCTGCTGACCGCGGCGCACCTGGTTGACGGCGATCGTGCGGAGCGGTACCTACGGGCCGCGACCGATGCACTAGGCGCGCATTCGGTGCTGCTGGCGCGCGTGGCGCGGTCGGCCGGGCACTGGCTTGCGGTGGCCGAAGCCGCGGTGCGCGGGCCGCTGCAGATCGCGGTCGCCTGCGATCCGGCGCTTTCGTCGCTGCTCGCCGATGCGCGCCGGCTGGCACCCGGGGGAGCGATCGTCGTCGGCGGCGAGAAGGATTCCTCAGCACTGCTGGCCGGCCGAGACCGGGTGGCCGGCGCCGACGCCGCGTACGTCTGCCGCGGGCAAACCTGCGACCTACCGGTCACTGCCGCAACGGAACTCGCCGCGGCCGTGGCTGGATCCGGTTAAGAATCCCGCGGACTATCCTGCGTCACATGCCCAGTGCCGAACACATCGCCGCGACCGTCAGCCGCTACATCGAACTGGTCGCCAAGGGCAGCGCCGACGACCTGGTCGAGTTGTATGCCAGTGACGCCACCGTCGAGGACCCGGTCGGCGGCGAGGTGCACATCGGTCGTCAGGCCATCCACGGCTTCTACTCCGCGGTCGACGATGTGCAGCGCGAATGCGAACTGGTGTCGCTGCGGGTGGCCGGCAACGAGGCGGCTTTCCAGTTCCGGCTGACCGTGACCGCGGGTGAGCACCGGATGCTGATCGAGCCGATCGACGTGATGGCGTTCGACGAGGACGGCAAGGTCGCGGCGATGAAGGCCTACTGGTCGGCCGCCGACGTGATCCAGCTTTAGTGCGCCGACGATGGGGCCGTAGACGGCCCGAGGAGGACGCGGGCAATCCGGCTTTAGTGCGTCAGCCAGGCGTGGTCGCCGACGTAGAACACGGCGAACCACATGGCGATGTAATGCAGGATCGCTGCGATCGCGGTGAAGGCGTGAAATAACTCGTGGTAGCCGAACGTCCTCGGCCATGGGTCGGGCCAGCGCAGCCCGTAGAAAATGCCCCCGACGCTGTAGAAGACGCCGCCCACCGCCAGTAGCACCATCGCGGCCACCCCGGCCTTATGCAGGATCGTCGGGCAGTACCACACGGCCACCCAACCCAGCAGCAGGTACAGCGGCACACCCAGCCAGCGCGGCGCCGATGGCCAGCACACCTTGAGCAAAATGCCCGCCGCCGCACCACCCCACACGATCCACAGCACGACTACCCCGGTGGCCTGCGGCATGGCCAGCCGTGCGAACGGCGTGTAGCTGCCGGCGATGAACACGAAGATCATCGAATGATCCAGTCGCTTCATCAGATTGCGGGCGCCGACCGATTTCCAGTTGACCCGATGATAGGTGGCGCTTACGGCGAACATCGCCACCGTGGCCGCGGCATAGATGAGCGTCGAATGACCGGCGCGCGGCGAGGAGGCGGCCCACGACACCGACACCAGCGTGGCGCCGGTGATGATCGCAAGCCACGCGGAGACGAAGTGGATCCACCCGCGCATGCGGGGCTTCGTCAGGACATGGGCAGCACTCTCGACGAAGTGCTCGACGGTGTTACCCGGAACGATCGCCTCGGGTTCGGGCTCGGGATTGGTGGCCGTGCCGGTCTGGCTGCTCATGTCTCCTGTTGCCTTCTCGCAAGGTCCGTAGAAATTGCCAGGGTCTGCTTGCGACCAACATTAGCCGGGGGTGGGCAGGGCACGATGTCGGATATTTGGTGAGATCGCCGGAAATCCCGGCCGGAATTCGACGCTCGTCACAGTAGGCTGAATCTTCGTGGAAGTTATCCCGCCGCGTCTCAAAGAGCCGCTATATCGCGTCTACGAGCTGCGACTGCGGCAGGGCCTGTCCGCCTCGAAATCCGAGCTTCCCCGCCACATCGCGGTGCTGTGCGATGGCAACCGGCGCTGGGCGCGCGACGCCGGCTATACCGACGTCAGCTATGGCTACCGCATGGGTGCCGTCAAGATCGCAGAGATGCTGCGGTGGTGCCAGGAAGCCGGCATCGAGATGACCACGGTGTATCTGCTGTCCACCGAGAACCTGCAACGCGATCCCCACGAGCTCGCGGGGCTGATCGAGATCATCACCGACGTGGTTGAGGAGATCTGCGCGCCGGCCAACCGCTGGAGCGTACGTACCGTCGGCGATCTCGAGCTGCTCGGCGAGGAACCGGCGCGGCGGTTGCGCGATGCCGTGGAATCGACTCCGGTTTCGGCGCCCTTCCACGTCAACGTGGCGGTCGGCTACGGCGGCCGCCGCGAGATCGTCGGCGCGGTACGGGCGCTGCTGGGCAAGGAACTCGCCAACGGCGCATCCGCCGAGGCCCTGATCGACGCGGTGACGGTCGACGGCATCTCCGAAAACCTCTACACCTCCGGGCAACCCGATCCCGACCTGGTGATCCGGACGTCGGGGGAGCAACGCCTCTCCGGGTTCCTGCTGTGGCAGAGCGCGTACTCCGAGATGTGGTTCACCGAGGCGCACTGGCCCGCATTCCGCCGCGTCGACTTTCTGCGCGCGCTGCGTGACTACACCCAGCGTCATCGCCGACACGGCAAGTAGTGCCGATCGCAAGCGCGGCGGAGCCGGGGGCAGCGGCCCGTGCCAAACTAAGTGCATGGCTGCGCTATCGGCGGTCGTGTTCACGCTGAGCGGGTGGCTCGGGCTGTACCTGCTGGCCCGTGACCCCCGGAAGCCGGTGCTCGTGCTGGCGGCGATCGGCCTGTGCGGCTTCGCTCTGGTGGTGGCCCTGGACGCAATACGGACGGCCGGTGTCGCGCACGTCAAGTTGCTCAGCCAGCTCGAGGTCTATCTGGTCGCGGTGCCCAGCGTGGCGTGGTTCGCGGTGCTCATCGAACTGTCGCGGCCGGGTGACAGCTCGAGAGCGCGCACCCGCGAGCTGCTGCTGGTCGGGTGCGTCGGCGCGCTCACCCTGGTGGGGGCGGCAATGGCCGGCAGCGTCGACGGACCCATCCGACCCGGCCATCTGGTGATGTTCGCGGTGATCTGCACGTCCACCCTGGGGGCGATGGTCTTCGGTTTGCGCCGGCCCACCCAGCCGATGCCTGTCGTCGGCCTCGTCGTCGTCGCGACGCTGTTCTTCGCGCTGGCCAACGCCATCCTGATCATTCCGCTGGGCCTGGTGCCCAGTTGGCTGGCTCTGGCGTCGACCGGCGTCGATGTCTTCTCGCTCGGCGTGGCGGTGGCCGTATGGGACGCCTTCGACGAGGGCCAGGCGCTGCGCGCCGACATGCTGCGCTCGTTCGCCGGCTCGATGGTGGTGGCGGTCCTGTTCGGTGGCCAGGCGGTGATCGGCCTGGCGGTGACGCGCGGCGAGAACACCGCGCAGCTGGTGCTGAGCGTGCTGCTGTTCAGCAGTCTGGCCATCGCGCTGGCCGTGCAGGTGCTCGCCGATCCGTTCGCCGGGGTGCTGGACCGGCTGGCGTTCTCGAGATCGCCCGCCATGCGCGCCGACCGGGCCGCGCTGCGGCACACCGGGGCGGCGTTGCCGCTGCGTGCGGTCGACCCCGTTCTCGACGTCGACGACGAAACCTTCGCCAGGCTCACCCGGCGGGCCCTGGGTCACTACGGCGACCTGAGCAAACTGGTGGCCAGCCCCCTGACCGCGCTGCCGGTGATTGACGAGCGACTGGCCGCCAGGGGAGCGCCGGATCACCCGCTGGAGCGGGCCAACGAACTCAAAGCCGTTCTCGCGGACGCGATCGCCCGGCTCAAGCCGCGCGACTCCGGCGACTTCGGCACCACCGAGCAGTGGCGTTACTACAACTCGCTGTATTTCCCGTACGTCGCCGGTGTGCGCGCGTACGCGCAGAACGCCACGGCCTCTGGCTTGGACCCGACCGCGCGGCAAGCGTGGCAATGGTTCGTCACCGAGGTGCCACAGCGCTCGCTGCACAACTGGCAGAACGCCGCCGCCCGCCTGATCGCCGCCGACCTCCGCGGGCGGGTCCCGGTCCCCAGCGATTAGCCTGGCCGCATCGCCACATTCTGATCCCCAAGGGGTGCTTATGGTTTCGAAGGTCCCGCCTGCCCAGGTGGTGCGCGCGATAGAGCTGGTCAGACACCACCTCAGTCGGCTTAACCGGCGCCTGGTCCCGCCGATCGCGATTTAGTATCAGATTCGTCATCTGCGATCGGGAATACACGGTTGAACTAGCTGGTCGTTCTCTCCGTGGCAGTAGTTGGCAGCGCCACGAGTCGATATGGCAGTGCCAAAGGCGGCACGCTCAAACCTGTTCGACGCAAATCGCCATCGCGAGGAGTAATCACATGGCCGCAATAACTGGTCTGACAACCCGCCCGCTCTATGACTCCACCGACTCGCTGCTGCGGTTCGCCATGCGTGCCGATGCCACGTTGACGGGGCTTTGTGGCTTGGCGGTCGCCTTCGCCTCCGACCCGCTCGCGTCACTGACCGGCCTGACGTCGTTCCAGGAATACAGCCTGGGCGCTCTGTTCGTGCTGGGCGGCCTGTTGGTGTTCAGCCTGGCGGCGATGCCCAACCTGCGCCGTGCCGGGATCGGCGTCATCGCGGCCAACGTTGCGTTCACGCTCGCCGCGATCGTCGCCGCAGGAGTTGTGCCCCTGACCGCTGCCGGGGTGACCGCGACGCTGGCGGGTGGCATTTACACAGCGGGCTTTGCTGCGCTGCAGTACCTGGGGTTGCGTCGGCTGCCCGCGTAACGTTCGCGCTAGAGCTTGCGCAGGCGGAGCCGGTTGATGGAGTGGTCGGCGTCCTTGCGCAGCACCAGGGTGGCCCGGGGACGCGTCGGCAAGATGTTCTCGACCAGATTGGGTCGGTTGATCGACCGCCAGATCTCGCGGGCCGCCGCGACCGCCTTGGTGTCGTTGAGGGCCGAGTAGTGGTGGAAGTGTGATTCGGGGTCCGCGAATGCGGTGCTCCGCATGGCCAGGAACCGCGATACGTACCACTGCTCGATGTCTTCGATCCGGGCATCCACATACAGGGAGAAGTCGAACAGGTCCGACACCATCAGGGTCGGACCTGTCTGCAGAACGTTGAGACCTTCCAAGATCAAGATGTCGGGATGTCTGACCACGTGCTTGGCGCCCGGGATGATGTCGTACTTCAGGTGCGAATAGACGGGCGCACACGCGTATTCGGAGCCGGATTTGACCGAGGTCACGAACCGCATCAGCGCCCGGCGGTTATAGCTCTCCGGAAAACCCTTGCGATGCATGAGGTTTCGCCGATCGAGCTCGGAATTCGAGTGCAGGAAACCGTCGGTGGTCACCAGGTCCACCCGGGGGTGATGATCCCAGCGGGCCAACAGCGCCTGCAGCACACGTGCGGTCGTCGACTTGCCGACGGCCACGCTGCCGGCCACGCCGATGATGAACGGCACTGGGCGGTCCGGGTTTTGCAGGGGCTCGCCGAGGAATTCCGCGGTTGCGGCGAACAGCCGCTGGCGGGCGGCGACCTGCAGGTGAAGGAGCCGGGCCAGCGGCAGGTAGACCTCTTCGACTTCCAGCAGGTCGATCTGTTCGCCCAGACCGCGCAGGCCGATTAGTTCCTCTTCGGTGAGGGCCAGCGGCGTCGACATCCGGAGCGCACGCCATTGCTTTCGGTCGAACTCCACGTAGGGGCTCGGCTCGCTCAGCCGCGGCATAATGCAAGTGTTGCAGGAGCCCGCTGGGGCCGGACGGCTGGGCTGGCGGAAACCCCCGCTGGATAGACTGGCGGCCGTGACTGCTGCACCTGACGCTCGCCCCGCTGCCCCGGCCATAGCTTCTCTCATGTCCTCACCGCTCGCCGAGGTCGATCCCGACGTCGCCGAGTTGCTGGGGCAGGAGCTGGGCCGCCAGCGCGACACCCTGGAGATGATTGCGTCGGAGAACTTCGTACCCCGCTCCGTCCTGCAGGCCCAGGGCAGCGTGCTGACCAACAAGTACGCCGAAGGTTTGCCCGGCAGGCGCTACTACGGCGGCTGCGAGTACGTCGACGTCGTCGAAAACATCGCCCGGGACCGGGCCAAGGCGCTCTTCGGCGCGGACTTCGCCAACGTGCAGCCGCATTCGGGTGCCCAGGCAAACGCGGCCGTGCTGCACGCGCTGATGACACCCGGCGAGCGGCTGCTCGGCCTGGATCTGGCCAACGGCGGTCACCTGACACACGGCATGAGGCTGAACTTCTCCGGAAAGCTGTACGAAACCGGCTTCTACGGTGTGGACCCCACGACTCACCTGGTGGACATGGACGCGGTGCGGGCCAAGGCCCTCGAGTTCCGCCCCAAGGTCATCATCGCCGGATGGTCGGCCTATCCGCGGGTCCTCGATTTCGCGGCATTCCGGTCGATCGCCGACGAAGTCGACGCCAAGCTGTGGGTGGACATGGCGCATTTCGCCGGTCTGGTCGCCGCGGGGCTGCATCCGTCGCCGGTGCCACACGCGGACGTCGTCTCCACGACCGTGCACAAGACGCTCGGTGGCCCGCGGTCCGGCCTGATCCTGGGCAAGCAGGATTACGCCAAATCCATCAACTCCGCGGTGTTCCCCGGCCAGCAGGGTGGCCCGCTCATGCACGTCATCGCGGCCAAGGCCGTTGCCCTCAAGATCGCCGGGACGCCGGAATTCGTCGATCGGCAGCGGCGCACGCTGTCCGGGGCCCGCATCATCGCGGATCGGCTGTTGGGCGCCGACGTCGCCAAGGCGGGCGTGTCGGTGGTCAGCGGCGGCACCGACGTCCACTTGGTGCTGGTGGACCTGCGTGACTCCCCGCTGGACGGCCAAGCCGCCGAGGATCTGCTGCACGAGATCGGCATCACGGTCAACCGAAACGCGGTCCCCAATGACCCCCGGCCGCCGATGGTGACGTCGGGCCTGCGGGTGGGGACGCCGGCGCTGGCGACACGTGGCTTCGGGGACACCGAGTTCACCGAAGTCGCTGACATCATCGCGACGGCACTGGCCGTGGGAACTGCCGCGGATCTGAGCGCGCTGCGGCAGCGGGTGACGAAGCTGGCCAGGGATTTCCCGTTGTACGACGGCCTCGAGGACTGGGCGCTGGTCGGCCGCTGACGTTACGGGGGACCCAAAGTCACCAGTTGGCCGCTACGCGGGGCGGCGGTTTTAATGAATCTGTGTACGCGGGTTACAGTTATTTCATGGCACAGAGACCCTTCGCGAACGCGCTGACCCTGGAACTCGAGCCGGTCGTGGAAGCGAACATCGACCGCCACCTGTCCACCGAGGAGATCTGGTTCGCGCACGACTACGTGCCGTTCGACCGGGGCGAGAACTTCGCATTCCTCGGCGGACGCGACTGGGACCCCTCGGCGATGACGTTGCCGAGGCCGTTGACGGATGCCTGCGAGATCATGTTGCTGCTCAAGGACAACCTGGCCGCGCATCACCGCGAGCTGGTCGAGCATTTCATTCTGGAGGAATACTGGGGCCGCTGGCTGGGTCGGTGGACCGCCGAGGAGCACCTGCACGCCATCGCGCTGCGCGAATATCTGGTGGTGACCCGCGAGGTCGACCCCACCGCCAACGAAGAGGCCCGCGTCCAGTACGTCATGAAGGGGTACCGCGCCGACACCCTCACGCAGGTGGAGACGCTGGTTCACCTGGCCTTCACCGAGCGCACCCACGCCGTGCTCACCCGCAACCTGGCGGCGCAGCTCGAGGAGCCAATCCTGTCCGGCCTCGTCGATCGGATCTCCCGGGACGAGGTGCGGCACGAGGAGTTCTTCTCCAACCTCGTCGCGCACTGCCTCGAGTACACCCGCGACGAGACGATCGCGGCGATCGCCTCCCGCGCGGCTGACCTGAAGGTGCCCGGCGCCGACATCGACGCGTACCAGGACAAGGTGCAAAACATCGCCGAGGCAGGCATTTTCGGCCCCGAGCAGCTGCGTCAGGCGATCTCGGACCGCATCACCGCATGGGGCGTCGCCGACGAACCCGCGGTGCGGCAATTCGTCATCGGCTAAGTCGGGCCTACGCCCGGCGTCTCCCACTGAAACCGGCCTGAAAAGGGCATGGTCGCATTCGCCGTCGGCGCGCCTGCGCAGCGCGCACGCGGCGACGAGAGTAGCGTCGTTCTCGATGGTCAGCGTCATGCTCAGCTGCCAGGTCGGCACCTCCCGTCACCCCAACGGAAGGACCGGCCCCGGTCCTGGTGTCGCAGTTCCCGCCGACATGCCTGTGCGGGTCCGCCGCGCGGGCTTACCCCGTTCGAGGAGCGCTACGTGACCGATATCCGGACCTACGTGATCGACACTTCTGTGCTGCTGTCCGACCCCTGGGCGTGCAGCCGGTTCGCCGAGCACGAGGTGGTGGTTCCCCTGGTGGTGATCAGCGAGCTGGAGGCTAAGCGACATCACCACGAGCTGGGGTGGTTCGCCCGGCAGGCGCTGCGGTTGTTCGACGATCTGCGCCTTGAGCACGGACGGCTGGACCAACCCATTCCCGTTGGGACACAGGGCGGTTCGTTGCACGTCGAACTCAACCACACCGACCCGACGGTGCTGCCCGCGGGTTTTCGCACCGACAGCAACGACTCCCGGATTCTGAGTTGTGCCGCCAACCTCGCCGCCGAAGGCAAGCGAGTCACGTTGGTCAGCAAGGACATTCCCCTTCGGGTCAAAGCCGCCGCGGTGGGGCTGGCCGCCGACGAGTATCACGCGCAAGATGTCGTGGCCTCGGGGTGGTCGGGGATGCACGAGATCGAGGTTGCCCCCGAGGATATCGACGCGCTGTTCGCCGAGGGCGAGATCGATCTGACCGACGCGCGAGACCTGCCCTGCCACACCGGCATTCGACTGCTCGGCGGAAGTTCGCACGCGCTGGGCCGGGTCACCGCCGCCAAGCGTGTCCAGCTGGTTCGCGGCGACCGCGAGGTGTTCGGGCTGCGTGGGCGTTCCGCTGAGCAGCGGGTAGCGCTGGATCTGTTGCTCGACGAGTCGGTGGGCATCCTGTCGCTGGGTGGCAAGGCCGGCACCGGCAAGTCGGCGCTGGCCCTGTGCGCGGGCTTGGAGGCGGTGCTGGAACGACGCACCCAGCGCAAGGTGGTGGTCTTCCGCCCGTTGTACGCCGTCGGTGGCCAGGAGCTGGGTTACCTGCCCGGCAGCGAGAGCGAAAAGATGGGCCCCTGGGCGCAGGCGGTCTTCGACACCCTCGAGGGGCTGGCCAGCCCGGCGGTGCTGGAAGAGGTCCTCGCCCGGGGCATGCTCGAAGTGCTGCCGTTGACCCACATCCGGGGCCGGTCACTGCATGACTCGTTCGTCATCGTCGACGAGGCGCAGTCGCTGGAGCGCAACGTCTTGCTGACGGTGTTGTCCAGGCTGGGCGCCGGATCGCGGGTGGTGCTGACGCACGACATCGCGCAGCGCGACAACTTGCGGGTCGGTCGTCACGATGGTGTCGCGGCGGTGATCGAGAAGCTCAAGGGTCACCCGCTGTTCGCCCACGTCACCTTGCTGCGCAGCGAGCGGTCGCCGATCGCCGCGCTGGTCACCGAGATGCTCGAGGAGATCGCCGGGCCGCACTGACGGGCCGGCCGCCCGAGTGTGCGCTTAGGGCGGGTTTTCAGCAGTTTCCCGCCCTGTACGCACACGGGACGCCCAAATCGCACACTCGAGGGCGGGTAGGCTGCTGGCGTGCCGAAACGACCCGACACCCAGGCCTGGCGCTATTGGCGGACCGTTATCGGTGTCGTCGCGGCCGGGGCCGTGCTGGTGATCGGCAGCCTCACCGGACACGTGACGCGCGCCGACAACGTCAGCTGCGCGGTGGCCAAGTGTGTGGCGCTGACGTTCGACGACGGCCCGGGCCCGTTTGACGGGCGGCTGCTGCAAATACTCAAGGACAACGACGCGAAGGCCACCTTCTTCCTGATCGGCAACAAAGTGGCGGCCAATCCGGCGGGAGCCAAGGCCATCGCCGATGCGGGGATGGAAATCGGCAGCCACACCTGGGAACACCCCAACATGACCACCATCCCCACCGAAGACATCGCCGCCCAGTTCGCCAAGGCCAACGACGCGATCAACGCCGCGACCGGCCGGACACCCATCCTGTACCGCCCCGCGGGCGGCCTGTCCGACCCGGTCGTGCGCCAAGCCGCCGGCCAGCATGGCCTGGCCGAAATCCTTTGGGATGTCATCCCTTTCGACTGGGCCAATGACTCCAACACAGCGGCGACCCGATACATGTTGATGACCTACATCAAGCCGGGATCGGTGGTGTTGCTGCACAGCACCTACTCGAGCACCGTCGATCTGGTGTATCAGTTCATCCCGGTGCTCAAGGCCAACGGCTACCGCATGGTGACGATCAGCGAGCTGCTGGGATCGCGGGCACCCGGCAGCAGCTACGGCAGCCGGGAGAACGGCCCACCCGTCAACGGCCTCCACGACATACCGGCCGCCGAGATCCCCACGCTGCCGAATACCCCGTCGCCCAAGCCGATGCCCAACTTCCCGATCACCGACATCCCTGGCCAGAACTCGGGCGGCCCGAACAACGGTGCCTAGCAGAAGCTCGGATCCCGCACGGCTACCTTTGTAGGGTGATGTCGCGCGATTCTGCCGACGTGGGCGAGCCGGGAGAGCGAAAGTCGGCCCGCAGCTTGTCGATTCAGTACGCCATCGACCTCGCGCTGTCCTACCTGATTGCCGTTATCGATGCGGCCGCCATCTTGATACCGCTGAGGGGCCACACCTTCGTCGTGGCCAATGCGGACTTCGCTGCACGGAACACCGTCATCGTTGCAGCACTCGTCGCGCTCGGCATCGTCGGCGTGGCGACAGCGGGCGTGTTGAGCGCGCGTTCCACGCTCCGGTGGTATGTCGCGGGGGACGAGCCGACCCCGAAGCAGCGGGCGGACGCGATGCGGCTTGTCGGCCGGCAGTCGGCGATTCTGCTGGGGGCGTGGGGAGTCAGTGGCGCCGTTTTCGCGCTGATGAACTTGGGTGGCGGCCCCCAGGTACTGCTGCCGATCCTGTTCGGTGTGCTGCTCGGTGGCCCGGCCGCCGCGGGCATGGGCATGTTGCTGTCTCAACGCATCCTGCGGCCCATCATGGGCGCGGCCACGCGCGGCTCCGAGCCCCAGCTGGCCGTTCCGGGCGTGTTCGCCCGATTGGTTCTGCTGTGGTTCTCGTGTAGCGCGCTTCCCATCGGGGTGATCGCCATCCTCATGGTGCTTCGCTCATATGGCTGGCTGATCCAGAAATCTGCGTCCCTGGATGTGCCGATCCTGGTGGTGTCGCTGGCGGCTTTCCTCCTCGGGTTGCCGACGATGATTCTGACCTCGCGATCCATCTCCGACCCGATCAGCGAAGTCGTCGACGCCATGGCCGAAGTTGAGCACGGCCACATGGACGCTTATGTCGGAGCGTACGAGCGCTCCCAACTCGGCCGACTACAAACGGGATTCAACCAAATGGTCGCCGGTCTGGCCGAACATGAGCGGCTGCGCGACCTGTTCGGGCGGCACGTCGGGGCGGATGTCGCCCATCGCGCCATCGAACAGGGAGCCTCGCTGTCCGGCGAAGTGGTGGAGGCGGCGGTGCTGTTCATCGACCTGGTGGGCTCGACGCAATTGGCGGAAAGTCGCTCGCCGCAAGAGGTTGCCCAGGTGCTCAACGAGTTCTTCCGGATCGTCGTCGAGGCCGTGGATGAAAACCAGGGCCTGATCAATAAATTCGCGGGCGACGCCGCACTGGCCGTTTTCGGCGTTCCGCTGCGCACCAATGAACCCGCGTCGGCGGCACTGGCGACAGCTCGCGCATTGGGCACCCAACTGCGCCGTCTACCCGTCGATTTCGGCATCGGCGTCTCGGCGGGTCGGGTGTTCGCCGGCAATATCGGTGCCGAAAACCGTTATGAGTACACCGTGATCGGCGACGCCGTGAACGAAGCCGCGCGGTTGGCCGACCTCGCCAAGACCGCCGACCGGCGGATCCTGTGCTCGGCGGCGGCCATCGATCGTTCCGATGAGGACGAACGGGCGCAGTGGGCCGAATGCTATTCCACCGTCCTGCGTGGGCGCTCCGAAGCCACGCACGTCTCGGCGCCGGCGGCCATGAGTGCCGCGACTAGCCCTGCGGCGGACTCGAACTCAGGATTTCGCGGTCTTCAGCGCGCCGATGATGTTATTGATGATGCCCGCTGAAGCCGCATCCCCGATGGGTGTGGCGGAGAAGAAGATGGTGATCGGTTTGGTGTCGACCGCGATGACGGTGGCGGAGTCGCCCTTCGTGTTCAGGGTTGGGTCACCGACCGTGATATCGGCGTCGACTCGGGCGGCCTTGGTCCCGTCCACGGTGAGCGACGATGTCCTCGTCGGGCCGAGGGTCGGGGTGGCCCGCGCGTAGGCGGGCCCGGCGACCAGGCACTGCATGAACTTCGAAGCTTGGGCGCTGATGTCCATGCTGGGAACGAAGTTGGTGACCGCGACCTCGGCCGTCATCATCCAGTTGTTGGCGCCGGGCACCTCTTGACCGACGCCCACCGCGCCGATCAGGTTGGGGTCCTGGTCATCAGAGAACGGCGTCCAGCCGGGTGCCGCGCTGGTCGGGAACGACAGCTTGCCCGAGGTGATCGTGTCGCCGGTGGGCATCGGCCCGCCGGACACGTTGGGGGTGCAGTCGGTGGCGCTCTGCGCGGCGTTCCTCGGTTGCGTGGCCGGGCCGCTCGTGGACGGGGGTGCCGCACTCGTCGACGGCTTGTTGTCGTGGCCGCCGCGCATGATGACCAGGGTCGCCACCAGCGCGATCACGCCCAGCACGACCAGTCCGGCGATGATCAGCCACGGCAGCTTCGAATTGGAGCCACCGGGCGGTGGCCCGGGCGGGTAGGGCCCGACCGGACCACCTGGCGGAAACTGTTGTCCCGGCTGGGGATACGGCGGTGGCGGGTAGCCGCCAGGTGGCGGGTAGCCGCCAGGCGGCGGGTAAGGGTATTGACCGCCTTGGGCGTATGGGTTAGGACCGGTCTGCGGGTATGGATAGGTCCCCCCGCCTTGCGGCTGACCCCCCCAATAGGGATCCCGCCCATACGGATTGGCTCCGTAAGGCCCCTGGCCGTATGGCCCACCGGGAGGAACCGTCATCGCCGAACCACCTCTTACTCTCTTCGACCGACGTGGCCGGGCTAGTCTTGCGGCTTCACTCGTCTTTTACGCGGGCCATCGCCAGCACGTCGAGCCGGCGATCCAGCTCCTCCAGCGACAGCTTGTCCCCGATCAAGCCGCGGTCGATGACCGTCTGGCGAATCGTCTTGCGCTCCTTGAGTGCCTGCTTGGCCACCGCGGCGGCCTCCTCGTAGCCGATGACCGAGTTTAACGGCGTCACAATGGACGGCGACGATTCGGCCAGCTCGCGCAGGTGCTCGACGTGCGCCGTCAGCCCGGTGATGCAGCGCTGCGCGAACAGCTTCGACACGTTGGTCAGCAGTTTGAACGACTCGAGGATGTTGCGGGCCATCATCGGGATGTAGACGTTGAGTTCGAAGGCGCCGTTGCCACCGCCCCAGGTGACGGCGACGTCGTTGCCGATCACCTGTGCGGCAACCTGCGTAACCGCCTCCGGCAGAACAGGATTCACTTTGCCCGGCATGATCGAGCTGCCCGGCTGCAGGTCCGGCAGCTGGATTTCGGCAAGCCCGGTCAGCGGGCCGGACCCCATCCACCGGACGTCGTTGGCAATCTTGGTCAACGACACCGCGATGGTGCGCAGCGCCCCCGACGCCTCCACCAGTCCGTCCCGGGCCGCTTGCGCCTCGAAAGAGTTTATCGCCGGCCGCAATTCGGACAGGCCGGTCGAAGCGACCAGCGTCTCGACCACCTTGGCGCCGAAGCCGTCGGGTGCGTTGAGGCCGGTGCCCACCGCGGTCCCGCCGATCGCCAGCTCACCCAGTCGGGGCAGTGTCGCGCGCACCCGCTCGATTCCCGCCTCGACCTGGCGGGCGTACCCGCTGAATTCCTGGCCGAGAGTGACCGGAACTGCGTCCATCAGGTGGGTGCGACCCGACTTGACCACCGTGTGCCATTCGCGGGCCTTGCTCGCCAGGGCTTCGTGCAGCACCTCGAGCGCCGGAATGAGTTGGCGCACAGCAGCTTCGGTGGCCGCGATGTGGGTTGCGGTCGGGAAGGTGTCGTTGGACGACTGCGACATGTTGACGTCGTCGTTGGGGTGCACCGTGACACCGTTGGCCGCCGCGATGCTGGCGATCACCTCGTTGGTGTTCATGTTGGAGCTGGTGCCCGAACCGGTCTGGAAGACGTCGATGGGGAACTGGTCATCGTGTTGTCCATCGGCGATCTCGGCCGCCGCGGCGATGATCGCGTCGGCCTTGTCCGGTGCCAGCAGCCCGAGGTCCTTGTTCACCTGCGCGCAGGCGCCCTTCAGCAGGCCCAGCGCGCGGATCTGAGTGCGCTCCAGACCCCGGCCCGAGATCGGGAAGTTCTCCACCGCACGCTGAGTTTGCGCGCGCCACAACGCTTTTGCGGGCACCCGGACCTCGCCCATGGTGTCGTGCTCGATGCGGTACTCGGTGTCGTTTCCAGAGCCTTCAGTGGCCATAGAGTGGCTTCCTCGTTCTCGATCGGTGGTCAGGGCAGGGGATAGGCGGCGGAGCTGTCTCCGGTGAAGTCGATGGAGGAGTACTCGTTGAGCTTGGAGAGGCGGTGGTAGGCCTCGATCATGCGGACAGTGCCCGACTTCGAACGCATCACGATCGACTGCGTCGTGCACCCGCCCGGCGAGTAGTGCACACCCTGCAACAAATCACCGTCGGTCACTCCGGTCGCGCAGAAGAAGACGTTCTCGCCCGAAACCAGGTCCCTGGTGGTCAGGATCTGGTCCAGGTCGTAGCCGGCGTCCAGCGCCTTGCGTCGTTCCGCGTCGTCTGTGGGCGCCAGCCGGGCCTGGATGGCGCCACCCATGCATCGGATCGCCGCCGCGGCGATGATGCCCTCCGGCGTGCCGCCGATACCGGCCAGCATGTCGGTGCCTGAGCCCGGCCGGCAGGTGGAGATGGCACCCGCCACGTCGCCGTCGGTGATCAGCCGGATGCGCGCCCCAGTGTCGCGCACATCCTGAATCAATTGAGCGTGCCGGGGCCGGTCCAGGATGCACACTGTCATGTCCCGCACCGACAGGCCCTTGACCTTGGCGACCGCCCGAATGTTGTCGGCGATCGGTGCGGCGATGTCCAGCACGTGCGCCGCGTCGGGCCCGACGGCGATCTTGTTCATGTAGAACACCGCCGACGGGTCGAACATCGCACCGCGATCGGCCACCGCCAGCACCGAGATGGCGTTGGGCATGCCCTTGCTCATCAGCGTGGTGCCGTCCACCGGATCGACGGCGAAGTCGCACTCCGGGCCGTCGCCGTTGCCGACCTCCTCGCCGTTGAACAACATCGGGGCTTCGTCTTTTTCGCCCTCACCGATGACGACCACCCCGCGCATCGACACCGTGTTGACCAGCTCGCGGATCGCGTCGACGGCAGCCCCGTCGCCGCCCTCTTTGTCGCCGCGGCCCACCCAGCGTCCGGCGGCCATGGCCCCGGCCTCGGTCACGCGTACCAGTTCCAGGGCCAGGTTGCGGTCCGGGGCTTCACCGCGGGGCCGCGCCTGCGACGAACCCGAGCCAGATAAGCGGTCACCCTCGACTGTCATGGTTGTCGATTGTCCCAGAAGCGGATCGGTCTGCAGGAACTGGGATACTCGGAGGATGACCGATGAGCCGCAGCTGAATGGCAGCTCGGACGCCAGTTCGGACGCCTATGTAGCCGGTGAGCCGGCTCCGGCGCCCAGAGCGGCCAAGGCGCGGCTGCTGCAGGACGGTCGCGACATGTTCTGGTCGCTCATCCCACTGGTGATCGGATGCATCATCCTGGCCGGCTTGGTGGGAATGTGCTCGTTCCAGCTGGGCCGCACCAAGGGCGTGATTCCGTCCTACGACGCGCCGGGTGCCTTGAAGGCCGATGCCGCGACGCTGGGCTTCCCCATTCGGCTGCCGCATTTACCGCCCGGCTGGCAGGCCAACTCGGGCGGCCGCGGCGGCATAGCGGGCGGTCGGGCGGACCCCTCGACCGGTCAACGGCTGAACGCGGCCACCTCGACCGTCGGGTACATCAGCCCGACGGGTGAGTACCTGAGCCTGACCCAGAGCAACGCCGACGAGGACAAGCTGGTCGGCTCGATCCACTCGTCGGCGTATCCCACCGGAACGGTCGATGTCGCCGGCACCAACTGGGTCATCTATCACGGCGCCGGCCAGAGCGGAGCCGACGCCGAGCCGGTATGGACGACGCGGCTTACCGGCCCGTCCGGCACCACCCAGATTGCGATAACCGGTGCCGGAAGCACCGATCAGTTCCGTACGCTGGCCTCGGCGACGCAATCGCAGCCGCCGTTACCAAGCCGCTAGCCGGCCCGCACGAACAAGGTGTCCACGTAGCGTGACTGCACCCGAAGCAGACCTGTCCGGATGGTCCGCGTCGCCGTTCAGCGGCGGCGACTATACGCATGACGTCTACCGCAAGGGCGCCGGTCCCGGGGTGGTGCTGATTCCCGAGCTGCCCGGGATCCATCCTGGTGTGCTCGGCCTCGGTAATCATCTGGTGGACAACGGCTTCACCGTGGCCATCCCCTCGCTCTACGGCGTCGCGGGCAGGGCGGCAACGGGCGGCTACGCGGTAGCGTCGATCGCGCGAGCATGCGTGGCAAGGGAATTCGCGGCGTTCGCGACCAACAAACAGCGGCCGGTGTCGTTGTTCCTGCGCGCGCTGGCCCGTGACCTGAACGCATCGACCCCGGGCAAGGGCGTCGGCGTGATCGGCCAGTGTTTCTCCGGCGGCTTCGCGCTGGCCGCCGCGGTCGACGACAGCGTGCTGGCTCCGGTGCTGTCCCAGCCCTCGGTCCCGATCTATCTGGGCTTCCGACGGCGCCGCGATCCGGGCCTGAGCGAGTCCGAGCTGGCCACCGTGGCCGACCGGTGCGCCAATGACGGGTTGTGCGCCATGGGTTTGCGGTTCAGCGAGGACAAGTTGGCTCCACGTGAGCGGTTCGCCACACTCAAGGAGCGGCTCGGCGATGCGTTCGAGGTGATCGACATCTCCTCGGGCCCGGGTAACAAACACGGTTTTTCCAAGATGGCGCACTCGGTGTTGACCCTCGAGGTTCGTGAAGTCGACGGCCATCCGGCCTACGAGGCCCGCAAGCGGGTGGTCGAGTTCCTCACGTGGCGCCTGACTTAGGCCTTAGTTCAGGAGACATTTCACACGCATGGCGATCGATGACCTTGTGGTCGAAACCACCTACGGCCCGGTCCGGGGCAGTGACGATGGGCGCGTCAGAACCTGGCGAGGCCTTCGATATGCGGCGCCGCCCGTCGGCGATCTGCGTTTCCGCGCGCCCGAGGTCCCGCAGCCGTGGACGGAGGTCGCCGACGCCACGTCCTTCGGGCCGGCCTGCCCGCAGCCGGTGTTTCCGAACATGCCGCTCGACCTGGGGGCGCCGCAAGGCGAAGACTGCCTGAGGCTGAACATCTGGGCGTCGTCGGACACTCGGCCCGGTGACGGAAAGCCCGTGATGGTGTGGCTGCACGGCGGAGCCTACGTCCTGGGATCCAGCAGCCAATCGCTCTATGACGGCCGCAGATTGGTGGGCGACGACGTCATCGTTGTGACCGTCAACTATCGGCTCGGCGCGCTGGGCTTCGTCGACCTCTCGTCGTTCGACCGTCGGTTCGACTCCAATGTCGGGCTGCGCGACGCGCTGGCGGCGCTGGCCTGGGTGCGCGACAACATCGCGGCATTCGGCGGCGATCCCCGGCGGGTCACACTGTTCGGCGAATCCGCGGGGGCGGGGATGGTCACAACACTGCTCGCCAGCCGGGCCGCCACGAGCCTGTTCGCCGGTGCGATCGCGCAGAGTTCGCCCGCGACATCGGTGTACGACCGCGACCGGGCCCGGCGCGTTGCCGAGGCGTTGCTCGACAAGTTGGGAATCGCTTCATCGGAGATGCAGCGTCTGATCGACATGCCGATGGAAGCGATCCTGGCCGCGTCGCAACAGGTGTTCGACGAAGTGCCCGCGCGTAATCCGGGAACGCTGGCGTTCGTCCCGATCGTGGACGGTGATGTGCTGGAAGACTACCCGGTGAAGCTGGCGCAGGAGGGCCGTTCACATCCGGTCCCGCTGATCATCGGCACCAACAAGCATGAGGCGGCGCTCTTCCGGCTGATGAAGTCGCCGCTGATGCCGATCACACCGCACGCGATCACCTCGATGTTCAACCAGATCGCTGCCGAGCAGCCCGATCTGCAATTGCCGACCGAGGAGCAGATCGGCTCGGCGTATTCGCGACGACGGCGCAAGGCGAGGAGCCTGAGCATCGCGACCGACGTCGGCTTCCGCATGCCGTCGGTGTGGTTGGCCGAGGGGCACGCCCACGTGGCGCCGGTGTATCTGTACCGGTTCGATTACGCGACACCGCTGCTGCGGCTGTTGCTGATCAACGCGGCGCATGCCACCGAATTGCCTTACGTGTGGGGCAATCTCGGGGGCCCGAAGGACCCCACACTCAAGCTGGGCGGCGCCAAAACCGCCAAGGCGGTGTCTCGAAGGTTGCGCACCAGATGGGTCAACTTCGCCGCGCACTCAAAGCCCGCTGGCCCCGCAGGTGAAATCGATTGGGCGCCTTACCAGGAGACCGATCGCGCCTGCCTGCTCATCGACAAACGCGATGCCGTCGCGCAGGATGTCGATGCGCCCATCCGGGAAGCCTGGGGCTCGGATATGGTGAGCTTCCGCTAGCCAGCGGCGTCACTCACCGTCGGATAGTCTTGGAGCGCTTGCTTTTTCATCTGGCAAAACATGTCGACGTAGTACGGCAGGCATTCCTTCATCGCCTGCTCGGTGTTGAACGGCGGCTGATAGCCGAGGTCCCGGGTGGCCTTGGCGATCGAGAAGTAGTTGTCCAGATACAGCCGCTCGACGGCCAGTGGCTCGAGCAGCGGTGCCGGTATCCCGAATCGGAAGTGCAGCCGCTGCCAACCGGTCATCGCCGCGCGCACTATGGGGCCGTTGACCCGCACCCTGGGCCAATTCTCACCGCAGGCCTCGATCACCGGCCTGGCGAACTCGAACATGTTGACCGGCTCGGCGTCGTTGATGAAGTACGCCTGCCCGGGGGCGGTGCCGCCGGGCACCAGGTGCTGGGCGGCCAGGATGAAGCCGTGAATCAGGTTGTGCACATAGGAATTATCCAATCGCGCCGACTTGCGGCCGATCAGAACTTTGACGTGGCCGGCCACCACACTTTCGAAAAGCTTGCGGAACATCGTCTGATCGCCGCGGCCCCAGATGCCGCTGGGCCGGATCGCGCACGTCAGCATGTCACCAACACCGTTCTGCGACAACACGAATCGCTCGGCGACCACCTTGGTCTCGGTGTAAAGATCGTTGAAACGTTGCGTGTAGGGTAACGTCTCGTCGCCGCCGGAAATGGTTTGGCCGCCCATCACCACGCTGTTCGACGAGGTGTAGACGAATCGCTTGACGCCCGCCGCCTGCCCGGCGTGCACCAGGTTCTCGGTGCCGCCGACGTTGACCGCGAAACTGCGCTGCCGGTACGCGTCGGTGACCGACGCGCCGCCCATCAGGTCGATGATGGCCGCGGTGTGAAAAACCGTGTCGACGCCGTCGACCGCTTCGGTGCAGTCGGCCGTGTCGGTGATATCACCTTCGCGCACCTTGAGTTGCGGATGCTGCGGCAACGGCGACGGGGCGCGGTCGAAGGAACAGACCTGGTAGCCCCGGTCGAGCAAGGTCGTTACCAGGTTGGCGCCGACAAACCCCGACCCTCCGGTGACCAGTACGCGACCGAGGTCGGTAGTCAGAGATGCATCACCCATCGGCGAAGCATAACTGAAACGTGTTCCAGTTTGTTAAAAATCCACCAATTGGGATCACTCCGACGGCCGAGGTCATGCGTCGTCGGCCTCGCCGGCGGCGAGGGCATCCTCGATCCGCTTGCGCGCGCCAGCTAAGTGCTGTTCGCAGCGTTTAGCCAGTTGTTCGCCTCTTTCCCACAGCTTCAGCGACGCGTCGAGGTCCAAGCCACCTTGCTCCAGTACCCGCACGACTTCGATCAGCTCGTCGCGGCAGGCTTCATACCCAAGATGACTAATGGGCGTAACTTCGTCCGTGTTATCCGGCCCGCTTTGCTCGTCTTTTCTAGGCGCCATCGGTCGGCCCTTCGCTGGTTGCGCCGATGGCGCCGTCGGCGACCCGCACCCGCAGCCGGGTGCCCGCCGGGGCGTCATCGACCGACCGCAGCACCGCGGGCGCCTCGGTGTCGGGGACCGTCTGGACCACGGCATACCCGCGGGCCAGGGTGGCCGCGGGCCCCAGCGTCGCCAGCCGGGCGCTCAGGTGGCCGACGCGCTCCGCCTCGACGGTGGCCAGCCGGGTGATGTCGCGGCGGATCGCCGCCCGTGCGCGGTGCACCTCGTCGGTGCGCGCCGTCAGGACCGCCAGTGGTTCGGCCAATACCGGGCGGCTGCGTAATTGGGCCAGGGCGCGCTGTTCGCGGGCCACCCAGTTGCGCAGCGCCTGCGCGCTACGCCTGCGCAATTCGTCGACCAGCCGCAGCTCGGCGGCGGTGTCGGGGACCACCCTCTTCGCCGCGTCGGTGGGGGTGGCGGCGCGCAGATCGGCGACCAGATCGCACAGCGGGTTGTCGGGCTCATGGCCGACCGCGCTGATCACCGGGGTGTGGCACGCGGCGATGGCGCGGCACAGCGTCTCGTCGGAGAACGGCAGCAGGTCCTCGACGCTGCCGCCGCCGCGGGCCACCACGATCACATCGACATTCCGATCGCCATCGAGCTCGCGTAGCGCCTCGACGATCTGCGAGACCGCATTGGGTCCTTGGACCGAGGTGTTGCGCACCGCGAAACGCACTTCAGGCCAGCGCGCGGCCGCCACCGTCGTAACGTCGTGTTCCGCGGCGCTGGCCCGTCCGGTGATGAGGCCGATCATTTTGGGCAGGAAGGGAATTGGGCGTTTCAGTCGCGGGTCGAACAGTCCCTCGGCGTCCAGCAGCCGGCGCAGCCGATCGATGCGCGCCAGCAGCTCACCGACACCGACCGCACGAATCTCGCTGAGGCGCAACGAAAACGTGCCCCGCCCGGTGTAGAAGTTCGGCTTGCCGCACACCACAACCTGAGTGCCCTCGGTCAACTTCACCGGCGCACGCAGCACCAAGTCCCGCGAGCATGTCACGGTCAGCGACATGTCGGCGGCGGGGTCGCGCAGCACCATGAACACGGTTTTGGCGTCGGGCCGCATCGAGATCTGGGCAAGCTGTCCCTCCACCCACACGGTGCCCAGCTTGTCGATCCAGCTCGCGACGCGGATTGCCACCGCGCGCACCGGAAACGGGTTCTCGGCGGAATTCTCCTGCGACGTTGCGGCTCGGGTCACTTCGCGTTCGCGCGGGTGATCCTGTTGGCGAGCAGCGTCTGGAACGGCGCACGCGCCTTGGTGGCCTGCTCGTAGGCCAGCAGGGATTCGAGGTCATCGACACTCAGCGATTGCAGACGGGCCCGCAGCTGCGCGAGCGTCAGCGAAACATAGTCGAGCTCCTCCGCGACCTCGGGCAATGGGACCGTCGCGCCGCCGGTCGACTTCTTCGACGGGCGGAGGGAGTTGGTGAGGGCACTGGCGTCTTCGTGTGCCTCTGCCACCGAGTACAGCGCGAACCGTCCCTCGCCCCTGCGGTCGCCCTCGCCGCCCTCGGGCAACGCGGCGAACGACCCTTCGGTCGTGTCTTCCAATTCCTCGTCGAAGGTCGCCCATTCGGGCTTTTCGTCCCGCGGCGGGAAAATCGACTCGAGGGTGCTGTCGCCCTTGATCACCAGCTCAGCAAGATTCTGCTGAAATCGCATCACTATGTGCGCCGCCTGACTGGCTATCGTCATCGGATACATCAGGATGGTCTTCGGCAGCTTCATGGTCTCCTCGACGGCGACCGTCGCCGCGCCGACCAGTAGCCGAACTCCATACGGTGCAGTCGCCATGAGTCCAAGATTGCCTTAACCGGCGGATAAGTCCAAGCCCACCGTCGCGAGCTGGCAAGCCCGCGTCGGCAGAACGTACCCTTGGTGTCATGCCGCCGACTGTCGACATGGGAATTCCCGGCGCATCCAGCTCGGTAGCCAATGATCCGGCCCGCAAAAGGGTGCTCCTGGCGGAGCCGCGTGGGTACTGCGCGGGTGTGGATCGTGCCGTGGAAACGGTCGAACGTGCGCTGGAAAAGCACGGGCCGCCGGTCTATGTGCGCCACGAGATCGTGCACAACCGCCACGTGGTCGACACCCTGCAGAATGCCGGCGCGGTCTTCGTCGAGGAGACCGACGAGGTCCCCGAGGGCGCCATCGTGGTGTTCTCCGCGCACGGCGTCGCCCCGACGGTCCATGCCGCGGCCGCCGCACGCAACCTGCACACCATTGATGCCACCTGTCCCTTGGTGACCAAGGTGCACAACGAGGCCAGGCGATTCGCCCGTAACGACTACGACATCCTGCTGATCGGCCACGAGGGCCACGAGGAGGTCATCGGGACGTCCGGCGAAGCGCCCGACCACGTCCAGCTGGTCGACGGGTTCGCCGCCGTGGACAACGTGTCGGTGCGCGACGAGGACAAGGTGGTGTGGCTCTCACAGACCACGCTGTCGGTCGATGAGACGATGGAAATCGTCACGCGGCTGCGCCAGCGCTTCCCCAAGTTGCAGGATCCGCCCAGCGACGACATCTGCTACGCGACACAGAACCGGCAGGTCGCGGTCAAGGCCATGGCTCCCGAGTGCGATCTTGTGATCGTCGTGGGTTCCGGCAATTCATCGAACTCGGTGCGCCTGGTGGAAGTGGCGTTGATCGGCGGTGCCGCGGCCGCTCACCTGGTCGACTGGGCCGACGACATCGACCCGGCCTGGCTGGATGGCGTCACCACGGTGGGTGTGACCTCCGGTGCGTCCGTGCCCGAGGTGTTGGTGCGCGGCGTGCTGGCGCGGCTCGCGGAGTGCGGCTTCGACGTGGTGCAGCCGGTCTCGACGGCGCAGGAAACCCTCGTATTCGCGCTGCCCCGCGAGATTCGCTCGCTGCTCTGAGCCGCTGCGAGCTTCTAGAGGACGCTCAGACGTCGTACTCCCAGGATTCCGCCGGCGGTCGTCCCTGAGAACGGTCATGAGTCCGCGAGCGGCTGCGACGTTCGCCGCGCGGCTCGGCCGGGGGCTGGTCCCCGCCGGCCGACCCGCGATAGCGGACCTGCGAGATGGGGTGATGAGTCGGGCCGGTGCCGTTTGGCGCGGGGCGCCGGCGCCGTGGCTCGTAAGACGGTTCGTAGAGGTCGTAGCGCTCGTCGGCCCCGAAGCGGCCCTGGTAGCGGCCCGAGTCGGGCGTAGCCGGCGGCTCATAACCGTCGAAATCGTCGAAACGGCTGCTACGCGGGCGCTCATAGGGATTGCGGCGGGTGCGCGGTTCGCGACGGCCCTGCCGAGACGATTGGCCGCGCGGATCCGGATCACCTTCCGGCCGGGGGCGCCGCCGTGGCCGCCGCGCCGGCTCCGCTGAGTCGTAATCGCGGGCCGCCGCGCCTCTACGAGTCGAGCGCTTAGGCCGCTCCGGACGTTCGGCCGAATCGGCCCCGTCGTCCAGACCTTCCCGGGTGTGCCGCGAACGGGCTCGGGAAGACCGGGTCGTAGACCGGCTGCTGCGTGCCGTCCGGCGGGCTTTCGAGGAGCCCGAGGTGCGCCTCCGGCGCGCACCGGCGGGAGCGTCGTCGTCTGCGTCTGATGCGTCGGTCTCGGGGTGCATCAGCGACTGCAACTTGGCGACCAGGCCGCTGACAATCGACTTTGCGCCGGCGCCGGTGGCGTCGGCGTCATCGTCGGACACGTCCGCGCCCGCCATGCGTGAGTTACCGAAATACCATCTGACCAGGCCGATCGCGAGCACACCGCCGGCGGTGCCCAGCATCAGCGGAAACCGCTCGATGAGCGGATAGCCGCAGTTGATAAGCAGGTCTTTGAGATGGCCGACCTTGCCGTCGTGGAACAGCCAGTAGGCGCCGGGCACCGCGCAGAAGAGGATCAGCGGCGGCTGGATGATCGTGGTGAAAATGCCGTCCTGGCGTACCGCCAGCACCGCCGCCACACAGCCGGCTATATAGAAGCCGGCGAAGACGTGGGTGAGATCCTTGTGGCCAGCGTCAATTCCGTAGCCGATGGCCGTCGCCGTAACGGCGATGAGCACGGCTGCGTACCAGGGGACGCCTGGAATGTTGGGGTGGGCCGAGCGGTGCGAAACCTCCACCGCTGACTTTGCCCGCTGAGCTGACACATATAGACCGTACCGGGAATGGGCCGAAAGCCCCGTAAATACCTCGTAGGGACGCTGGGCGCGCCATGGCTTTCGCGCAGGAACGGTCCCTGGCAGCCGACGTCGCGGCCGAGCCCTAGACTTGGTTCCCCGTGAGCCTGAGCCTGGGAATCGTGGGTCTGCCCAACGTCGGCAAGTCGACCTTGTTCAACGCGTTGACCCGGAACAACGTGGTGGCGGCCAACTATCCGTTCGCGACGATCGAACCCAATGAAGGCGTCGTGCCATTGCCCGATCCTCGGCTCGACAAGCTGGCCGCCATGTTCGATTCGGAGAAGATCGTGCCGGCGCCGGTGACGTTCGTCGACATCGCCGGAATCGTGAAGGGTGCCTCCGAGGGTGCCGGGCTCGGCAACAAGTTCCTGGCCAATATCCGCGAGTGTGATGCGATCTGCCAGGTGGTGCGGGTGTTCACCGACGACGACGTCGTGCACGTCGACGGCAAGGTCGATCCGAGCTCCGACATCGAGGTGATCGAGACCGAGTTGATCCTCGCTGACATGCAGACACTGGAAAAGGCCGTCCCGCGGCTGGAGAAGGAAGCCCGCAACAACAAGGAGCGCAAGCCCGTGCACGAGGCGGCTGTCGGCGCTGGGGCGGTGCTGGACTCGGGCAAGACGCTTTTTGCGGCCGGTGTCGACGTGTCACTCCTGCGCGAGCTGAACCTGATGACCACCAAGCCTTTTCTGTACGTGTTCAACGCCGACGAGTCTGTGCTGACCGACGATGCCCGCAAGGCCGAGCTGTCTGCGATGGTCGCGCCCGCCGACGCAGTGTTCCTCGACGCGAAGATCGAGGCCGAACTGCAAGAGCTGGACGACGAGTCGGCTGCCGAGCTGCTGGAGTCCATCGGGCAAACCGAGCGCGGGCTAGATGCGTTGGCGCGGGCCGGGTTTCACACCCTCAAGTTGCAGACCTACCTGACGGCGGGCCCAAAAGAGGCGCGCGCGTGGGTAATTCACCAGGGCGATACCGCGCCCAAGGCCGCCGGGGTGATTCACACCGACTTCGAGAAGAGCTTCATCAAAGCCGAGATCGTGTCCTACCACGACCTGATCGAGGCCGGGTCGATGGCGGCGGCGAAGGCCGCCGGCAAGGTCCGGATGGAGGGCAAGGACTACGTGATGGCCGACGGGGACGTGGTCGAATTCCGCCACGGAGCAACGTCTACGTCGAAGAAGTAGGCACGGCTGACTATCGGTTGAGGCTCATCACGTAGACGTCGAGTGTCTTCATCCGTCCCTCGTCGTTGAACCCGTATGCCGTCACCGTATTGGCGACATGCGTGAAACCGTCGAACGTATTACGCTCCTGCAGTTCCAGGATCACCCGATTGCCCTGCTCGGTGATGTATCTGAGCGTTGCCTCCCAGTGCGTGGCGCCGCCGTACTGTGTGATGTATCCCTTATAGGTCTTCCAGTCGATCGTTTCCGGCGTCTCGGTGAGGAAGACGCCCTGGCGGACGAAGTTGTCGACGTCCACAAGTTCTTCGAGCTTGTCCCACAGTTCATTGGAGAAGTCGGCCTCTTTGATCGATGCCACGATCGCGCCGAAGCGCTCGCTGTATTCCATGACCTTGCGGGACAGGCCGGTGAAGTTGTCGGAGCTGGGTATTTCGTGGGCCATATCGGCTCCTCCTGTCGAGATGTGAAATAGAAAGCTGACCGGGAAATGTGTCTCCTGTGGTCCCGGCCGATGTTTGATCAGTGCGTGGCGTCCAATTCCGGCTCCGGTAGG
>DASYBR010000144.1:0-1658 GCA_036500645.1 Mycobacterium sp. | reverse complement strand
AACCGAGCTCCGGCAGGTCGGCGGCGATGTCGATGACCACGACGTCGGCGCCCTCGGCGGCCAGCGCAAGCGCGTGGGCGCGACCCTGCCCGCGGGCACCCCCGGTGATGAAGGCGACCCGCCCGTCCAGCTGTCCCATGGTTACTCCCTTTGTCAGGTCTCTTGCTAGGCGCTCTTCCACTGCACCGACGCCACACCGTTGGTGTCGACGAACTCAGCGACCACCCGTGCGCCGACAGTCACCGGCGCCGCGCCGTCCACCAGGCGCCCCATCAGGTAGGGGCCGTCGTCGAGCTCAACCATGAGCACGGTGTACGGGATGTGCGCGCGCAGCTGGGCGGCAAACGCGCGGTGGTACACCACGAAGCTCCACACCGTTCCCGTCGGGGCCACCTCGACCCAGGCGGTGTCGCGGCTACGGCACTCGGGGCAGCCGCTCAACGGCGGCCAGCGCAGCGCCTTGCACCAATTGCAGCGCTGCACGACGAGCAGGCCCTGCGCGGCCGCCTCGAAGAACGGGCCCGTCAGCGGATCATCGGTAGGCGAAAGTCCGGTCACTGGCCAACGCTTTGATTGGTCGACAGCACTGACACCGCCGCCTTCACAAAACCGTGACTGGAGCAGTACATCCCGATCTCGGGGGCGTCAAGCTGGCGTTCGCCCGCCTGACCGCGCAGCTGCCGGACCGCCTCGACGACGTGCATCCAGCCCCAGGTGTAGCTCTCCGAGAGCTGTCCGCCGTGGGTGTTGAGCGGCAGCGACCCGCCAGGCAGCGTGTGACCTTCAGCCAGGAACGGACCGCCCTCGCCGATACCGCAGAAGCCGTAGTACTCCAGCATCTGCAGCGACCAGAGCGCCGTCGGATCCTGGATGTAGAGCGCATCGATGTCGGCCGGGCGCAGGCCGGTGCTCGCCCAGATCGCCGCGGCCGAGTCCCGCAGCCACGGGCGCATCAGGTTCTCCGGGTTGTGTTCGCCACGCACCCCTGCGTACTCCGCCATACCCGAGATGTACACCGGCGGATTCGGCAGTTGCCGCGCGCGCTCGGCGGTGGTGACCACGAGCGCGACGCCGCCATCGGAGATCATCGTGACGTCCGAGCGGCGCAGCGGGTCGACCATGTACGGCTCGGCCAGGTATTCGGCCATGCTCATCGGCGTGCGGAAGATCGCGTTGGGGTTGTCCTGCGCCCAAACACGTTGCCCCACAGCCAGCATGCCGAACTGCTCGTCGGTGGTGCCGTAGATCGCCCTGTGCCGCTGCAGGGCCAGTCCGGCCCGGCCTGCGATATGCACAAGCCCAGCCGCCGAGGCCATGTCCGCGCCGTACACCGGCTTGCCGAAGTCGAACTTGCCGCTGCGCGCGTTGGCCCCGTAGGTCAGCAGCACCGTGCTGGCCATCCCGGTGACGATCGCCATGACGGCCAGATGCAACGAGAAGTTGCACGTGCCGTAGTCCAGCGACTGAACGTAGGGCAGGTTCACGCCGAGCAACGCCCCCACGTTGACGTCGTTGCCTTGGCCCTGAACCGACTTACAGGCGACGAGCCCGTCCACGTCGTCGAGAGCGAGCCCGGTATCGGCCAGCGCTAGCAGCGCCGCGTCGACGGCGTTCTCCTCGGCCGAGTGGCCCGGAAGCTCACCCTGCGCGGTATGGCC
>DASYBR010000143.1:0-32485 GCA_036500645.1 Mycobacterium sp. | reverse complement strand
AGTGACCAGTCCAACCGCGGCGCCGTCACCGGGTACCGACGACTGCGCCTTACGTCGGACACCGGGCTGGTCGAAGACCTGCCCGGCGGCGTTCTGCGCGATCGCGATCAGCGCGGTGCTGCCTTGTCCGGACGCGAGCAGTTGACGGGCCACCTTGAGACCCAGCACGAACGCCGCGCACCCGCCGTTGTGCAGATCGAGCACCCAGTTAGGACGCATGCCCAAGCGGTGCGCGATGGCGCCGCCCCCGCCGTAGAACGGCATGTCGGGCATCTGGGCGTGGGTGATCAGCACGTCGACGTTGGCAATGACGTCTTGGCCGTGCCGTTCGATCAGGCCCTGTGCGGCTCGCTCGACCATGTCGGTCGCGGTTTCGTCCGGTCCGACGTGATGGCGGAACTTGGGCGCGCGGAACATCAGGTTGGCCGCCAGGTCGTCAGAGTCGGCGAAATGCGCGTAGTAGTCGGCGCCGACGGGTTCGCCGGGCAGATAGGTGGAAACATCGGTCAGGCTGACGGTGGGCTGCTTCATGATGTACTCATCCATTCCGGCGTAATCGGCAGTCCGTTGCGGTGGCGGTATTCGGCAATTGACTTGAGGTTGTTCAGTTCCAGCCCATGACCGGCCCCGAAGATGTCCCAGAAATCTCCCACCCAGCCCGTGCGCTCTGGCGGGGCGGCCTCCGGATACGGGTTGTGGTCGTAGAACGGGTGACGGCAGTTGGTCCACAGCACAACGGAACCGGGCTTGCCCAGCACAACCTGCGCGTCCAGGACGCGCATCAGGTAGATCATCCACAGGTGCTCGCCCTGGTCCCAGGCACAGTGGTAGTCGACGGTACGGGCCTGCGCGTTGGCCACCGTGCGGGTGTAGATCTCGGTGTCCGGGAGCAATCGGTCGTAGGCCAGCCAGAGTCCGGACTCCTCAGTCGGGGTGAAGTCACGCAGGGTATAGGTCCATTCCTCGAGGCTGCGGGAGTGGGCCAAGTATTCGAACAGCTCGTCGGGCGGGCAGTCGACGTAGTCGTTGACCGTGCAGTACTGTCCGAAGACCTCGTCGTGCGGATACACCGACCGCATCTTCGCCATAAACATCGGGGCGGTCACGTCGAGCGGCGAGGTCTCGATACGGACCACCCCCTCGATCGGCTCGGCGGTGCCGCTATGGACGGCGATATCGTTAAGTGCTGCTACGGACATGAAACCGGTTCTCCTCTGGTGTCGTGATCTGTTTGTCGACAACGTTGTTGGCAGGTTGTGTGTTCAAAAATGCTGCGAATGGCGGGATTTCGTCTGCAGAGCACTCGACGGTGACAACGGAGGGACCGTCGACAGCCATTGCCTGTTGCAGTGCTGCGGGTAATGCGTCGATGTCGGCCACGTCGACCGAAGACAGCCCGGTGAACATGCCCGCCAGACCCGCCCCTAGCTGGCTGGGAGCGAAACGGTTGTAGCTGTATAGGTCGTCGTAGAACAACTGCTCGCGGGTGACGCACATCGCATGGGCGTTGTTGTTGAACAGTACGAAAGTCACTGGAAGCCGGTACTGCACAGCGGTGTGCACTTCCATGCCGTGCATGAAAAATGCACCGTCCCCGGCGATTACCACGGTGCGACGGCTAGGCCCGTCAGGTCCGCGGTTCATCGCACGGCCGAAGGCCATCCCGATACCGGCACCGAAGCTGTAGCCCATGCCGCCCATGCCGAGTGCGACCGCGAACCGGCCGTCCCGGCGAACGGGGAGGTAATGAATTGCGGCTGCGCCGGTGTTGCCGGCGTCGACGACGATGTCGGTTCCGTCGGGCAACACGCGATCCAGCACGACCATCGCATCGCGGTAGCGCACACCCGCACCCGCCGAGGGGGGTGGACTGAGTTCGGCGTCGGCCACGAAATCGGGCACGCGCAGGCTCTTTGGCCGCCCCCGCCCGGACAATGCCCGGGTCAGCGCCGTCAGTGATCCTCGCAGATCCTCGGTGTACACGTGCGTGCACGGCAGGTACGGCGGAGCTGAGCCGATTGAGATCGTCCGCGCGGCCGCGAGCGCGTCGTCGAGGCCGGCGCGGGCGGTCACCGACAGTCGGGTGCCGACCACTAGGCACACGGCGCTCGCTGCCACCGCGTCCGCCACACCGGGATGACCCATGACACCGGTCACGCCGAGCGCCGACGACGAACCGGAACCTGGTGCACCGGCTACATCTTTGGCGTCGGGCACGCATGCCACCTGCGCGCGTAGCAGGGCTCGCAGCTCTTCGAGTTCGGATCGGGCGTCATCGCGAGCCACCTGCTCGCCCGCGATGATTGTGATAGGTCCCCTCGCTCGGCGCAGAGCGCGCACGATCGCATGTGGATCACCGATACACGCTCCCGGGCGCTTGACGCCCCGCAGACCATTATCCCCGTAGCCGTTGATACCAACCATCGCCTGCTGAACATCCTTGGGCAGCAACAATACTGCCGGACCGCCGGTTCGCGCGGCAGCAATAGCGCTTGGCAACGCGGTAACGATGTCGGCGGGCGTCACTACCCGCCGGCAAAAGACCGACACCGCAGAGAATAACGCCTCGGCATTCAGTGAACCGTTACGGCCACTGGTGTCTTGAAAGCTGCCCCGACCGTCCATCGTTGTCGCAGGCTGACCCACCAATGCCAACACCGGTACCCGGCTGGCCAAGGATTCCCCGAGGCCCGGAATGAGATTGAGTGCGCCTCCACCCGACGTTGCCGCCACCACGCCTAAACCGGCGCCGCTGCGGCTATATCCGTCGGCCATCGTAGCCGCAGAAAATTCGTGCTTGGCCAACACCGCGGTGATATCCGAACTGAAATGTGCGGCGTCGTAGAGATCTTCGATGTTGGCACCGTCGACGCCGAATATGTAATCGCTATCGATTCTCGCGAGATGCTCGACGATATGGTCGACTACCCTGTGTTGCCTTGGCATCTGCTCACCTAACTTGCTAGATGCCGGTATCACGACTTCCGGGTGACTTCAGTTCACTGGGGCCCGAAATTCACAGCGAACGCTCCAGGAGGACCTGGCTGTCGTCGGCGGAAATCACCTGTACAGAAGCGATTTGATCGACACGTGTCGAAATACTGCCGACAGGTGTCGATGTATGGCCCGGATTCGCCACCCACGTTGCCGTCCGAGTGTGACTACCGTCACGACCTACCACAACCATCGCCAGCGTGTCGTGGTGGGCGCCCAGCGGGGCCAGACAGACGCAGGTCATCGAGATGGACGTTCCCCACCGCTCGCTGGTGAGCGAGACCGCCGAGGCCAGCTTGTCGGTCCCGACCTGTGCCATCGGCTCAACCACCACGCTCGCTTGCGGCGGCATGGGCACCGATGTCGAGAATTGGCCATGGGGGCCGAGAAACACCCCGATCACCAGCACCGCGGCTGCGGCGGTCCCAGCCGTCCAGGACACGATGCGGGACCGGCGCCGCCGCCAGTTCACTTTGGCCAGCAGCGACGGCAGCAACTCGCCCGGTGGCAACGGTTCTGCCCGGCTGAAGTCGGCCGCGTCGATCACCGCCACCTCGTCGCGGTCCAGCCGCGATAAGAGGGCCGGGATGCCGTTGAGCTCGCCAACGGCGCTGCGGCACAACAGGCAGTCGGCCGTGTGTGCTTCGAACTCCCGCCGTTCGTTGGACGACAGTGATCCCAGCACGTATGCAGCATCCCACATCGCGTACTCGTCGTGCCCGGATAACTCACCGCCGATCGGTGCCCCGAGCCGCCATAGCGGCATCATCGTGTAACTCCCATCTCCTGAGACATCTCTAGTCACGTAGGGTATTTCACGGCCGACGATTATTCGGGGTTACGACTTCCCTTGCCGCCCTTGCGTTGCGGCTCTCGTCGATGACCTATGGATGGCGTCTAGCCTGTAATCAGTTCTTTAGCAACGGATTTCATAGCGGGCCGAATTGCCGATCAAGACGGAAGGCGCAGCGATCGCGAAACCGTCGGCGCATTCGTCGTAGAGTGCCTTTAGCAACTCGGTCTCCTCACGCGTCAACCTCATTAGAGTAGGCACTCCATTCACCTCCTTGCTGGTGAGACGATTGCAGCGCCTGTTTGGTTCACACCTGGCACAGGAGCCACCGTTTGCTGAGGTGGCAGAGTACGGGGCTCGTCGTCAATCGCTGTCACGGCGTCCAAGCGGCCGCCAGGACGTCAGACGCCGTCCATCCAGCTGTGGAATCGACCGTTCGGGTCGTAAGCCGAGCGCACCTTGTCGAGGCGTGCCATGTTCGATTCGGCGATGAATCGCGCCGGACGCCGGCACAGATTTTCGTCGGCTAGCGATATGCCAGTTGCCAAGTGCGACATCGCAGCCATGTTGGATGCGGCCCAGTCACGGTACCGTTCGTCGTCGGCCGGATCCTGCCAGATGGTGTAGAGCGCCATGTAGATCTCGTCTTCCACGCCGTACACCATGTCCGCGCGCTCCGGGGCCGTCTTCCAGCCCGTGAAAATGAAGTGCGAGGGGTGCGGGGGCATGGTTTCGATGATTTTGCGGATGCCAGGCAGTAGTTCTTCGGCGGAAGCCGACGTGAACATGTTGTCAGCGATGTAGCGGTGCCCCTTCGGGTAGCTGGTCATCACGGCGGTATACCAATTGGCCAACGTCGTCGGCGCATAGGGCAGGTTGACGATCGCCTTATCGATGACTGGACAAGTGCCCAGCGGGGCAAGGGCTTTCACCGCTTCCTGCTCCGAATCGGCGAATACCGGCGAGGCGATCGTGATACCAGGTTGATCGATCCCGGCTCCGGGGAAGCTGCGCGCGGTGTGGATTTGCAGTTCGACCCGGTCGTCGATCTCGGCGGCGAGCGTGCGTCCCCAGGTGAACACCTCGTCGGCGACCTCGATTGGATACATGTACAGGCAGGTGCCCCAGACCGCGGGACGTGGGTGCACCCGCAGTTTGAACGAGGTGACCACACCGAAGAAGCCCGGTCCAGAGCCGCGCGCTGCCCAATACATGTCTGGATGGTTTTCGGGGTCGCAATAGATCTGTTCACCTTCGGCGGTGACGACTTCCAGTCCAAGCACGCTCTCGCATGCCGGCCCGACCACCGGACTGTTCCAGCCGTATCCGCCCTGCAGAAGATAGCCTCCGAGGCATATGCCTTCGCAATGGCCGGCCGGGAAGAACAACCCTTGTGCGTCCAGTTCAGTCGCGAAGACGCTGGCGACCTTGCCGGGCCCGACGTCTGCGACCATCCGATCCGGTTCGACAGTGCAGTGATCGAGGCGGCTGACATCGAGTAGCAGGCCACCGTCGCGCAGGTGACTGGCTACCCAGCTGTGCCCGCCCGATCGCACGCCGACGTGATGTCCGTTGGCACGCGCATAAGTGATCGCTGCGACCACGTCGTCGGTGTCGTACGCCTGCACGATTACATCGGGAAAGCGATCCGGCAGGAGTCCATTCCATACCGTTTCCCGACGGGCCGTTTCATAACCATCGTCGCCACGGAAGAAGGTTTTTGCAGTGGATAGTAAAATCATTGTGTTCCTTTGTTTCTCGCGCCGCATCGCTAAAGGCAGCGCCATCAAGATGTTCGAAACCGCTGTCCCGGTGCCACAAGATTGGTAGGCGAACATTCTTGTAGCGCCGGCGTGGATAGCCGAAGCTGCTTTAGGTAGTCCGCGACGTCGCGCGCCAATGGCGTCGCCGCGATGCGGATCGCCCGGAGTGGGCCGTTGGGCGGAATGCCGTATCCGATCGCGAACATTCCGTCGCCGAGATGCGAGGCAAAGCCGCCGCGTGGGTTGCCGTGCTCATCGAGGACGCCAAGATGTCCGACCAAACCACCGAGATCCGTGCCGAACCCGGTTGCGGCAATGACCACTTGCGGCGCTACCGGAGTGCCATCGGCGAGGATCACCCGGTCGGGTTCGAGCGCCTTGACGGCGCCGACGACCTTGACGCGCCCAGCCCGCACGACGTCGACGAGCTCGTCGGCAAGCGTCGGGATACGACCGCGTGTCTGAACCGTAGCCTTCAGCCCGAGCGTTGGCCGCAGGAAGCCGTAGGCCGATAGGTCACCCCAGATCAGGCGGTTCATGTGCGCGATCAGCGGATCGACCATGCGCGCGGGAACTCTCGAGAACAGCTCAAGGAAGATATCCGACGGAAACGGTCCCATGGCCCGCCTCACGAGGTGCGGTGGTGTGCGCACCGCAAGCCAGATCCGCCGCGCGCCATTGTTAGCGAGCTGGACCGCGATGTCCGCGGCCGAATTGCCGGCACCGACGACCAGGACGTCGCGGCCGCGGTAGGGCCAAGCGTTGGTGAAGTCCCCGGAGTGAACGATGTCGCCGTCGAAGCGACTGAGTCCCGGCCATGCAGGTATGGTGGGTGCACTGTAGTTGCCCGTGGCGAGGACGACCGCCGGGGTTCGGATCTCACCCGACGACGTGTCGAGTCGCCAGAGTCCCCCGACATGGTCGACGCGGTGGACTGCACACCCGAGCATGATCGCGATGTTCTGCCGCGCAACGTAGTGATCGAAATAGCGGACCATGTCCTCCTTGGTCGGCCAACGGCCGGCGTTCAAGGGAATCCGTTGTCCGGGAAGGTGCGACAAGAATCCGGTCGTGTTGAGGCGGAAGTTGTCATAGCGCCTACGCCACGAAATCGCCGGGGCCGCTGCGCGGTCAAGAACGAGCGCTTTGATGCCATGGTGATGATCGAGTTGGCGTGCGACAGCCAGACCCGCCGGACCCGCACCGATGACAACCGCGTCGGGGCTAACCCCGGTCTCTGTCGTCATCCGTGCTCCCGTCGTGTTTATGAGGTGCCGAGGACTTGGCGCCCCAGCACTAACACGATCCAGAACCGCTTGCGGTTCATGGGCAGATCGGGACGGCGACCCCGTCGACAGGTCCGTGGTGCGCCGGTACCACCGCCGACGGCCTTGCAAACCCGGTTGAGATTTACTAGGATATGCAAGTAATCTGGGCGTAGCCCCTTGGCAATCAACTTTTACGGGGATAGTTCATGACCACACAAATCCCGCACTTCATCGATGGGCAGCGCACCGCCGGGCAGTCCACCCGCACCGCCGATGTCTTCAACCCCAGCACGGGGCAGGTTCAGGCCAAAGTGCCGATGGCCGGCAAAGCCGACATCGACGCCGCGGTGGCATCCGCTGTCGAAGCCCAAAAAGGTTGGGCCGCATGGAATCCGCAGCGCCGCGCCCGCGTGATGATGCGTTTCATTGATTTGGTCAATCAAAACGTCGACGAATTGGCCGAGTTGCTGTCCCTCGAGCACGGCAAGACCCTGCCCGACGCGAAGGGTGACATCCAGCGCGGCATCGAGGTCATCGAGTTCTGCATCGGGATCCCCCACCTGCTCAAAGGGGATTACAGCGAAGGCGCCGGTCCGGGTATCGACGTCTATTCGTTGCGGCAACCCCTGGGCGTGGTCGCGGGCATCACGCCGTTCAATTTCCCGGCGATGATCCCGCTGTGGAAGGCCGGACCGGCCCTTGCCTGTGGGAACGCGTTCGTGCTCAAGCCCAGCGAGCGCGACCCGTCGGTTCCGGTGCGGTTGGCCGAACTCTTTCTCGAAGCGGGTCTGCCGCCGGGGGTTTTCCAGGTCGTGCACGGCGACAAGGAGGCCGTCGACGCCATCCTGCACCACCCCGATATCCAGGCCGTCGGTTTCGTCGGCAGCTCCGATATCGCCCACTACATCTCTTCCACCGCCGCCGCCACCGACAAGCGGGCGCAGTGCTTCGGGGGCGCCAAGAACCACATGGTCGTGATGCCCGATGCCGATCTCGACCAGGCCGTCGACGCGCTGATCGGTGCCGGGTACGGCAGCGCCGGCGAACGCTGCATGGCAATCAGTGTCGCGGTGCCCGTCGGGGAACAAACCGCGGACCGCCTGCGCGCCAGGCTGATTGAGCGGATCAATAACCTGCGCGTGGGCCACAGCCTGGACCCGAAGGCCGACTACGGCCCGTTGGTCACCGAAGCCGCGTTGGGCCGGGTGCGCAATTACATCGATCAGGGCGTGGCCGCCGGCGCAGAGATAGTGGTCGACGGTCGCGAACGCGGCAGCGACGACCTGACTTTCGGTGACGCCAACCTCGAAGGCGGATTCTTCATCGGCCCGACCCTGTTCGACCACGTCACACCCGAGATGTCCATCTACACCGACGAGATCTTCGGGCCGGTGCTGTGCATCGTGCGCGCCCACGACTACGAGGAGGCGTTGCGGCTGCCTTCGGAGCACGAGTACGGCAACGGCGTGGCGATGTTCACCCGCGACGGCGACGCCGCCCGCGATTTCGTCTCCCGGGTGCAGGTGGGCATGGTCGGTGTCAATGTACCGATTCCGGTCCCGGTGGCCTACCACACCTTCGGTGGCTGGAAGCGCTCGGGCTTCGGCGATCTCAACCAGCACGGCCCGGCGTCGATCCAGTTCTACACCAAGGTCAAGACCGTCACGTCGCGCTGGCCCTCCGGTATCAAGGACGGCGCCGAATTTGTCATCCCCACAATGGATTAGGGCCATGTTTGTCCTGAACGACGACGAACGGGTGATCACCGAGACGGCGGCGGCGTTCGCCGCCAAGCGGGTGGCTCCCTTTGCCCTGGAATGGGATGCGAACGAACACTTTCCGACCGACGTGTTGCGCGAGGCAGCCAAACTCGGTATGGCGGCGATCTATTGCCGCGATGACGTCGGCGGCAGCGGGCTGCGCCGGCTCGACGGGGTGCGCATCTTCGAGCAGTTGGCCATCGCGTGCCCGTCCGTGGCGGCCTTCCTGTCCATCCACAACATGTGCGCCTGGATGATCGACAGCTTCGGCACCGACGAACAACGCAAGGAGTGGATTCCGCGGCTGGCGCCGATGGACGCCATCGCCAGCTACTGCCTGACCGAACCCGGCGCCGGATCCGACGCCGGCGCATTGAGCACCCGCGCCGTCAAGCAGGGCGGCGACTATGTGCTGGACGGCGTCAAGCAGTTCATCTCCGGTGCGGGCGCGTCGGACGTCTACGTGGTGATGGCGCGAACGGGCGGCGAGGGGCCGCGCGGCATCTCGGCCTTCGTCGTCGAAAAGGGCACTGCGGGGCTGAGTTTCGGCGCCCATGAGGAGAAGATGGGTTGGCACGCCCAACCGACCGCGCAGGTGATCCTTGAGGGCGTGCGGGTTCCCGCCGACGCGATGCTGGGGGGCGCCGAGGGCGAGGGCGCCGGCTTCGGCATCGCGATGAAGGGACTTAACGGCGGCCGGATCAATATCGCGGCCTGCTCGCTCGGCGGTGCACAGGCCTCGTTCGACAAGGCCGGGTCCTACGTCCGGGACCGGCAGGCCTTCGGGTCTTCGCTGCTCGACGAGCCCACCATCCGGTTCACCCTCGCCGACATGGCCACCGGCCTCGAGACGTCGCGAATGATGTTGTGGCGGGCCGCCAGTGCGCTCGACGCCGACGACGCCGACAAGGTCGAACTGTGTGCGATGGCCAAGCGGTATGTCACCGACACGTGTTTCGAGGTCGCCGACAAGGCCCTGCAGCTGCACGGCGGCTACGGCTACCTGCGCGAGTATGGTCTGGAAAAGATCGTGCGCGACCTGCGGGTACATCGAATTCTCGAGGGCACCAACGAGATCATGCGGGTCGTCGTCGGCCGGGCCGAAGCCGCACGGTTCCGCGCAACCGCTTAGAAAGGCAGCAATGACCTCGATCGCTTTCCTGGGTTTGGGCAACATGGGGGGCCCGATGTCGGCGAACCTGGTCAACGCCGGCCACACGGTGCGCGGATTCGACCCGGTGCCCACGGCGGTGGCGACCGCCGCTTCGGCCGGCGTCGAGGTGTTCGACAGCGCTGCCGAGGCCGCGGCCGAGGCCGACGTGGTCATCACCATGCTTCCCAACGGGGACATCGTCCAACGCTGCTACGCAGAGGTGCTGCCCGTCGCGCGAGCCGGTGCGCTGTTCGTCGACAGCTCCACGATCTCGGTCAACGACGCCCGCGAGGTGCACGCGAAGGCCGAGTCGCATGGCGTTTCCCAGCTGGACGCGCCGGTCTCGGGTGGGGTCAAGGGCGCCGTCGCCGGGACACTGGCGTTCATGGTCGGAGGCGAGGACTCGGCCGTGCAACGAGCGCGGCCGGTGTTGGAACCCATGGCGGGCAAGATCATTCACTGCGGCGCGGCCGGGGCGGGTCAGGCAGCCAAGGTGTGCAACAACATGGTGCTGGCGGTGGAGCAGATCGCGATCGGCGAGGCGTTCCTGCTGGCCGAGAAGCTCGGGTTGTCGGCGCAGTCCCTCTTCGACGTCATCACCGGGGCGACCGGCAACTGCTGGTCCGTGCACACTAATTGCCCTGTGCCCGGCCCGGTTCCGACATCGCCGGCCAACAACGACTTCAAGCCGGGCTTTGCGACCGCACTGATGAACAAGGACCTGGGTCTGGCGATGGACGCGGTGACCTCGACCGGGTCGGCGGCACCGCTGGGCACGCACGCCGCCGATATCTATGCCAAATTCGCCGCGGACCACGCCGATTTGGACTTCAGCGCCGTCATCGAGATGCTGCGTTCCAGCTAGCCCCACGGTGGCGACCCGCCGCGCCCGGCTACACCGCGCTTGCGATCGCCACTAACCCCACGGTGGCGACCCGCCACGCCCGGCTACACCGCGCTTGCGATCGCCACTAAAAGTCTCCGGCGTTGCGCCGCAACGTCTCGATCGACGTCACCAGAGCCTGCGAGTCGATGTCGGACATCCCGGTGTCCGCGAACACCTGCTTGTTGAGCGTGACGGTGGCGTCCTCCACCGTGGAGCGGCCCAGGTCGGTGATCTGGACCAGCGTCGTGCGCCCGTCGGTGGGGTGCGGCACCCGCTGCACCAGCCCGTCGGCCTCGAGCCGGCGGATCGCATGGGTGACGCTGGTGACGTGGACCTGCAGCCGGTCGGAGGCCTTGGTGATGGGCAACGCTCCCGCCCGGCTGAACGCCAGCAACCGCAGCAACTCGAACCGGGAGAAGCTCAAGTCGTACGGGCGCAGCGCCGTCTCGACGCGGGCCAGCAGGATTTGATGCGCACGCATCACCGAGGTCACCGCGACCATGCCCTGCGCCACGTCGCCCCAACCGGAGCGTTCCCAGTTGTCGCGTGCCGCAGCGATCGGATCACGTTTTTGAGGTCGTGAGGCAGCCACGCCCTTTCTTACCGCACTTGGACCGTCGGCGGGGCCTTTCCCAACGCCGACAGCACCGCCAGCGTCGACGCGCGGTCGCCCACGGTAATCCGCGCCGCGCCGTCCGCGTAGTACCGCACGCGGAGCCCACTGTCGCCGAGAACCTCACGCCACTGCCGACCCCTCGAAGGCAGGTACATGAAGTTCGCGTGCGTATCGGTGCTGTATATCCCCAATGCGCTGAGGCGCATTCGCAAATAGCAACGTTCGTCGGTGATCAACCGGATCCTGCGCAGGAGTTCGCCTTCCGCGTGGTAGGACGCCGCGACGGCAAGCAGACTGGTGATCGCGATGCCGAACGGCAGCTGGTGCGACCACAGCGTCCGGGCCAGCTCGTGCGACGCCACCCCGTAGCCGATCCGCAGGCCCGCCAGACCGTAGGCCTTGGAGAAGGTCCGCACCACCACCACATTGGGAAAATCCGCGACCAGCGCCGGTAGGTCGATCCGGTCCTCGGGCTCGGTGAATTCGATGTACGCCTCGTCGAGCAGCACCACGGTCTCCCGGGGCACCCGCCGCAGGAATCGCAGCAGCTCGGCAACGGGCTCCAGCGTGCCGGTCGGGTTGTGCGGCCGGCACACCACCACCACGCGGGCCGCCGCGGCCGCATCGGCCAGCCCGTCGAGATCGTTGTGGCCGTGCTCGTCCAGGGGGACGGTCAGCGAGTTCAGCCGCGCCATCTGCGCGACGATCGGATAGCCGTCGAATGTCGGCGAGGCCATCGCGATGGTGTCACCCGGAACGGTCAGCGCCTGCAATGCCTGCAGCACCACACCCGTCGCGCCGGCACCGAGCACCACCCGATCGGCGGGCACCCCGACGTAACCGGCGATCAGGCCGCGCAACCGCTCGGGCAGAAACTCCGGATACCGGTTGGCCACGTAAACGGAGCGGATCAATGCGAGCCGCACCGCAGGCAGCGGCGGGAACGGATTCTCGTTGAGCGACAAGGCAAGCGGATCGATCGCGTTGGGAAGGGCGTCACCGACGTCGCCGATCACGGCGGTTTGCATCAGCCCCGCCCGCCCCAGCGCACCGCCGCCGCGCCGGCGAAGTCTCCGGCATGCGCGAAGGCCGCCATCATGACCACGTCCCCGTCGGAGACCTGGCCGTCGGAGATCGCGCGGTCCAGATTGATCGGGATCCCGGCGCCGAACAGGTTGCCGCACTCGTCAAAGGTGTCGCGGTGCCGTTCCTTCGGCAGTTCGAGCGCGTCACGCCAGTTGCGCAGGAACGCCCTGTTGGGCTGGTTCGTGACCAGCAGATCGATGTCCTTGGCGGGCAATCCGATTCGGTCACACACCGCGAAGGCCACCTCGGGAACCTGCCGGTTGCCGCGGGCCAGCACCTTGGTGATCTTGGTTTCGGTAAAGCCGATGCTGCCCTCGCCGGGTCCGGCCGCCCACCACTTGCGGGGCGGGTCGTAGGAGAGCGTCATTTCACCCGCGTATTCGCCGTAGGTGCGGCACTCGACGTCGAGGATGGGCGACTGGTCGCCGACGGTGACCAGTCCGACCGCGGCCCCGTCGCCGGGCACCGCCGACTGCGCCTTGCAGCGAATCGTGGGCTGATCGAAGAATTGACCGGCCGCGTTCTGCGCGATGGCGATCAGCGCCGTGCGGCCGTCGCCCGACGCCAAAAGTTTGCGAGCGACGTTGAGCGCCAACACGAATGCCGCGCACCCACCGTTGTTCAGGTCAAGCACCCAGGACGGCCGCATACCGAGGCGGTGTGCGATGCCGCCGCCCTGGCCGTAAAACGCCATGTCGGGCACCTGCGTGTGAGTGATCAACACGTCGGCGCCCTCGATGACGTCGTGACCGTGCCGCTCGATCAGCCCCTGGGCCGCGCGCTCGACCATGTCGACCGAACTCTCGTCGGGTGCGACGTGATGGCGAAACTTCGGCGCCTTGAACATGGCGTTGTCGCGCAAATCGTCGGATTCGGCGAACTGGGCATAGTAGTCGGCGGCGATCGGTTCGCCGGGCAGATAGGTGGAGACGTCGATCAGGCTGACGCTGGGGTTACCCATGATGCATTCACCCCTTTTCCAGCATCCATAAAGGCCTTACGGGAAGGCCGTTGCGATGCCGGTACTCCGCGATCGCCTTGAGATTCTTCATCTCCAGCAGGTGGCCCGCGCCGAACATGTCCCAGAAGTCGCCCACCCAGACCGGACGCTCGGACGGTGCGGTCTCGGGGTATGGGTTGCGGTCGTAGAACGGGTGATGGCAATTGGTCCACAGCACAACGGATCCGGGCTTGTCGAGGACGGCTTGGGCGTCGATGACCCGCATCAGGTAGATCATCCACAGGTGCTTGCCCTGGTCCCAGGCGCAGTGGTAGTCGACTGTCCGCGCCGCCTTGTTGGTCACGGTCCGCGTATAGATCTTGGTCTCCGAACCCAGTCGGTCGAAGGCCAGCCACAGGCCGGGTTCATCGGTGGGGGTGAAGCCGCGCAGGCTGTACGTCCACTCCTCCAGGCTGCGAGTGTCGGCCATGTACTCATACAATTCGTCGGGCGGACAATCGATGTAATCGTTGACGGTGCAGTATTCGCCGAAGACCTGGTCGTGCGGATACACCGACCGCATCATGTCCATGATGATCGGGGTGGCCTTCTCCCGGGGACTGGTCTCGATGCGGGTGACCCCGTCGATGACATCGGGAATGTCGTCAAGCGCTGGCAGCGACATTGGTGTGGTTCTCCTTTGCGATTGAAATCTCTTTGACGGCAGTGCGTTTGGCTGGCGTCGCAGTGAGAAAAGGCGCAAACGGCGGGATCTCGTCGGCGGCGCACTCGACGCTGACCACCGCGGGGCCGTCGATGTCGAACGCCGCACCCATCACCGCGGCCAACCCACTGAGGTCGTTGACGTCCATCGATGTCAGCCCCGGGAACATGGCCGCCAGGCCGGCGCCCAGCCTGCTCGGACGAAAACGGTTGTAGCTGTAGCGGTCCTCGTAGAACAGCTGCTCGCGGGTCACGCACATGGCGTGCGCATTGTTGTTGAACAGCACGAACGTCACCGGAAGGTGGTATTGCACGGCCGTGTGCACCTCCATGCCGTGCATGAAGAAGGCGCCGTCACCGGCGATCACCACGGTGCGCCCGCCGGGCCGACCGCTGTTCTGCCGTCCGAACGCCATCCCGATTCCGGCGCCGAAGCTGTAACCCATACCGCCCATGCCGAGCGCGACCACGAACCTGCCGCCGCGGCGCACCGGCAGGTAGTGGATCGCCGCGGCACCGGTGTTTCCCGCGTCGACCACGACGTCGGCTCCGTCGGGCAGGGCGCCGTCGAGCACCGCCATGGCATCGCGGTATCGCACACCGGTTCCGGCGAAGGTCGGGGGCGTCATCTCGCTACGCCGCGCCACGTCGGGCACCCGCAGGCCAGTCGGCCGGCCCCGACCGCGCAGCGCTTGCGTCAACATGCGCAGCGAGCCGCGCACGTCGTCGGTGTGCACGTGGGTGCACGGGAGGTATGGGGGCGCCGACCCGATCGAAACCGTCCGCACCGCGGCCAGCGCGTCGTCCAGGCCTGCGCGTGCGGTGACCGTCAACCGGGTGCCGACGACGAGGCACACCGCGCTCGCGGCCACCACGTCGGCCACGCTGGGATGGCCCATCACACCGGTCACCCCGAGCGCCGACGACGACCCGATGCCCGGTGCGCCCGCCACATCCTTCGCATCCGGGACGGTGGCCACCCGCGCGCGCAGCAGCGCGCGCAGCTGCTCGAGCTCGGCCCGGGCGTCGTCGCGGGCCACCTGCTCGCCGGCGATGATGGTGATCTGACCGATCGCGCTGCGCAGTTCCCGCACGATCGCTTGTGGGTTGCCGATCGGCGCCGGCGGCAGTGGTCGCACGTCCCGACCGCCGCGAGTTCCGCTGTCGACGCACGCTTGCTGAATGTCCTTGGGCAGTAACAACACCGCCGGCCCGCCGGTGCGTGACGCCGAGACCGCCCGGGGTAATGCCGAGACGATGTCGTCCGCGGTGAGCAGCCGCTCGCAGAACACCGATACCCCCGCAAACAGCGCCTCGGCGTTCAACGACCCGTTTCGGCCGCTGGTGTCCTGGAAACTGCCCCGGCCGTCCATCGTGGTGGCGGGTTGCCCGACCAGAGCGAGTATCGGGACGCGGCTGGCGAGCGATTCGCCCAACCCGGCGAGCAGGTTCAGCGCGCCCCCGCCCGAGGTCGCCGCCACCACCCCGAGACCCGCCCCGCTTCGGCTGTACCCGTCGGCCATCGTGGCCGCGGAGAACTCGTGCTTGGCCAGCACCGCATTGACCTCGGGCCGGAAATAGGCCGCGTCGTACAAGTCCTCGATGTTGGCACCGTCGACACCGAAGACGTGGTCGACTCCGAGTGCCGCGAGATGTCCGACGATGTGGTCGACCACCCGATGCCTGCCTGACATGCCTTGAGACACGAGTGGGGCACTGAATCGGTTCACAGCTTGCAAATGAACCATTTGCCACCTGCCCCCGTGGTGTCTGAATGGGCATCGAACTGTCCGATGTGGTGCGCGAGTATCGGGTCGGCGGTCAACCAGTCCGGGCGCTCGACCAGATCAGCCTGCGGCTCGAGGGCGGCCAGTTCGTGTCGGTCGTCGGGCCCTCGGGAGCGGGTAAGAGCACGCTGCTACATCTGCTCGGGGCGCTGGACTCCCCCGATTCCGGGTCGATCACGTTCGATGGCGAAGAGATCGGCCGGCTCAGCGATGAGCAGCAATCGGCGTTCCGCCATCATCGGGTGGGTTTCATCTTCCAGTTCTTCAACCTGCTGCCGACGCTGTCGGCCTGGGAGAACGTGGCGGTCCCCAAACTGCTCGACGGTGTCCGGCTGGGCAAGGCCAAACCGGACGCGATTCGGTTGCTGGAACGCGTCGGCCTCGGCAACCGAACCGAGCACCGGCCGGCCGAGCTGTCCGGCGGTCAGATGCAGCGGGTCGCGGTGGCGCGCGCATTGATGATGAACCCGCCGCTGATCCTGGCCGACGAACCCACCGGGAACCTCGACTCCGCGACGGGCGCCGCAATCCTGACGCTGCTCGCCGAGGTGGCCCACGAGGACGGCGGCGCCCGGCTGGTGGTGATGGTGACCCACAACGCGGACGCCGCCGCAGCCACCGATCGGGTGATCACATTGCAGGACGGTCGGGTCGGCTCCGACGTAGCGGCGGTTCTGAGGTGAAACCGGCGGCCGCGGCGAGCAGGCTACGTGTGTTCAGCTTGCGCGAGCTTGCCGTACACCGCCGCCGCACCGTCGCATCGATCGCCGTAATGGCAGTATCGGCAACGTATTTGGTCGCGGTCTTCGGCATCTTCGGGTCGATCACCGGATCGGTCAACCGGCTGGCCGACGGGATTGCCGGCGTCGCCGCGCTCGAGGTCTCGGGCATCACCGACGCCGGATTCTCCGACGCGGTACTGGCCGACCTGGCCGGTGTTCCCGGCGTCGCCACCGCGGCGCCGATGATACGTATGTCCGCGTCCACGCCGTCGGGGCCGGTGCTGTTGCTCGGGGCCGACAAGCGCACCGCCGAATTGGGCGGCGCCCTCAAGGATGCGGTCTCGCGACCGCTGGACGCGATGTCCTCGACGCCGGACGGCGTCCAGGTCGGGCCGAGCGTCGGCTACACCAAGGGCCAGACATTCGAACTGGGCTCGGGATCGGTCACGGTCACCGAGGTGCTCGCGGGCAAGCAATACGCGAGTCTGAACGGTGGCCACTACGTCCTTGCCCCACTTGCGTTGGCGCAGAAAGTCGCCGGGCGTCCCGGCCAACTCGACTCGATCCTGATCACCACCAAACCGGGCTCCGACCCGTCCGCCGTGCGCGCCGCGGTCAGCACCGCCGTGAACGGCCGGGCCGTCGTCGCGGACCCGAGTTTTCGGGCGGCCCGGGCCGGCGACGGCGTCAAGCTGATGAACTACATGGCGCTGCTGGGCGCGGCGGTCGCGTTGGTGGTGGGCGCGTTCTTGATCTACACGACGATGACGATGGCGATCACCCAGCGCCGGCCCGTCATCTCGATGCTGCGCGCGATAGGCGGCCGGCGCGTCACGATCGTGGGCGACATGCTCGCCGAGGCGGCGGTGCTCGGGCTGATCGGCGGAGCCATCGGGTCCGGCGTCGGAATTCTGGCCGGCCACATCGCGATTGGGCGACTGCCTCCGGCGGTGACCCAAGGGCTGGAAGCCCGCATCGAGTACTGGCTGCCCGGCTACGCGATACCACTGGCTCTCGGAGCGACGGTGCTCACCAGCGTGCTGGCGTCGGTGGTGGCCGCACGGCAGGTGTACAAGGTGTCACCGATCGAGGCGCTGGCGCCCGTCGGCGCTTCGGCGGCGGACGCCGTGCCACGCTGGCTTCGGGTTGCCAGCGGAGTGGGCGCCCTCGCGGTGTTCGCGGTGGCCATCCCGGTCTTCGTCGGCCAGCGCGGCACCGTCGCCTTCGTCGCGATGGCCGCCCTGTTGGGCGCCGAGATCGCCGTCGGCTTCGCGCTGACCGCCGCGATCGTGAAAGCGACGGCCGCAACGGCTCGGATGTTCGGATCGTTCGGGGCGCTCGCGGCGGCGACGATCGAGCGCGCGCCGCGGCGAGTGTGGGCGACGGTGATGACCGTGCTCATCGGCGTCGTCACCACCGTCGTGATCACCGGTACGAACGCCGACATGATCCGCTCGGCCCGTGACATCTTCTCGCCGGTCGCCGACGCCGACGTGTGGGTCAGCGCGGATCCGCCCGACAGCTATCCCACCGACGTTCTGCCGCAAGGTCTTGGCGACAAGGTGGCCGCGGTGCCCGGGGTTGCGCACGTCGTTGCGGGCGCATTCGCTTTCGCCGTCGTCGGCGGCACCCGCGTGTTGCTCGACGGGTTTTCCGCGGGCAGCCACGACGCGCTCTTCCGCGCGCTCGATGACCGGTTACGCGGCGAGGTGCTCGCCGGACGCGGCGTGGTGCTGACGCAGAATCTGGGCAAGACTCTGCGCGTCCGGTCCGGAGACCAACTGCGGCTGCAGACGCCGCATGGCCCGCGGGAGACGAAAGTGCTTGCCCTGGTGCCGTTCTTCTCGACGGTCATCGGCACGGTCGGAATCGACCTCGACGACATGCGGACCTGGTTCGATCGCCCGGCCGCGACAACGCTTCAGATCGCCGCGACCCCGGGCGTAGATCCACAGCGCCTGTTGGCAGCGGTCCGCGGGGTGGTGCCGCCACCGAATCAGGTTTACGACGGCCGCGCGGCGCTGGCCGGCCTCGAAGCCCCGTTGCATCAGAGCATGTTCATCGCCAACGCCGTGTGGATCATCGTGGTGGCCGTCGCGGCCGTAGCGCTGCTCAACACGTTGACGCTCTCGGTGACAGAACGCCGCCGCGAACTAGGAGTGCTGCGGGCGATGGGGTCGAGTCGCCGGTTCACACTGCGGATGATCCTGGCCGAGGCCGCCGGAATCGGCGTCGTCGGGGGTGTTTTGGGGCTCGCGTTCGGCTTGACCGACCAGTGGCTGTTCAGCCTTGTCAGCGGGGACCTGATGAATTTCCGCGTCGGTTTTCACCTGAGCTCGATGGCACTGGCCTTCACCCTCGGCGCGCTGGCGATCAGCCTGCTCGGCTCGTTGCCACCCGCGCGACGTGCGGCCCGCCTGAACATCATCGAGGCCGTCACCGTCGAGTGAGGGTGGCGTATCCCTGCAGATGCGGTTTGCACGGAAAGGGCACCGGCGTACGCGGGATCCGCTGCAGCGCAGTGGTATCGAAACCGGCAGCGACGATGGCGTCCAGGGTTCGCCGGTTCGGCTCACAACCGCCACTCAACCACGACCACGGCTTTGCGACCAGGTCCTGAAACCGGCCCGTCGCGCCGTCGGCGCGCACATGCTCGAGAACGACAAGCCTGCCTCCCGGTGCGAGCACCCGTCGGATCTCACCGAGGGTGGCGGCCACGTCGTCCACCGAGCACAGCACCAGCCCGATGTGCACCGAATCGAAACTGTTGTCCGGAAAGGGAATCAACTCGCCTGTCCCGTCGACGATGTCGACTGTAATGCCGCGGCGGCGAGCCAACGTCGTGGCCATGCGCCGAAACTTCGCCTCCGGCTCCACGGCGGCGACCGACGTCACCGCGGCGGGCAAGAACATCAAGTCGGTTCCCGGGCCGAGGCCGACCATCAGCAGCCGACCCGTCGCGTTGCTGATCGCCGCGCGGCGATACCGGCGATAGAACAGCCGGTCGAAAATCGGCTGCCCGAATCGGTAGACATACGGAAACAAGGGATTACGACGCGTCATCTGATCCCAGATCCATTCGGAACGGCGGATATCGGTCATCCATCAAGGACACGTACACGGCCACCCGATATCGCCAGCGCACGATGCCCATCAACAGATCGCGCATGCCCGGCGGAATCGTCCCGGTGCAGAGCAACGACGCCGCGGCGATCACGCAGAGCACCTGCAGCGGCGCCTCCAACGACCAGCACAGCAGCACTTGAGGAATCGCCAACAGCCACTTGACCAGCACGGCCCAGTTTCGCAGCCGTTCCGGATAGTCGACCTCGAGATCACCCGGGTAGTCGGGCCGGGACGCGAGCGTGAAGGGCGGGTACTTGTCGGTGCTGTTCATCGGGAACCGGAAGTTCATGACGCGCCACGACCAACGCAGCGTCCCGACGTTGAAATCGAACAACGACCGCGGATACCTTCCGGTGCACAAGATTACGATGCCCGCGACGATCGTCGAAAGCGGGTACACCAGGTAGAGCCCGATCAATATCGGGTAGTGCGGGACGGCGAGCACACACCACTTCACCAGCCAGAGCCAGCGCGAGGGCGCGTCGTAATCGCCCCGGACCCTTACGGGGCTGTCCGTGTCGGTCACGGCCTGGCCGGGATCACCGTCGGCCGCGAAAGCTCCCGGCTGATAGCTGCCGACATCCGGCGGTGGCTCGTCCAGCACAAAAACATTGTCAGCGCCCAAGCCTGCAGTCGGTCCGGGATCAGGGCGGCCGGTCGCAGCACGAACTCGCCGTGCGATACCGGCAGCGACGCCACCCGCGACACGATCATCACCTTGCGGCGTCGGGTCTTCTCATACCAGCGCAGTGCGCTCGCGAGATCGGCACTGCCGCCGTTGCTTCCAAAGTCCAGCAACGCCTTGCACAACACCATCGTGTCGAGCAGGGCCTGGTTGGTGCCCTGCGCGAGGGTGGGCGGCATCGTGTGGGCGGCGTCGCCGAGAAGCGTGACCGGGCCTCGACCTGCGCGCGGAATCGGGTGCCGGAAATGCGGAAACGGCGACCGGGCCAGATCGTCGTCGGTCAACGTGGCGAGCACGCGATCGGCCAACTCCGACCAGCCGGCGAAGGTGGACCGGATCACCTCGATCGGGCGTTGCGGCCGAACAAATTCCGGCGACCAGGGCAGGTCGAACCACCACTGCACCTCGGAGCCGCCGGCCGGCCAAACGCCGAGATTGCCGTGCCCACCCACGATCACGAATGCGACGTCCTTGTCCGGGATCTTCGGAACGCTGAGAAGTCCCTGCCAACTCGACCAGCCGGTGTGCTTGGCCTCCGGCGCGCCGACGCTGTCCCGGACCATCGACCGCAGGCCGTCGGCGCCGATCAGCACATCGCCCTCGGCCGAGCTGCCGTCGCCGAACTCGACCCGCACTCCGCTGCGCGTGCGGACCACAGCGATCGCTCGCGAATCGCATCGGATGCGTTCCGCCGGAAAGCCTTCCAGCAGCCGTTCCAGCAGAACCCGACGCGGAACCATCCGAACGGGTGCGCCCAGCCGATCCACCATCCCGGTCACGTCGAGAGTCCCTAGCGGGCGACCCGAGGACGTCATCGCCCGCACGGTGGACAGCAGCTGACCGGCCCCGTCCATGTCTACACCCAGCTGCCGCAGCACCGTCTCGCCGTTGGACCAGATCGTCACCGCGCCACCGGCCGCCCGCACATCGGGGCGCCGCTCGAAGACGGTGACGTCATGACCGTCCCGCAACAACCCCCGGGCGACGGAGATGCCACCCACACCGGCGCCGACTACCAGTACCCGAAGCGAGCGCCGGTAGCTCCTCATTGCGCCGATCCTTACATCGAACGCTGCAGCAGAACCTCGCCGCTATCGGCGGCGACTACCTGCACGGCGGCGATCTCATTGACCGGCGTCGAGATGCTGCCCGCGGGCGTCGCGGTGTGGCCGGGTTCGGCCACCCAGGTCGCCAGCCGGGTCTGGCTGCCGTCGCGACCCACCACGACCATCGCCAGCGTGTCGTGGTGCGCGGTCAGGGGCGCCAGACAGACGCACTTCAGGTCGATCGATGTCCCCCAGTGCTGGCTGCTCAGCTGAATCGTCGAGGTGAGCAGGTTGGTACCCACCTGCGCCATCGGCGCGGCGGCAGCGGTCACCTGCTGCGTCGAGTTCTGCGAGGAGGTCGCGATGTAGCCCTGGACACCGACGAACACCCCGACTCCGAGCACCACAGCCGCGGCCGCCGAGGCCACCCAGGTGACCACCCGCGTGCGGCGGCGGCGGAAACGCACCGCGGCCAGCAACGACGGCAACACCTGCGGCGACATCTCGGGTGTCGCCGGCGGCGTCGAGCCGGACTCGTTCATCGCGGCCACTTCTTCGCGGCCCAGCTGCGACAGCAGCGCCGGCACGCCGCTCAGATCGGCGACGGCGTCCCGACACCTCGGGCAGTGCGCCATGTGCAACTCGAATTCGCGGCGCTCGGCCGCGGACAGCGATCCCAACACGTATGCGGCGTCCCACATCGCGTAGCGATGCTCGGGGGGGCCGATGCTGTGCAACGACGTCATCATCTCGTCCATTTTCCTGTCACCCTTCAAGTGTTGAAGAGCCCGTCATCGGGTAACTCCAAGTTCCTGCAGAGTGAGTCGCAATGCCCTAACGGCATAGTGTAGGCGCGACTTCACTGTTCCCTCGGCGATATCGAGGTCTGCAGCGATTTGCGTGGTGGTCCAACCGCGGTAGTAGGACCGTTCGATCACGGCCCGGTGCTCGGCGGACAATTGGGTCATTGCGTCCGCTATCAGCAACCGGTCCAGCGCCGCGTTCACCTCGTCCGGTGTGGACTGCTCCGGCGCCCCCGCTTCGTCCGTGGAACCGACGACATTGCGGTATCGCGCGCTGCGTCGGTCGTCGATGATCAGGTTGCGGGCGACGGTGAACAACCATGCCCGCGCCGAGCGCTCCGTGTCGCCGACGACCTCCGGATGTTGCCAAGCCCGCAGCAACGTCTCTTGGACCACGTCCTCGGCCTGGCTCGCGTCCCCCGTCAACCGGAGCGCGTAGCGCCACAGAACCGCGGCGTGCTCGTCGTAGAGCGCCTTCATCAGAGCGGCTTCGGCAGCCCCTGATGCCCCACGAGTGCCAGCAACGCGAGCCACACGATCACCTCCGACTACTGAAACGAGTCGAACGGGTGTTTAGTTCAAGATCTAGCTGCGGGTCAGGATGCGCGGCCCATCCTCGGTTACCGCGACCGTGTGCTCCCAGTGTGCCGCGCGCGACCCGTCGGAGGTGGTGACCGTCCACTCGTCGTCGAGCACCACCGTCTTGCCGGTTCCGAGCGTCAGCATCGGTTCGATGGCCAGGACGGACCCCGGGGCCAGCAACGGCCCGCGCCCGGGAGAGCCTTCGTTGGGCAGGAACGGGTCCATGTGCATCTGCCGGCCGATGCCGTGGCCGCCGTAGCCCTCCACGATCCCGAACGCGCGCCCGTAGCGGTCCTGCGCCGCGCGGGTGCCCAGTTCGATCGCATGCGACACATCGGTCAGCCGGTTGCCAGGCAGCATCGCCGCGATGCCGGCTTCCAGCGATTCTTTGGTCGCCTGGCTGAGCGCTTCGTCGGCCGGGTCGAGGGTCCCTACCCCGAAGGTGATGGCGGCGTCACCGTGCCAGCCGTCCAGGATCGCGCCGCAGTCGATGGACACCAGATCACCGGGGGCCAAAATCTCCGCGGCGGAAGGAATTCCGTGTACCACACGCTGATTGACCGACGCGCAGATGGATGCCGGGTAACCGTGATAGCCCAGGAAGGACGGCACCGCGCCGGCCTCCCGGATCACCGACTCGGCGATCTGGTCGAGACCCAGCGTCGACACTCCGGAAACCGCGGCCGCATGGACCGCCTGCAGTGCGTTGGCGACGACGGCGCCCGCGGCCGCCATCGCGTCGAGCTCACCGGCGCTGCGCTGCGGCACTACCTTGCGACTGCGCAGCCGCGCCAGCGGACTCACGGCTACTTGCCCAGCGCTTTGAGCGCGCGGGCGAAGACTTCGTCCACGCTGCCCACGGCGTCGACCGTCTTCAGCTTGTCGCTGTAGTACTCCAGCAGCGGCGCGGTCTCGTCGCGGTAGATCTTCATCCGGTTGCGGATCACGTCTTCGGTGTCGTCGGCGCGGCCACGCGCCTTGAGCCGCTCGAACAACTCGTCCTCCGACACCCGGAACTCCACGACGGCGTCGATGTCGGTACCCCGGCGTTGGAGCATCTCGTGCAGCGCTTTTGCCTGGTCCACGGACCGTGGATAGCCGTCCAGGATGAAGCCGTTCGCAACGCTGGGATCGTTCAGCCGATCGTCGACGAGCTGATTGGTCAGCTCAGAGGGCACCAGGTCGCCGGCGTCCAGGTAGCGCTTGGCCTCCAGGCCGAGTTTGGTGCCGTCGCCGATATTTTGGCGGAACAGCTCACCGGTGGAGATCTGCGGGATCCCGAGCTTCTCTTCCAGCTTCTCCGCCTGCGTGCCCTTGCCCGCACCGGGCGGTCCCAGCAAAACGACTCTCACTTGAGGAACCCTTCATAGTTGCGCTGCATGAGCTGGCTCTCGATCTGCTTGACCGTATCCAAACCGACGCCAATCATGATCAAAACCGCAGTACCGCCGAACGGCAAATTCTGGACCGTTCCGCTGTTGCCGATCTGCAAAAACAGGTTGGGCAGTACCGCGATGGCGCCAAGGTAGATCGAGCCTGGCAGGGTGATCCGGCTCAGCACGTAACGCAGGTAGTCGGCGGTCGGCTTGCCCGGCCGGATGCCGGGAATGAAGCCGCCGAACTTCTTCATCTCATCGGCACGCTCGTCCGGGTTGAACGTGATCGACACGTAGAAGTACGTGAAGAAGATGATGAGCCCGAAGTAGATCCCGATGTAGACGGGGTCGCTGGGATCGGACAGGTAGGTGCCGACGAACTTGTCCCACCAGCTGTTGCCGACACCGCCGCTACCGCTGCGGATCAGCTGGGTGATCAGGTGTGGGATGTAGATGAGCGACGACGCGAAGATCACGGGGATAACGCCGGCCTGGTTGACCTTGAGCGGCAGGTACGTGGACGTTCCGCCGTACATGCGGCGGCCCACCATGCGCTTGGCATACTGCACCGGGATACGCCGCTGGCCCTGCTCGACGAACACCACGCCGACGATGATGATCAGCGCCGCGACCAGCACAGCGGCGAAGATGAGCCCGCCCCGGCTGTCCAGGATGGTCTTGCCCTCGGAGGGAATGCGGGCGGCGATACCGACGAAAATCAGCAGGGACATCCCGTTGCCGATGCCGCGTTCGGTGATCAGCTCACCCATCCACATCACCAGCGCGGCGCCGGCGGTCATCACCATCACGATGACGACCAGAGTGAAGATGCTCTGGTCGGCGATGATGTCCAGGGAGCAGCCCTGCAATAGCCCTCCATTGGCCGCCAAGGCCACGATGCTGGTGGCCTGCAGGATGGCCAGCGCGATCGCGAGGTAGCGGGTGTACTGGGTCATCTTGGCCTGGCCCGACTGGCCCTCCTTGCGGAGTTCCTCGAACCTGGGGATGACCACCGTGAGCAGCTGCACGATGATGCTCGCGGTGATGTACGGCATCACCCCCACCGCGAAAATGGTGAGCTTCAGCAGCGCGCCGCCGGAGAACAGGTTGATCAGCGAGTAGATCTGGCCGGCGGCGCCGCCGCTGGCCTCTTTGATGCACTGCTGGACGTTCGGGAAGTTGACGCCAGGGGACGGCAACGCGGCGCCGAGGCGGTAGAGGACAACGATGCCAAGCGTGAAGAGAATCTTCCGTCTCAGGTCGGCTGTCCGCAACGATGAGATGAAAGCCGAAAGCACTCTTCCTCCTGCGCGGCCGGGGGGTTTCCTGCATTACGCGCCCAACACCCGCAGGCCAGGACGTACGGCGTCGCGCGTCAAACCGTGTACGAGACTAACAGCTTGTTTGGGCTGGCCCGGCCAAGGGCCTTTGACCGGCCCCGTTCGAGGACCCAAAACATCACAGGCGACGCATAGCCGCGAGGCGTACAGTTTTCTTGGCTCGTTGCATTTGCTAAATAAATGAGGAGCACCATGACACGCACTGACCAAGACACTTGGGACTTGGCCTCCAGCGTCGGCGCCACGGCCACCATGGTCGCCGCGGCCCGCGCAGTAGCCAGCCGGGGGACTAATCCGATCATCAACGATCCGTTCGCAGCGCCGCTGGTGCGAGCGGTCGGCCTCGATTTCTTCCGCCGCCTGGTCGACGGTGAAATCGTCGCCGCCGAGACACCCGAAGACGGCGAACGGGACCTGCAGCTCGAGACCGACTCGATCGCGGTCCGCACCCGCTTTTTCGACGATTTCTTCCTCAACTCCGCCCGCGACGGGATTCGGCAATCGGTGATTCTGGCCGCCGGGCTGGACGCCCGCCCTTACCGGCTGAGTTGGCCGGCCCGAAGTGTCGTCTACGAAGTCGATCAACCCAAGGTCGTCGACTTCAAGAGCGCCACGATGGCAACTCTGGGCGCCGCACCGGCCGCCGACCGGCGGACCGTCAGCATCGATCTGCGGGAAGACTGGCCGGCCGCGTTGCGCAGCAGCGGATTCGATGTGACGCAACCGACGTCGTGGAGCGCCGAAGGCCTGCTGATGTACTTGCCCCCCGAGGCGCAGGACCGGCTCTTCGACAACATCACCGCGCTGTCCGCACCAGGCAGCAAGCTGGCCACCGAATACCACGCGGAGACCGATGTGGCGATGTCCGAGCGGGCCAAGCAATTCAACGACCGGTGGGCCAATCTGGGCTGCGACATCGACCTGTCCGGCCTGTTCTTCGACGGCGAGCGCAGCAATGTCGTCGAGTATCTGACCGAGAAGGGCTGGCAGCTGACCACCCGGCCGCGACGCGAGTTGTTCGCGGACTACGGCCTCGTCTTCCCCGACGACGAGCGGCTGGGCCAATTGCGCAACATCACCGCCGTCACCGCCACGCTCAGTTAGGAACGCGCTCATGACATCTAGCGAAACCAAGCGATTTGACGGCGACAGTTGGGATCTGGCGTCCAGCGTCGGCGCCACCGCCACCGCGGTGGCAGCACGGCGCGCGCTGGCATCGAAGGGCCCGAATCCGTTGATCGACGACCCCTTCGCCGAGCCGTTGGTCAACGCCGTCGGCGTCGAGCCCTTCATCCGGATGATGAACGGCGAAGTCGAACTCTCCGACGACGATCCCGCCTTCACTCCGCAACGGCTCAGCGAAGGCATGGCCGTGCGCACCCGATTCTTCGACACCTTCTTCACCGACGCCGCCGAAGCCGGTGTGCGCCAAGCCGTCATCCTGGCCTCGGGCCTGGACACCCGCGCCTACCGGCTGCCGTGGCCGGCCGGCACCGTGCTCTACGAGATCGACCAACCCCAGGTGATCGAGTTCAAGACGCGCACCCTGGCCGGTTTGGGCGCGGAGCCGACCGTCGATCGCCGGGCGGTCGCGATCGACCTGCGTGACGACTGGGTGGGTGCGTTGCGGGCCAGCGGATTTGACACGGCCCAGCCGACGGCGTGGATCGCCGAAGGACTGCTCGGGTATCTGCCGCCCGATGCCCAGGATCGCCTGTTCGACAACATCTCCGCGCTCTCGGCTCCGGGCAGCCGGATCGGGACCGGCTACGTCCCCGACATGCGTGACCGCGTCGAAAAGCGGGGCCGCGAGATGAGCGAGCGCTGGCGACGGATGGGCCTCAATCTCAACTGGTCCGACCTGGTTTACACGGGCGAGCGCAATGACGTCGCGGTTTACCTCGGCGAACGCGGCTGGCAGACCACGGTGCGTAGCACACCGGAGATGTACGCGCACAACGGTTTTGAGTTTCCCACCGAACCATCGATGGTCGCCTTCGGCGACATCAAATACCTGACCGCGACGCTGACCGGGAAGGCTGCCGCATGACACGCACCGACCAAGACACCTGGGACCTGGCCTCGAGCGTCGGCGCAACCGCGACCTGGGTCGCGGCCTGCCGGGCGCTGGCCAGCACGCAGCCCGACGCACTGATCGACGATCCCTACGCCGACCCGCTGGTTCGTGCGGTGGGTGCGGATTTCTTCATCGGGGTGCTCGACGGCGAAATCACCGATGAGACCGGCGGTCTCGACCCCGACGCGGATCCCGACGTGGAGTACAACTTGGCGCGGATGGTCAACATGATGGCCGTACGAACCCGGTACTTCGACGACTTCTTCACCGAGGCGACCGCGGCCGGTATCCGCCAGGTCGTGATCCTGGCTTCCGGGCTGGACTCGCGCCCCTACCGGCTGGCCTGGCCTGAGGGCACCGTCGTGTACGAAGTCGACCAACCGGCGGTCATCGAGTTCAAGACCGCCGCGTTGTCGGAGTTGGGCGCCCAGCCCACCGCGAAGCGCCGGACCGTCGCGGTTGATCTGCGCGACGATTGGCTGAACGCGCTGCGCCGAGCCGGCTTTGACGAGACGAAGCCGGCGGCGTGGAGTGCTGAAGGCCTGCTGATGTACCTGCCGCCGGATGCCCAGGACCGGTTGTTCGACGCCATCACCACGCTGAGCGCGCCGGGCAGCCGGCTGGCCACCGAATACCACCACAACGGGATGCCGTTGCTGGAGAAACGCGCCAAGGCAATGGCCAAGCGCTGGGGACAATTCGGCTTCGCCACCGACGTGTCCACACTCGTGTATCACGGAGAGCGCGTCCCCGCGGCCGACTACCTGGCCGCCCGCGGCTGGCAGATCTCCGCGCGCACCCGCGCCGATCAGTTCGCCGACGCCGGGCTGTCCGTGCCGCCGGGCGAAAGCCTCAAGGCGCTGCAGAACAGCATCTCAGTGATTGCTGTTCGGCAGTAGCGCTTAGCTGGGTTTGGCGGCCGGCGCCCGGACGACCAACGGCGCGGCGGGGAAACACCACGCCAACTCCGAGCGCGACTTACGCAGCGCGGCGGTGCCGTAACCCTTCTTGCGGTGGTCGGGGTGGATCCAGATCCGCACCTGTACCTCGCCACCGAGCAACTCGCCGAACACCATGCCGACCTTCTCCCCCGAGTCGATCGCGACGAACCATGCGGCCTCTTCGTCATCGACACGGCCCAGCGCGGCTCTGATCTCGTCGTCGAGGTTGCCCGCCTGCCCGCCGGATCCGTCGCCCGACGCGCCACCCATGTCCTCGGTGCGGACGCCGAAGATGTCGCGGTCCTCGCTCGCGGAGAATGGCCGGAGTTCGAGACTGTCACCCGAGCTCGCCGGACGCTCGCGCAGTGTGAAGCTCAGCTGCTTATTCAAGTCTTCGAGCTCGGCCTGGATGATCTTGCGCGAATCCTTTGTGAGCCGGTCAAAGGACAAGCCGAACACCGCTTCGGCACCCGTGTGCGACGTGCCGAGCAGATTGGCGATCGCCTCGACCGCTTCCGAGTTGTTGTCGGCCTCCACGATCAGGTCGAGTACTTCATGCCGGCGCTCGAGAGCTTTCAGCAGTGCGTCTGCGATCTCTCTGCGGGCAGCTTTGCGGTCGTGGTCAGTCATCACACCAGACTAGAACGCCGGGAAAAGTATCGCGCTAGAGCCTAAGTTCCTGAAGCTCCAGGAACCGTCGGTAGCGGGCCTCGACCGCGCCCAACCAAGCGGGATCGGGTTCGACCACGCGCTCGGTGCACACCCATCGGGCAGCGTCGGTGATCGTGGTCTCCAGTCCGGCGGCCATGCGGGCAAGGAAGGCCGCTCCCAGCGCGGCCCCCTCGGGCACGCCGGACACCTGCACCGGCCGCCCGGTGGCGTCGGCGATGGCCTGCATCCACGGACCGACCCGGGTGCCGCCGCCGGCGGCCACGATCCGCGACACCGAAGCTCCGCTCAGCTCGATGAGCTGGCGCACCACGAAACCCGACGCCTCGTAGGCGGCTCGCCGCAGTGCCGCGGCGTCGTGAGTCAGATCCGCGGCGTCGAGCACGGCCCGCAGAGCCGGGTCGTGAAACGGCGTGCGCTCCCCGCGGATGTAGGGCGACCACACCGGTACCCGCCCGGGATCGCTCGCCGTCGGATCTGCCGGTGCCACAACGCGATCCACCCAGCCGAGGAATAGACCGCCGGCATTACTGGCTCCCCCGATCAGGCTCTTGCCCGGACTGGTGTGCGGAATCGTCCACAAACCGGGCACCTGCCGGAACTCTGAAATCGTCGTCCAGACAATCAAAGTCGTCCCGCACAGCACCAGCACATCGCCGTCGCGGTCGGCGCCGGCCACGAACTGCTCGCACAGCGCGTCGATGGCCCCTGTCGCCAACACCGCTCCGGTGTCGCGCAGTTGTCCGGCGGCCGTGCCGATGGTGTCCACGCGCGGCATCCGCTCGACCGAGGCGCCGTAGCCCGCACAGGCGTCCGCGCTCCAGCCGGTCCCGTCGAACAACGGGAAAGCCGTCGCGGCAGTGGCGATGTCGATGACCGCCTCCCCCGCCAGGGCGTAGTTGGCCACCGCCGGGGCCGGCCAATAGCCCGTCGCGTCGGGCGCCTGGGCGACCGTCCAGCGCAGAAACTCGGCGGACTCGCCCAGCGCCGGAAGCGGCTGCGCGTGTTCGAAGGCCCCAGGCTTGCGGCCCCTGCCGTCGCCGTAGAGAAGTCCGGGAGTGATCGGCCGACCGGCGGAATCCACCGCGGTCAGCGACGGCACCATCGCCGCGACGGCCACCGCGCGGGCCTGGGGGAAACCCAGCTGTTTCAGCGCGGCCAACGGCCCGCGTCGCCACGCCTCGTCGGCGTCGTGCTCGAGCAAGTCGGGGGCGGGCGCCCGTAGTTCATGCGGGATCCGCACCCGCGACACCACTCGGCCGTCGGCGTCGGCGGCCACCGCTTTGACGCCGGTGCTGCCGATATCGATGCCGATTGTGACGTCTTTACGTGACACTGGCGTCACCGTACGCCAGCATTGGGGTTCGTGACGTCAAGATCGCGTGTACTGGTGACGGCCCCGCTGCGCGGGCCGGGATTCGCCAAACTCCGTGAGCTGGCCGACGTGGTGTATGACCCCTGGATCGAACAGACCCCACTGCGGATCTACAGCGCCGAGCAACTGGCCGATCGGATAAAAGCCGAGTCCGCCGATGTGGTTGTGGTGGAAAGCGATTCGGTGGGTGGGCCGGTGTTCGACTTGGACTTGCGCGCGATCGCGTCCACCCGCGGCGACCCCAACAACGTCGACATTGCGGGGGCCACCGCCGCCGGTGTGCCGGTGCTGAACACCCCGGGCCGCAACGCCGACGCCGTCGCCGAGATGACGGTGGCCCTGCTGCTGGCCGCCACCCGTCATCTGCTGCCCGCGGACTCGGATGTTCGCAGCGGCAACATCTTTCGCGACGGCAGCATCCCGTATCAGCGGTTTCGAGGGCGCGAGATCGCGGGCCTCACCGCCGGGCTGGTGGGACTCGGTGCGGTCGGCCGCGCGACCCAATGGCGGTTGTCCGGGCTCGGCCTGCGGGTCATCGCGCACGACCCCTACAACCCCGACGCCGAGCACAGCCTCGAGGCGCTACTGGCCGAGGCCGACATCGTCTCCATGCACGCGCCCGTCACCGACGACACCGTCGGCATGGTCGGCGCGCGGGAGTTCGCCGCCATGCGCGACGGCGCGGTCTTCCTCAACACCGCCCGGGCCCAGCTGCACGACACCGACGCGCTCGTCGCCGCGTTACGCGACGGCAAGGTGGCCGCCGCCGGGCTGGACCACTTCGTCGGCGAATGGCTGCCGGCCGATCACCCGCTGGTGGGCATGCCCAACGTCGTCCTGACGCCGCACATCGGCGGCGCCACCTGGGACACCGAGGTGCGGCAGGCGCAGATGGTGGCCGACGACCTGGCCGCGCTGCTGTCCGGCAACGCGCCCACCCATATCGTCAACCCGGAGGTGTTGGCCCCATGAAATTCGTCGAGAACCCGGAAAACGCGGTGCTGGACGCGGCCAAGGACATGCTGCGACGCGGCCTGGTCGAGGGAACCGCGGGCAATATCTCGGCGCGGCGCTCCGACGGCAACGTCGTCATCACGCCGTCGTCCGTCGACTACCACGACATGCAGCTCGACGACCTGGTTCTGATCGACCCCGACGGCGGCGTGCTGCTAGCCGCCGACGGCCGATCGCCCTCGTCGGAGATGCAGCTGCACCTGGCGTGCTACCAGGCGTTCGACGACGTGGGCAGCGTCATTCACAGTCATCCGGTGTGGGCGACCATGTTCGCCATCGCCCACGAGCCGATCCCGGCCTGCATCGACGAATTCGCGGTGTACTGCGGCGGCGACGTTCGCTGCACCGAATACGCCGCGTCCGGCACACCCGAGGTGGGCACCAACGCGGTCTCCGCGCTCGAGGGTCGCGGGGCCGCGCTCATCGCCAACCACGGCCTGGTGGCCGTCGGACCCCGGCCCGACAAGGTCCTGCATGTCACCGCGCTGGTCGAGCGGACCGCCCAAATAGTCTGGGGCGCAAAGGCTCTCGGCGGCCCGGTGGCCATTCCCGAGGACGTGAACCGCAACTTCGCCGCCGTGTACGGCTACCTGCGCGCCAACACCTGACGCGGATCGATGGCCACCTTCACCGCGCCACTGTCGCCCTGGTTGGCGATCGTCAGGAAGGCGTCGCGCCACCGTTCCAGCCCGAAGGTGTGAGTGAGCATGGGACGCAAGTCAACCCGGCCCGCGGCAACCAGGTCGAGGTAGTGGGTTCGGCGTAGCCGCCCGTCACGTCGGCCGACACCCCGGTGTGGATGCCGGGTTTGATGTCGCCGTCGGTGAAGCTCCAGCACAGGCTGTAGTCGCCGTTCACGCATGCGGGACACGGCGGCTCGATGGCGCGCGGCCCGCACGACAACCACGGGTTGAGCACCACCCGCTGCCCCACCTCGAGCCCGCGGGCTCCTGCCCCCAG
>DASYBR010000142.1:0-8004 GCA_036500645.1 Mycobacterium sp. | reverse complement strand
ATTCGCGTCGGCCTGGGCCGGACTGGCCCACACGAGCCCCGCGAGCAGAAGTGGGCCGCCTACCAGCGCTGTGCCCTTGATCCGGCCGTAGAGACTTTGTGCTGCCATGACCCCTTCTCCTGTGTCTGTTCACCACCCAGTCCTGGGTCGTTCACTTCCATGAAACCTTTCGAAAAGGGTGTGCGCGCTGAAATTCCACTGTGAACGACCTGCGGAAAAATAAAGTCACCGGGATTGCAAGTGCTGCCGGGCCTGGCCGGAGCCCCATCGGATCGTCTCGGCCCGCGCGGTCGCCGGATGCGTTCGTCCTCCTGGCGGCGAGTCCGCGTTCGACCCGCGTCGGCGAGGGTGTCATGCTTAGCCCCCGGAAATTGACAAGTGGCATCCTTTCCGCGCATCGGAAGTGTTGAAACCGGCCCCATTCCGAGGTGAATAAAACGCGCGGCGTGATCCCTGCCGCGCGGTGCTTTGCAGTTTCCAGTAGGGCCAGGTCGAACACCTTAAAAGTCCAATGTCACCATTTGGAAACGGCGCGGTGCGGCGTGTCTTCAGTATCGCGTTGGCCACTAACAATGAGTGCGTCGTCGAAAGACGGCTATTGGTACAGCCACGCGGTTCTGCTGAACCATTTAAATTCAAAATGGTGAGCACCAAAAAAGGAGTTACGTTGATGACGATCTTCGGTCGATTCAGCGTCGGAGTTGTTGCCAGCGCGGGGTTGTGTGGAGCCGCTATAGCGTTGAGCCCGGACGCGGCAGCCGTCCCGCTGAAAACGGGCGGCTACGCGTGCATCCAGGGGCAGGCCGGCGAGGCCGGCGGACTGGCAACCGCTGGCGGACCGGCAGCCGCCGGCGCACCCGCCGCCGGTGCAACGGTGGCTGCTGGCGGACCTGCGGCCGCGGACACGTGCAGCGCCGCACTCACCGACATGTCCGGAGTTCCGCTTCTTGTGCCCGGGCCAATCCCGGCGGGCGCTCCGGTTCCGTTGGGCGGTCTTCCCCTGGTTCCCCCGCTGCCGCTCGGTGCTCCGGTACCACCGGTGATTCCGGCCGGAGCCCCGCTGGTAGCGCTCGGGGGCGCGCCGCTCGCCGCCGGTCTGCCCGTGGATCCGGTTGCTCCGCTCATCGACATGTCCGGGACCGGCAAGGGCGCGCCGACCGGCCCGGAGCCCGCCGGCGGCCCCATGCCCGGTCAGCCGGTTCCGGCTGGGCCTTCGGGCGCCAGCTGAGGCCCAAACTTCCCGAAATTGCGACAGACCCGCTGGTGATCACCCAGCGGGTCTGTCGCGTTGTAAGTGGCGGCGGGCACCAAGTTAATTCATGCCGTTAATGGCGAAGCGCCGCCTCAGCGGAAAACGACATTTAGATTCGCGTGCAGCCCCACAATACCGAGGCGCGGCGTTGAAGTCAGCGGGAGTTATTCCTGCACAATTACCGGGTCGCCAATATGAACCGTGTTGTAGTACCACTCGGCGTCTTGGGGACTCAGGCTGATGCAGCCGTGGCTGACATTGTCAAACCCCATTGCATTGACGGCCCACGGGGCTGAATGCACGAAGAGGCCGTGATTGCTGATTCGAACGGCGTCATTCACCGTCAGCCGGTAGCCGTCGGAATCGTCGACGGGAATGCCGACGCTGCTCGAATCCATGACGATCGAGCTTTCCTTGCTCAGGACGCTGTAGGTGCCGACCGGGGTCGGATATTCCGGCCGACCCATCGAGGCCGGCATCACTCCCTCTTCTCCCCAGTGGGGTCGGTGATGCGGCGCCGGCAGCGGCTGCGGCGGGTCCGCCTGGACTCCGTCGATCGTCACGGTGAACGTGTGGTCCGAAACATTGGCGACACCGACGACGGCAGGACCCGTTTTGAACTCCGTGGACTCGCCGTCCACCGCGAGAGCCACCGTGGTGTGCGCCGGCCAGAATCGGTCAGGAACCCACTGCACGACTTTGTTATCCAGCCATTGGAACTTGCCGGTCATTTCGGGCGCCGCCTTGATGTCGATGGCACGCTCGGCCGCCTGCCGGTTGGCGACGGGAGCATTGAACGTCACCACCACGGGGTGCGCCACGCCCACGACCTGACCCCGCGCCGGTAGAACCGATGCGATGTCGAGTCCGTGCGAATGAGTCGCCGCCGCCAGGCTGAATCCGGCCGGCGCCGCGAAGACACTCGCAGCGACCCCGACAACGGCAAGACCGCACCGAACAACAGCCCGCATGTGCCCCTGCTCCCTTTTAACTGACAGAGTTGTAATAGCCATGATGTTAGGGCCGTGGTGACCAGCGGAAGTACAAGGGCACGTTAGTATTTCGATTACACCTTGGTCACGTTTCGGCTACGGCGGTTTAGGAGCGGCCAACTGCTGGCCGGTGACACCCGCTAGTTCGTGTGCCACCGCGTCGAATGCGCGCAGAGTGTCCAACAGCGTCTGCGGATCCTGCGAGTCGGACTGAGTGGACAACTTGGCGGCGACCACCTCCGCGGGGCGGTTGACATAGATCATTTGACCCCACATACCCTGGCACAACACGACATTGCTGCCCGGGTAGGGAACCCACACTTGGTTGCGGTACATCCCGCCGGGCATCTGGTTGTCGTCGGGGCTGGCGGCGAACGCCTGACGCGAGTCGGGTCCGCCGTCGACAGTGTCGGCGATCCACGACGCCGGCACCACCTGCTGGCCGGTCAACGAGACACCGTCGTGCAAGAACAGTGATCCGAACCGGATCATGTCGGTAAGACAGGCGTTGATGCCGCCGTCGAAAAACCCGGTGCCGTCCGAGTCCACGCCGATGGTGGCGTCGCATTGGGCACCGATGCGGCTCCATAACAGTTCCGACATCAGTTCGGGCATCCGCTGGCCGCCGACGACCTCGCAGATCCAGCCGAGCACGTCGGTTTCACACGAACGATATTGGAACGGGCCGCCGTGCGCCGACTTCTGCCGCAAGGTCAGCAGGAACTCACGCAGCGTGGCGGGGACGTCCGGGCTGCTCCGCGGTGCCCACCCCATCACCTGGTCGAGGACGTGTACCTCCGCGGTTGGGTGAAGGTAATTGTCGGAGAAGGAGATACCCGAGCGCATGTCCAGCAGGTGGCGCACCGTCGCACCGGCGTAACCGCAATTCGCCAGGGCGGGAACGTATGTCGTGACCGGCGCGTCAAGCTCGACCGCGCCGCCCCAGTGCAGTGCGCCCACCACGGCTGCCACCAGCGACTTGCTCACCGAGAACAGCAGGTGCCGGGTATGGGCTTCCATGCCGTCGAAGTACTTCTCGGCCACCAACGAACCGCGATGCGCAACGGCCCACCCGTCGGTAGCGGTGCTGGCCATCACCGCGCCGACGGTGGTGGCGGACCCGTCGGTGCCGGTCACCGGGATCTCGGCGATCGGAGCGCCGATTGCGGGCAACTCGGCGGTCGGCCCGGTCCCACGCGAGATCAGCGCCGTCGGCACGAACTCATCGACGTGCCGGAACGACCAATGCGAATATGGCTCGGAGAGCCAGTTTTCCAGCGAGATACCCGCCGGGGCGCTGCTCACGCGCGCGCGACGAGCCGGGAGACGATCGGCGCGGCCGGCGCCAGGGGCGTTGAGACGAATTTCGCCTTCATGCCATTGACCCAGCGCCGGCAGCGCTCGCTGAGCTGATAATCGTCGGTCTGCAGGTGCGAGCGGGTGACAAGCACGCCGAGTTGGGCGCCCTCGGAACGTAAGTCTCCCGGCGCCGCGACGCGCATGTAGAAGGCCTCGGACCCGTCGAGCAACGTGGCCCAGTCGTTGGCCGACCGTGCAAACGAGACACGACCGTCGTCGTCGATGCGCCACACACCGGTGCGTGGCGTCGCGGTGAAGAGCTCGACGTCCTGCGACGTCTCCGTGATGATCACCTGGCCCCAGACCTCGTCCTCGCCATAGCCCCGCTCCCAGCGCGAGTTGATCTCGTCGATGTCGAGCTCGTAATCCACGTCCATGTACTCGAGCAGGTGAAAGAGAAACAACGGCATGTCGGCGTAGGCCTCGGTGGTCAGGTTCGTCATCGGGCTGGCGCCACTGAGCCGCGGATTCACCTCGCCGAGGTAGAGCTCGTCGGAGTCGAGGTCATGCAGAAGGTCCACCTCGAAGTAGCCGCGGTAACCCTCGCGGCGCATGACGTCGCCCAGCTTTCCCACCATTTCCCGCGCGGCGTGCGTCTGTGCGGGAGGCAACACCTCGCGCCAGATGTCATTGCCGCACCAGCTTCCCCGGTGCGGAGTCAACTCCGAATAACCGACGAGACTCGTCATCGCGGGGCCGATCACGGTGCCATGGCGGGTCACGGCACCCTCCAGGCACACCTCGACGTTGCGGATCCGCTTCATGACTTTGACTTCTTCCTGCGCGGTCAGGTCACCGGCGTGCTCGTCCCAGTCGCGCTGACCGTGCACAAAGAACGTCCCGCTGCCGGCGTTGCCATAAGCAACCGAGACGACGAGGTCATCTCCCAACCCGGCGTTCTGTGCGAGCGTCAGCAGTTCGTCGTAGGAGCCGGCCCGCCCGATCGTGTGGGGCACGCTTGGTACACCCGCCTCGTTGGCCAGGCGCGTCATGACGATCTTCGAGCCCAGGCGCTCGCGCAGCTCCGTCGGCGGGTGCATGACCTCGAGACCGGCCTGCCGCGCAAGAGCCTGGGTCTCGCCGTCCAGCATCACAAAGCAGGCCTTGCCGCCAGGACCTTTGCCCGCGATGAACTCGAGTGTCTCGGGATCAGACAGGAGGTGGCTACACACTTCGCCCATGGAGTCGAAATCGCGGCGGTCACGTCGCCGGGGCACGAACACGCGTGAATGTGTGCCCTCGAAAGAGTCGAAGTACGTCAGGTAGAAGAAGTTCCGTATCCAGCGATCGATGCCGAGCAGGTTGAACGGTGTCGGTGAGATGAAGTACAGGGGAACGGTGTTGGTGTGAAAGAACGCGCGGACGTCCGAGAGGCCGTTCAGCACGCGGCGCGGCTCGGCCGCGGTCACGAGCACACCCGCCTTGATGACTCGGTCAACGCGACGGCGGTGAGTTCACATGCCTGCATGCGACAAGTCTGCCCTGCCTATGGCCGTGTGGCGAGTCCCAAACCGGCCTCGCCAACTCGTGATGCTCGAATGTGGCTGTGGGACTTGGTTTCCCGTTAAGCAACCGGCAATTTTCTTCACTTGTGCGTCACTTGGCTGAGGGTTGGTTAGTGAGCCGATAGATGTCGACCGCCTCGGGCAGGCCTTTTAATTGCTGTGCTCCAAGGCTTTCGAATGTCAAGCCCGATCCGGCGGAGAGATCGCGGACCGTGCGGCTGGCCAAGACCTCGCCTGCACCTGCCAATGCGCCGATTCGAGCGCCGGTGTGCACAGCCATGCCGCTCCACTCATCGCCGCGTCGCTCGCACTCACCGGTGTGGACCCCGGCACGGATCCGGATGCCACTTGTGCCGAGAGCTGGGATCAGTTCCAACGCACAGCGGGCGGCCTTGGTCGGCCCGTCGAAGAGCGCGAAGACCCCATCGCCTGTGTGTTTCGCGCGGTGGCCGCCGTACTTCTCCAATAGCCAGTCGACGACTCTGTCATGTGCATTGAGCTGGCGACGCCACTGAGCATCGCCACGAGCACTGAGCAGTTCGGTCGAACCGACGATGTCGGTGAAAAGCACCGTCTTGACCATTCGTTCGTCGACGGCGTTGTTCGAAGTACCGCAGACGAAGTCGAGAATGGCCGAACCCACCGCATCATCCACGAGGGAGTGCGGCCCCTCAGGCAGGGTCTTGAACTGGGCCCCGGGAATGGCGGCCGCCAACGCCTTTGCGCCCTCCAGTGAAGAAATTCGATCGCCCGGTCGGGCAAGCACAAGTGTGGGGGCGCGGACGGAACCAAGAATGCCGCGAACGTCGATCTCGAGGAGCGCCTCCCACAGCCACGCGGCCATCGTCGGGCTCGCGCTGACCCGTTGAACGCGACCATAGAAGTCACGAAATCCCGGTATGTCGGCAAATTCGCCGAAGAACAGCTCAGCGAGCGCGCCTTCACCCCAATGACTTTCGATGGCCTCCAAGTGATCGGCCCCCTCTTGGGCGGTAAATCCCCACGGGTAATCCGGTAACTCTTGCGAAAACCGCGCCGACACGCCGTACATCACCAGCGAATGAACGCGTTCGGGGTGCGTCGCCGCGAACAGCAGACTCATCGGGCCACCCTCGGACATACCAAATAGGGCCGGACGAGTGACTCCGGCCGCGTCGAGAACGGCACGAAGATCATCCATTCGCTCGTCGAGGGGAGGGACGTGGGCGGCCGGATCCGAAAGGCCGGTGCCGCGTTTGTCCCACACGATGGTCCGGGTGGCCTCGGCAAGCTGCTCGACGACGGCCGTGAGCGGACTTGTGGGTTCGTCGACAAGGTCGACGCTGCTGAACCAGCCGGGGTTCCACACCAGCGCCGTGTCGCCCTCTCCGAACTCGCGGTACGCGAGTCGGACAGAGCCGTTGCGCGCATAGCGAACTCGTCGGTCACCCATATCCACATCTTGGCATCGCGGAGGTCAGAAGGTACTCAAACTTCGTTGCTGAGATCGCGTAGGTGTCACGGATGTGGCTAGCGGTGCCCGCCGCCACTCTCGCCGCCGCTCGAGCTGCCGCCACTGCTAGAGCCGCCGCCACTCTCGCCGCCGCTCGAGCTGCTGCCGCCGGAGCTACTGCCGCCGACGCTGGAGCTGCCACCACCGCCGACTTCGCCGCCGCCGTGGCTACCGCCGGCATCGGCACCGCCACCGCTGACCGGTCCGCCGCCGCCATGGGATTCACTACCGCCGGTCGACCCGCCACCGCTGGATGGGGCACTGCCGTCGGGAGGTCCACCACTCGGAGGCCCACCGCCGGGAGTGCCGTGGCCGGGGCCGTCAACGGGTCCGCCGCCGTGCGGCCCACCACCGCTGGGAGTGCCGTGGCCGGGGCCTGGGCCGCTGACCGGCCCACCACCGCCGGAATTGGGCGGGGGCCCTTGGGGAGGAGGTCGGTGGGGTGGTGGCGCTTTCGGTGGGGGGACGTGGATCGGCGGGGGTTCGGCCGGCGGTGAGGGGTGCGATGGGGGCTCGACCACCGGCGCACTCGCCGGCGGGTTGGGCAGGTGAACCGGTGGTACGGGAACCGGCGCTATCGGCGGGATGACCACCGGAACGGGCACGGCCGGCGGTGGGGGAGCCGGCGCCGCGGGGACCAGAACGGGTGGCGCTACCGGAACCGGGGCCGCCGGTGGCGGTGCGACCGGCGGTGGGCTCAACGGCTTGGGTGCCGCCACCTTCGTCGCGGCTACTTGTCCGGGTGCGGGCGCGAGTACCTGCTGGACCGGGGCGAGGATGTCCTGGATCGGGGCGGGCAGCGAGCCGACCGTCGTGCGGATGCCGAGTGATAGTGCGATCTCCAGTGCCACCGCCGCGCCAAAGCTGGCTACCGTCAACGCGGTTCCGACCAGCAGGCCCGGCCTGCGACGGGGCTCGCCGTTGCCCGGCGCGGCTATGACGACAGTTTGGGCATTGGCTTCATCGTCCGCCACAGCGCTATAGGCAAGGTCGTCCTGGCCCAGCTCGTCGTGGGCGACGCTCAGATAGTCCGGCAGGGCAGATACGTCGACCACACCTGTGCCGGGGTCTTGTGCGTAGGCCAGCACACCAGTCGGCGACGCGAGCGCATTCGCCGACGCCAGAGCAGCTCCCCGGGCCAGTGCTGTCTCCGGTTCTTCCGGCACGTTCACGGTGAGCGACGTCGCCTCTTCCAAACGCGGCTTGATCGGCACGATGTCAACGCCCGAGCCGATCACGAACAGGGCGCCCGGGCGCGTCGGTAGCTCGTCGAGCCCGGCGACCATCTCCATCAGTGCTGCGGTGGCGATTTGCCCGGACTCGCTATTCAAGGGTGTTTTGTGGACATCATCGATGGAACCGTCGGCGGTCTCGACAACGGCCAAAGTCGCCGTGTCGGGCTCC
>DASYBR010000141.1:0-2336 GCA_036500645.1 Mycobacterium sp. | reverse complement strand
ATCTGCGACTACCACTCGTCGGTCGAGGAAGCGGCGGCGACCGCGGCCCGCGCGGGTGTGGGCACCCTCGTCATGACGCACTATGTCCCGGCACTGGTGCCCGGCCAAGAGGAGCAATGGCGAGCGCTGGCGGCTTCGGAGTTCGCCGGGCGCGTCGAGCTCGGTGACGACCTGCTCCGCGTCGAGGTCAATGCGCGGCGGTGACCGGCCTTCTATGACGAATTTCGTTGCGCTGCAGCGGCAATAACGCTCCAGCAACCACCAGCCATAGCAGCGCCGCAATCCTGGCGATCGGCAACATCACGCCGAGCTGGGGCCAGACCAGCACGAGCGTCGTCAGTTCGGCAAAGGCACCGGTCACCAGGCCGATCCAGGCGATGGGTCGCGGCGTCAATCCCAGGATGAGACTGGGCACGGCCATCCCGGCGACCAGCAGGCCCAGGGCCACGATGTGCCCGGGGCCGCCGAGCAGAAACACCAGGTAGTAGAACGCGCGCACCACGGCAATATCCGCACCGACCTCCGGTATCGACAGCGTCCAGGCCAATAATCCGGCCAGGCCCAGCGCGCCGGCGGCCAGCGTGCCGCCCGTGAGCGCGATGGTGGCCCCGGGCGCGGTAACTCCGAGCTGACGCAAGCGGGCGCTGGCCGTTGCCGTATAGATCGCCAGCGGCACTGACGCCCCGAACATCGCTACGGCGATGACGTGCACCGCGACAGGCTGGGCGTGCACATACGCCGTCACAGCGGCCGCCGATCCATAGGGCAACGGCATCACCCCGCCGATGGCGACGCCGATGACAAGTCCGCCGAAGAGCAGACCCACGCAGAGCAGGGACAGCAACATCAGCGGGGGTCCCCCTTGCCGGCGCCGGCCCGGCGCCGGCCGATTTACATCTCCACGCGAATCGTTCATGTGATGAACGATATGCCCACCGCGCTCCGCCGACAAGGTGTTCGAGGCCATTAATCGGAAGAATTATTCACATCACTTATGATGTGACGATGTCATCAAACGCGGACGGCGAAGACCGAGCCGATGGCATCGCGTTCCTGCTGGCTCAACTCGGCCACCACGCCACGACGCTGTTCGCCGAGCGCGTGGCCACCCTCGGTCTGACACCGCCGCACGCGGGAATACTGCGCGCCATCGCCGCCGAGCCCGGCCGCAGTCAGCAGGCCCTCAGCACTCAACTGGGCATGTTGCCCAGCCGTGTCGTCGTTTATGTCGACGAACTCGAGGAGCGCGGTTTCCTTGAACGTCGCGCCAACCCCAAGGATCGCCGGTTGTACGCCCTGCACCTCACTGCGGCCGGAAAGAAGTTGCTGCGCAAGCTCTCCCAGCTCGCGCGCCAACACGAGTTGGAGCTGACCTCCGCGCTCGATCCCGAGCAGTACAGCGCCCTGCGCGGCCTGCTGAGCACTGTGGCGAAACAGCAGGGCCTGACGCCACACGTCCACCCGGGTTATCGGACGCTGGCGCGATAGACGATCAGGCCAGCCGGGTCACCTCGACGATGACGTCGAGATCGGTGGCCCCTTCGCCGGAATAGATCCCCTTCAGCGGCGACACGTCGGTGTAGTCGCGGCCCAAACCCACGCTGACGTACTGCTCGGTGATCTCCATGTCGTTGGTGGGGTCATAGCCCCACCAACCACCGGTCCAGGCCTCGATCCAGGCGTGACTGCGGCCGTCCACGGTGTCCCCGACAACGGCGTTACGTTTGGGGTGCAGATAGCCCGATACGTAATACGACGGAATTCCCATGCTGCGCAGCAACATCAGCGACAGGTGCACGAAGTCCTGACAGACGCCCTTGCCCTCTTTCAGCGCATCGAGTCCGGACGAGGCCACACTGGTGGTACCGGGCAGGTAGTCCAACTCGCTGCGCACCCAATTGGCAACGGCGACAACGGCTTCAGCGGGCTTATGGCTTTTCATGATCTTCTTGGAGACCGACGTGACCCGCTTGCTGGTCGGGGTGTGTTCGGTGGGGCGGAGCAACTCGTCGTACCGATCGACCACGGCGTCGGTTTGCAGGTCGCTCCAATCGACGTTCGTCGCCAGCGGCTCGCCCGGTTCCGTCTCGACGACCGACGAGGATGTCACCGTCAGGTCGGTGTGCGGCGCATGCAGGTCGAAAGCCGTTACGGCGGTGCCCCAATAGTCGATGTAACGGTAGGACCGGGTCGCGGGGATCGTCTCGACACGATTGAGGATGACGTTCTGCCGGGTGTTCGACCGTGGGGTCAGCCGCGCTTCGTTGTAGGAGGCGGTCACCGGCGACTGGTAGGCGTACCCGGTGGTGTGCACCACTCGCAGTCGCCACATCAGA
>DASYBR010000140.1:0-11251 GCA_036500645.1 Mycobacterium sp. | reverse complement strand
TCCGAACTCGAAAAAGTCGCCGCGACGTTGCGGCGTGACACGTGGGCCGGCCTGGCAGCCGCCGGCCTGGACTCGGTTCCGGTGAACACCTTCTCGTACTACGACCAGATGCTGGACACCGCCGTGATGCTCGGCGCCCTGCCGGCCCGGGCCGCGCAAGTCTCCGACGATCTGGACCGCTACTTCGCCGCGGCGCGCGGCAACAATGACGTCGCGCCGCTGGAGATGACGAAGTGGTTCGACACGAACTACCACTACATCGTTCCCGAGATCGAACCCACGACCAAGTTCGCCCTGAACCCGGACAAGGTGCTCTCCGAACTGAAAGAGGCGCTCGGACAAGGCATTCCAGCTCGCCCGGTCGTTATCGGACCGGTGACCTTCCTGCTGCTGAGCAAGGGCGTCAAGGGCTCGGGCGCACCGATCGAGCGCCTCGAGGAGCTGGTGCCGGTCTACACCGAGCTGCTGTCGCTGCTCGCCGACAACGGCGCACAGTGGGTGCAGTTCGACGAGCCGGCACTGGTGACCGACATCTCGGCCGACGCGCCCGCGCTGGCCGAAGCCGTCTACAACAAGTTCGGCTCGGCGAGCAACCGGCCGGCCATCTATGTCGCCACCTACTTCGGCGACCTCGGCGCGTCACTGGCCGGGCTGGCCCGCACGCCCATCGAGGCGATCGGCGTCGACCTGGTCTACGGTGCCGACACGGCGGTCGCCGCGGTACCCGAGCTGGCCGGCAAGACCCTGGTGGCCGGTGTCGTCGACGGGCGCAACATCTGGCGCACCGACCTGGAAGCGGCGCTCGGCAAACTGGCCGCGCTGCTGGGTTCGGCGGCCAACATCGCGGTCTCGACGTCCTGCTCGACCCTGCACGTGCCGTATTCGCTGCAACCGGAGACCGACCTGGACGACGCGCTGCGCAGCTGGCTCGCGTTCGGGCAGGAGAAGGTGGCCGAGGTGGCGACGCTCGCCCGCGCACTGCGGGATGGACGCGAGGCCGTCGCCGACGAGATCGCGGCGTCCAATGCCGCGGTGGCCTCCCGTAAGAGCGACCCGCGGCTGCACAACGAACAGGTCCGGGCCCGCATCGACTCGATCGTCGCCTTGGGCACACAGCGGGGCGACGCGGCGCAGCGTCGCGCCAGCCAGGACGCCCGGCTGCATCTGCCGCCGCTGCCGACCACCACGATCGGTTCGTATCCGCAGACCTCAGCGATCCGTAAGGCACGCGCGGCGCTACGGTCCGGTGAGATCGACCAGGCCGAGTACGACAAGCGGATGAAGCAGGAGATCGCCGACGTCATCAAGCTCCAGGAGGACCTGGGCATCGATGTGCTGGTGCACGGCGAGCCCGAGCGCAACGACATGGTGCAGTACTTCGCCGAGCAACTCAAGGGCTTCTTCGCCACGCAGAACGGCTGGGTGCAGTCCTACGGCAGTCGCTGCGTCCGCCCGCCGATCCTCTACGGCGACGTGGTGCGCGAGCAGCCGATGACGGTCGAGTGGATCAAGTACGCCCAGTCGCTGACCGACAAGCCGGTGAAGGGCATGTTGACCGGACCCGTGACGATCCTGGCGTGGTCGTTCGTCCGCGACGACCAGCCGCTGGCCGACACCGCCAACCAGGTGGCCCTGGCCATTCGCGACGAGACGGTGGACCTGCAGTCCGCGGGCATCGCGGTGATTCAGGTCGACGAGCCCGCGCTGCGTGAGCTGCTGCCGCTGCGGCGTGCCGACCAGGAGGAGTACTTGCGTTGGGCCGTAGGGTCTTTCCGCTTGGCCACCTCCGGCGTCGCCGACTCCACGCAGATCCACACCCATTTGTGCTACTCGGAATTCGGTGAGGTGATCGGTGCGATCGCGGACCTGGACGCCGATGTGACGTCCATCGAGGCCGCGCGTTCGCACATGGAGGTGCTCGACGACCTGAACGCGATCGGCTTCTCCAACAGCGTCGGCCCGGGCGTCTACGACATCCACTCGCCGCGGGTGCCAAGCACCGACGAAATGGCCGCATCGCTGCGGGACGCGTTGAAAGCTGTTCCGGCGCAACGGTTGTGGGTTAACCCCGACTGCGGGCTGAAGACGCGTAACACCGACGAGGTGACCGCGTCGCTGAAGAACATGGTCGCCGCGGCTCAGGAGGTGCGGGCGGGCGCCTAAGTCGCCTCGGGCTCTTGAGCCGGCTCGGGCGCCGGCTCTTGAGCCACCTCTTCGGTCGACTCGGTTGACTCGGTTGATTCCGTCAGCACCTGGACCGGCACATCGTCGGCCCATGGCTGGCGGGTCACCATGTCGGCGACGTTGACGATGCCGTGCTCGAATTCGCCGGTCGCCGCGTCCACCAGGCGGTAGGCCTGCGTCTGCTTGTGGATCGGCTGCGCGTCGAGCAGGACCACCCGCACCTCGCCGGGTGCGAAGTGGCAGCGCTCCTGCATCGCGGCGATCAGCTGCTCGTTGTGCATGTGACCGTCGCCGAAGTTCCAGCCGATGGCCGTGCTGCAGATCCGCTCACCGTCGGTGATGACGTAGTCGTCCTCGTTCTGGCCCGCCATGGCGCGATGCGCCAGCGTGAAAAGCGCCCTGCCGTGAGTGTTGAACCCGCGGAAGGCATATCCCATGTAGATCGGGATCTGCGCCGCCTCCGGGCTGCCGTAGAACCGCTCCAACTGGGCCTGCGGCATGCTTGCGATCGCCACGATGCCGCGTGAGATCTTGTCGTTGGCCGACGGTTTCATGCACCACAGCGTCGTATCCCAGTTCCCGGCGTAGTAACGCATTCCCGGCAGGAACGAGACCTTGCGCGGAAACATGTTGCCTATCAAGACGATCCCGGCGATGACGACGAACAGTATCGCGACGACCACCGGATGCCTCAGATCGGCCAACCCCAGTCGGGCGTGCGCGACGAACAGCGACAGGACGCCGAAGATCATGAACACGTTCCACTCCAGTGGAACGCCCATCGGAATCGAGACGAGGATTCCTAAGTGGAAGCACACCATCACGACAGCGGCCACCGTAGTGGGCCAGCCCCCATGGCAGAAGAACAGTGGCAGCGGCACCAGCATCTCGATGGCGGTGCTCAGGTGCGCGAGCCATCGTGACAGCCGTCCGGGCCGCAGATCGTCCGGGAACTTCTCGAAGAAGCGCCGTTTCAGCGACCTGGGCCGGACCAGTGGATTGTTGGACATCATCGTGGAAATCACGAATGGGAAGTGCTTGTTGAGTTTCGATGTTGCCGCGCCCATCCAGATCACCAGGAAGACGACTTTGGACGCGACGATCATGTCGACCCCGCCGAACAGGAAGGTCACCGCGATAGTGGCGTAGACCTCGCCGCGAGCGGCCAGGAAGATCACCTTGTCGCGCAGCCCGAGTATCGCGAGGAGTACCAGAACCAGAGCGATTTTCCACCCCGGCAGCAGCCCGATTTTGGTGCCCAGCTCGGGTATCGCACCATCGCCATCCGAGATCAGCGCCCCGAGCGTCACGAAAAGCAGCAGCGCATACAGCAAGACATCGGTCGGAGTGCGCTTGGTGCCCTTGGTCAGCGGGACCCGATTCGGCCACGGTGGCAACCGGATCGTGCCGAATTGCATCCAGTACAAGATCGAGCCCATCGGCGGAAAGAACCGGTTGTTCAGCGGTCCGAAACCGCATCCCAGGCCGACCACCTCGAAAAGCATCGTGTAAAGCACGACCTTCTCGAACACGATCGGCTCCGACCACCACGATCCGACGCCCGTAAATCCGTTAACGCCCTTGGTAGTCAATGCAAATAACCACGCGCCCAGGATGTAGAGCAGGATCTTCACGACGTAGAAGAGGTGCAGCGCAATCGGCGTGCCGAAGCCGACCTCGGCCCAGTGCATGGCCATCGGACGGATCTTTTCGCTGCGAGTGCCCTTGTTCCACTCGTCCATGTCGATCTGCGGTAGGTCGGGCTTCAAAAATCCCATGGTGCACAGACTAGAACGCGTTATAAGCGGGCGGGGCTTAAGTTCGGGCTAAGAATCCTTTGCTTGCGAGTTCACCGACAGATACCGTGAAATCGAGTCGGTGCGAGTCTGAGGGGATATCCACCATGAGCAGACTTCGGTTCCCGATCGCGGCAATGATTGCCGTTGCCTTTTCCATCGCTTTTGCTCCCGAAGGCGCTACTGCCAGGGCTGAGGCGCCCACGCCGGGCGATGGGTGCACGGTGTTGCATGCGACCACCGACGACGCCAACGGCAGAACGATGTGGTGCAACCCGACGATGACAGGCGATCATACATTGGTCTGGCAGTACGGCGGGCCCTCGCCAGCCTTATAACGAGACGAATCACGAACTCTCCCAATGAATTTCATCCGGTAAAGATCCCCGGTGGAATCCGCACAGTAGAACCCGGGCGGAAATCTCTGTTAACTCGCCACTTCCGCGCCCGGTGCCGGAGTACTTTGCTGCTGAGGTGGCACTAGGTGAGGAGCCAGTCGTGTCGGAGTTCGATTTTTGCGTGGTCGGGGCGGGATTCGCAGGGTTGACGGCCGCCCTGCGATTGAAACGGGCGGGTCGCTCGGTGGCCTTGCTGGAGGCGCGCGACCGGGTCGGCGGCCGGACCTTCACCCAGACCCGCCCGGACGGATCGTGGATCGATCGCGGCGGCGCGTGGATCGGGCCGGGCCAGGACCGGATCTACGCGCTGATGAGAGAGTTCGGCGTGCCGGAGTACAAGCAGCACAACGACGGCGACGCGATGATGGTCGTCGACGGCAAGAAGCATCGCTACGGCGGCACGATCCCCTGGACGATGAGCCCGTGGGCGGTCACCAACCTCGGTGTGGGGTTGCTGTCGATCGAGAAGATGTGCAAATCGATCCCGCGCGAAACGCCTTGGACGGCAACGAAGGCCGACGAGTGGGATCGCATCAGCCTGGGTGCATGGCTTGATAAGAACACCTTGTCCAAACAGGCCCGCGAGATGCTGGACATGGCGCTGGCCGGTCCCTACACCTCGGCGGCATCCGAGACGTCGTTGCTGTGGGTGCTGCTGCAGATGGCGTCCGGCGGCGGGCCGACGTTCGTCATTTCCGGCAAGGGTGGCGCCCAGGACGCACGTCCCGTCGGAGGGATGGGCGCCATCTACGGCCCCATCGCCGCCGAGCTAGGGGACGCGCTGCACCTTTCGCAGCCGGTACGGCAGATCGCGCAGGACACCGACGGCGTGACGGTCAGCGCGGACGGAGTGACGGTGCGGGCGCGGCGGGTCATCGTTGCGATTCCGCTCGCGATTGCGACGTCGATCGTTTACGAGCCGATGCTTCCGGTCGATCGGGCTTTCCTGCATCAGCGCATGCCGAGCGGCGCGGTCTTCAAGATCTCGATCGTCTACGACGCGCCGTTCTGGCGTGCCGACGGGTTGTCGGGTCAATCGGCCGCGCCGGACTCCCCTGCCACCCTGACCATCGACGCGTGCACGGACACCGGCGACCCCGGAATCATGTGCGTCATCACGGAAGGACCCGCAGCACGCCGGCTGGGCAGGCTCGGGGACGCCGAACGGAAAGCGGCGGTCATCTCCGAGCTGGTCGACCGGTTCGGCGAGAAGGCGCGGACGCCCGCCGAGTACCACGAGCAGAACTGGACCATCGAGCGGTATTCGGGCGGCGGGATGCTCAGCCACGCGCCGACCGGCGTGCTCACCGAATTCGGCTACACCCTGCGCGAACCCTGCGGCCGCATCCACTGGGCTGGGACGGAGAGCTCGGCGATCATGTGCGGGTGGATCGACGGTGCGATCCGTTCCGGCGAGCGCGCCGCGGCCGAGGCGACGGAAGCCGAGACGGCGGCGGTTGGCTGATCAAATCACTTGTGCCACTTTAGTTTCAGCGCTCTTTTTGTCGGAGGGTCCACATAGAATTCGAACATGGGTTCGATTGACCGTGCGGAGCTTCGGGAGGACGTCGAGGCGTTGCGCGCGGCGGTGTCTCGATTCGTCGGGCATTCGTATGACTCTTTGACCAACCCGGAACGGTTGGGATTGCTGGAGGTGCTCGAACACGAGACGCGCCGGCTCCAAGTTCCCGGCCATCAGTTGATCAATCAGCTCGCCGGGCAATCCGACTCCGCCGAGCTCGGCGGAAAGCTCCCGCACGCGTTGGCCGACCGGTTGCACATCACCCGGGCGGAGGCCGGTCGCCGGATCGCCGAAGCCGCCGACCTGGGCCCACGCCGCGCGCTGACCGGTGAGCCCTTGCAGCCGCTGTTGCCCGCCACCGCCGCGGCGCAGCGCGACGGTGCGATCGGGCCCGACCACGTGGCGGTGATTCGGCGGTTCTTTCATCAGCTGCCCGAGTTCGTCGACATCGAGACACGTGAGCAGGCCGAACAGCAGCTCGCGTCGAAGGCCGCGCAGTTTCGCCCCGATCAACTCGCCAAGCTGGCCCGACGCCTGATGGACTGCCTCAACCCCGACGGCAACTTCACCGATGAAGACCGGGCCCGGGCCCGCGGCCTGGTACTCGGCAACCAGCAAGCCGACGGCATGTCGAGACTGACCGGCTGGCTGACCCCGGAAGCCCGTGCCACCCTGGAGTCCGTGCTGGCCAAACTGGCCTCCCCCGGCATGTGCAATCCCGACGACCTGACCCCCACCGTTGACGGCCCCGCCCCCGAAGAAGCCGTCGAGCGCGACACTCGCAGCCCCGGCCAACGCAGCCACGACGGCCTGACCGCGGCCCTGCGCGGCGTGCTGGCTAGTGGCGGTATGGGCCAACACAATGGTCTACCTGCGTCGATCGTCGTAACCACCACGCTCAAGGACCTCGAATCGGCGGCCGGCACGGGGCTTACCGGCGGCGGCACCCTGCTGCCCATGTCCGACGTGATCCGCCTCGCCCGCCACGCCCATCACTACTTGGCCGTCTTCGACCAGGGCAAAGCCTTGGCGCTGTATCACAGCAAACGGCTCGCCTCACCTGGGCAACGGATCGTCCTCTACGCGAAGGACCGCGGCTGCTCGGCACCCGGCTGCGACATGCCTGGCTACCTCTGCGAGGTCCACCACGTCGAAGACTGGGCAACGACGCACTGCACCGACGTCAACCAGCTGACCTTCGCCTGCGGGTCCCACCACAGACTTCTGGACAAGGGCTGGGCCACCCGCAAACGCGCCAGCGGGGACACCGAATGGATACCGCCGCCGCATCTTGACCGCGGACAGCCCAGGACCAACACCTTCCACCACCCCGAGAAGCTGCTGGCGGAAGAAGACGAGCCCTAGGACTAGCCCAGCTAGCCGGCTTGTTTGGCCGGCGGCCGGTAAAAGATCGCCAACTGCCCGATGGCACCGACGAGACCAAGCACGACCGAGATCAGCAGGCCATGCCAGCCGGGGAACCAGAGCTTGTCACCGAAGATGGCGTAGTCCAGGCTGAGTTTGCCGGGGCCCAAGGTGGCCACGGCCACGGCGGCGACGGCCAGGACCAGGTTGTATTCCCAGCCTTCCTTGACGATGAAAAAGCCGTTGTGGCGGTGCACCGTCCAGGCCGCCACCAGCATCAAAGATACGAAGCCCGCAGCCGGTATCGGCGTCAGCAGCCCGACGGCCAGGCCCAGGCCGGCGGTCATTTCCGTGGTCGCGGCCACGGTGGCGTGGAACTTACCGGGCTTCATGCCGATGCTTTCGAACCACCGGGCGGTGCCCGGGATGCGGCCGCCGCCGAAGAATTTGTTGTAGCCGTGCGCGGCCAACGTCACGCCCAACACCAGCCGCAGGATCAGCAACCCAACGTCGTAGGGAGTCATAAGTGCAAACCTAGATCATGCGCCGGGTCGGACAACAAGAGCCGCCGAGCGGAGCCGATGCCGGGTTGCTCCACGGCATCTAAACTCTTGCCCGTGAATCGGCGAGTGACCTTAGCCGTGCGGTGCTTGATCGCCGCCCTCCTCGTCCTGACGTCGACCGCGGGTTGCGGAACGGCGCGGGCGGTTGGCGCGCACACGATCACGCTGACATTGGTGCGGCACGCCCAGTCGCAGGGCAACGCGTCAGGCGTGATCGACACCTCGGTTCCCGGTCCTGACCTCACTGGAAAGGGATGGTGTCAGGCGACGACGGAGGCCGGGCAATTGAGCGCCAACCACTATGACGGCGTCTACGCCTCAAACATGGTTCGCACTCAAGAAACGGCCACGCCGACAGCACAGGCGTTGGGCGAGAGCGTCGATGTGCTGCCCGGGCTGCGGGAGATCGAGGGCGGCCAGTACGAAGGTCAACCCGAGGCGAACGCGAGGGCCTTATTTGCCGCTCCGATGCAGTGGCTGCAGGGTGATCGAAGCGCACGCATTCCTGGCTCCATCGACGGCAACGAATTCGAGTCGCGGTTCAACGATGCCGTCCAGCACATCTACGACAGCGGCGAACTGAATCCGGTCGCGTTCTCGCATGCGGCGGCAATCATGGTGTGGGTTTTGATGAACGTACATAACGCCGACCACTCGCTGTTGACCAGCAAGCCGCTGCCCAACATGGGCCGCGTCGTGGTTACCGGAAACCCTTCCGACGGGTGGACATTGACCGAATGGGATGCCGATCCACCGCCGTGCTGACGGGCAGCACTGAGCACCGACGCCAAGCCAACAGGAGCCGCCGAGCAGCTAAGGCTACGGATTCGTGTGGGAACATAGCGGGCGTTCCGACGTTGGCCCACAAATAACGGCCTACGAGCAGCTGATTCACAAGGGGGTGCACCACGGCCCGTATCGACTGGGGCAGCGGCGCCCACCAAAGCGCGTCAGGCGGAGGTGAGACCGCGCCTACCGGACAATCCGTGGTGTTGCTGGACGGCAAAGCGAGTCACCCACGAGAGCTCTTGGGCAACAAGGGCCACAGCGTCGATAGGATGCGTCGCCACAATTTGCCAGTGCCACCCGCGTTCTGCATCACCACCGAGGTGGGCCTGCGGTATCTCGCCGACCCCGCAGCGACGATGGACGTCATCTGGCCAGACGTGCTCGACCGCATGAGTTGGCTGGAAGCAGAAGTCTCCCGCACCTTCGGGCATGGTCCGCGTCCGCTGCTGGTCAGCGTGCGCTCGGGAGCAACACAGTCGATGCCGGGCATGATGGACACCGTCCTGAACGTCGGGATGAACGACACGGCCGAACAGGCACTGGCCGCCGACAGCGGCGACCCGGCCTTCGCCCGCGACACCCACCGCCGATTCACGCGCATGTATGAGCGCATCGTGGGTGGCAGTGACCAAGTGGTCGTACCCGACGACCCCTACGTGCAGCTGCGCGCCGGCATCGAGGCGGTGTTCGCCTCGTGGAATTCACCGCGCGCGGTGGCCTACCGGGCGCACTACGGCATCGACGACCGGCACGGCACGGCAGTGGTCGTGCAGGCGATGGTGTTCGGCAACCACGGCCCTAATTCCGGTGCCGGAGCATTCTTTTCGCGTGATCCGATAACCGGCGACAACGAGCCGTTCGGGGAATGGCTACCAGGCGGCCAAGGCGACGACGTGGTATCGGGATCGCTTGACGTGGAACCGATCACGGCCCTGCGCGACGAGCAATCGGCCGTCTACGACGAACTGGTGGATGCCGCCCGAACCTTGGAGCGGCTTGAGTCTGACATTCAAGAGATCGAGTTCACGGTCGAAGACGGCAAGCTGTGGCTGTTGCAGGCGCGGGCGGCTGAGCGTTCGGCACAGGCGGCGGTGCGGTTGGCGCTGCAACTGCGGCATGAGGGACTCATCGACGATTCGGAGACGCTGCGACGGGTGACCCCGGCGCACGTGCGGGCACTGCTAATACCGGCGCTGCAGCCGGAAATACGTTTGGCAGCACCGCTTTTAGCGAAGGGGCTGCCGGCTTGCCCGGGCGTGGTGTCGGGTAAGGCATACACCGATGTAGACGAGGCGCTGCTCGCGGCCGAGCGGGGCGAGGCGGTGATCCTGGTGCGTGATCACACCAGGCCCGAAGACGTTTCGGGCATGCTGGCCGCGCAGGGGATTGTCACCGAGGTCGGCGGCGCCGCCAGCCACGCGGCAGTGCTCAGCCGCGAGCTGGGCCGAGTCGCCGTGGTGGGCTGCGGTCAAGGCGTGACAGCGTCGCTGGCCGGCCAGCATATCACCGTCGACGGCACCGAAGGTGAAGTGCGCGAAGGTATTTTGAGCTTGTCGGCGTGGTCGGAAAACGACACGCCAGAACTGCGTGAGCTGGCCGACATCGCGCGTCGGATCAGCCCGCTGCGTGCTCATGCCTCCGGCGACCACCCGCGACTCGATGACACCTCCGAGGCCGCGGTGCGCGCGGCCTTGGGCAGCGGGCATACCGATGTGGTTTCACCCGTCCCGCTGATCCTCATGCTGACCGCGCTGCGCCTGGCGCGGCAGGCGGCATCATGACCGAATTGGCCGTGCTGCAAGCGGTCCGACTCAAGGGTCGGGTTCGTCCCGCCGACCTGGTCGCGACGTTGGGTTCCGAACTCGGCGATATCACGGCGATCGTCGAGCAGCTGAGCGCGTCTGGGCTCCTGGTCACAGGCGCGACGGTGCAGATCAGCAACAGCGGTCGCGCCGCACTGCAGGAGTTGCTCGCCGAGGAGCGCGCGGGCGTAGACCCGGTCGCAATGACCGCCGCTTACCAGGATTTCCGTGACGTGAACGCCGAATTCAAGTCCCTGGTCACCGATTGGCAGCTCAAGGGCGGCACGAATGGCACTCCCAACACCCACGATGACGCCGAATACGACGCCGCGGTATTGGCCCGCCTGGATGGTGTGCACGCCCGCGTGGCGCCGATCATCGAGAAAGCAGCGGCGCAGCTCCCGCGGTTGACCGCATATTCGACGAAACTGTCTGCGGCGCTGGACAGAGTCAAGGCCGGCGAGACCTCCTGGCTGACCCGGCCGCTGATCGACTCCTACCACACGGTGTGGTTCGAGCTGCATGAAGAGCTCATCAACGCCGTCGGCCTGACGCGGGAAGAAGCGGCCAGATCCGGAGACGCGCAGTAGCTACAGTGCCGCGTCGAGCAGCCGCAGATACCCATCGATGTCGACACCTTCGCTGCCGAAGGCCGACTCCGATGCATGAACGCTGATAGCGATGGTGTCGCCGATGCCGTGCACACCGTGGGTAAGACCCATCACCGGAGACAACGCCGGATATCCGGCCGTCAGAGCAACCGGGGCAGCGCCGAAGCTCAAGTCAGCCGCCCCGCGGTTCACGCTGGACAGCACGGTGTTACCGGCCACCT
>DASYBR010000139.1:0-95030 GCA_036500645.1 Mycobacterium sp. | reverse complement strand
TCGCGACGATCCGATTCCGATTCACTCACCGGCGTGCCGGGCGGTATCGCCACCCCGGGTTGCGCATGCATTTGTCCATGGTGGCCTATAAACCCACGATGTATCCGCCCCTGGTCCGGATTGATACCCAACAGTTGCCTTCAGCTGGTAACAGATAAACAGTGGCTCGCATCTTGCTGACACAGGTGCCACCATTCGGTGGTATCGCAGCGGCTGCCGGCAAACGGATCCAGCCTGGACAACGGCGCTGCATTGGCCGAATGGCAAAGGCGGCTGGGCGATCGAATCGGACGGGTAGGGCGTGAAGGGACAAGGACACCAGATCTTCGTCGACGAGCTGGCGCGATTTGCCGCCGGTCTCGACGACCCGCGCGTGACGGCAATCGCGGAGCGAACCGCCGCGCCCCTGCGGGTGGCCGTGCGGGGTCGTCGGGGGGTGGGCCGCGGCATGGTGATCCGTGCGCTGGACCGAGCGGGAGCGGCGAACGTCCGGGTGGCGACCCTCGACGACGGCGTCGACGTCGTCGTCTACGTGACCACCGAGGTGCTCAAGCCCGAAGACATCGACGCCATCGACGCGATGGCCACCGCCGGACACCCGGTGCTGGCGGTGTTGAACAAGGCTGATCTGGCAGGCTCGCTTTCGGGGCGAGGCGCTGACGGGCCGATCGCGGCCGCGCGGGCGCGGTGCAGGGAACTCGCCACGTTGGCGGGTGTTCCGATGGAGCCGATGATCGGACTGCTCGGAGTCGCCGCGCTCGACGATCTGGACAACGCGATGTGGGCCGCGCTGCGGACGCTGGCCGCCGCGCCGGGCGCCTGCCTCGATGATTCCTTTGCCGGCTTCCTGGCGGCGGACAACCCGGTGCCGACCGACGTTCGGCTGCGCCTGTTGGACACCCTCGACCTGTTCGGTACCGCGCTCGCGATCGCCGCGATCCGCCAGGGCCGGACGCCGGCGCAGGTCCGGGCGTTGCTGCGCCGGATGAGCGGGGTCGACGCCGTGCTGGCCAGGCTCTCGGTCGTCGGCGCCGAGGTGCGATACCAGCGGGTGCTCGCGGCCGTCGCGGAGCTGGAGGCGCTGGCCGTCGGCCAGGGCTGGCTCGGGGAGCGGATCAGCGGATTCCTCTCCCGCGACGACACCGTCGTCGCCCGGATGGCCGCCGCCGTCGACCTCGCCGAAGCGGCCGGGTTGGATGTCGGACCCGTCGATCTGCATCGCAACCCGGCCGCCCACCTGCCACGGGCGGCGCGGTGGCAGCGCTACAGCCGAGCGTCGGTGAACGATCTGCACCGAGCGTGTGGTGCGGACATCGCCCGCGGATCGCTGAGGCTGTGGTCGCAGGCCTGCGGGTCGCTGCCTGGGGAGTCGTGGTGAGCGACGATCACGACGAATCAGCCGCCCGGGTGGACGCCCTGGTGGAGGCGGTCGGGCCGAAGCTGCACGGGCCCGCGACGCAGCGATCCGACGTGGTGCTGGTGACGGGTCCGTGGATGGCCGGGGTGAGCGGGGTGGCGGCGGCGCTGAGCGAACGGCTGCAGCAGCACAAGTTCGTCGAGTCGGCGGAGTTGGGCGTCGGCGACGTGCCGATGGCGGTGGTCTTCGTCGTGTCCGCCGCGGCGCACCTGACGGAGTCCGATTGCGCGCTGCTGGACGCCGCCGCCGAATACACCGACGCGGTAGTGGGCGTGGTGTCCAAGATCGACGTGCACCGCAACTGGCGTGATGTCGTCGCCGCGAACCGCGAGAAGCTGGCCGGGCATGCGCCGCGCTACGACCGGGTGCCGTGGGTGGGGGCGGCGGCCTTGCCGGACCTCGGTGAGCCCGACGTCGACGACCTGGTGAAGACGGTCTCCGGACAGCTCGCCGACTCCGCTCTTGAGCGACGAAACGACTTGCGGGCGTGGGAATTTCAACTGCAGACGGCCGTCCAGGAGTTCGACCGCGACGTCGAGGGAGCCGGTCGGCAGGCGCGAGTCGACGCATTGCGCGACGCGCGCAGCACCGCCCTGCAACAGCGGCGAGAGGCGAAAACCGAGCGCACCGTCACGCTGCGCGGCCAGATCCAGCAGGCACGCGTCCAGCTGTCCTACTTTGCCCGCAACCGCTGCTCCTCGCTGCGCACCGAGCTGCAGGAGGATGCGGCGGGATTGGCGCGGCGCAACATGCCCGCCTTCGAGGCAGATACGCGCGGCCGGCTCGACGAGGTGATCGCCGAGGTCCGCGACGGCACCGACACCCAACTCGGCGACGTCGCTCAGGTGATGGGTGTCTCGGTCGACCTGCCGCCCCTCGAGACGCTGCCGACGGTTGACGTCAAGCCGCCGCCGCTGAAACCGCGCCGGCAGGAAACCTGGCTGATGATGCTGCTGGGTGCCGGGTTCGGCCTGGGTGTCGCGCTGACGCTGAGCCGGCTGCTGAGTGGGGCGGCGTCTCGGCTCAGCCCCGTGCTGGCCAGCGCCGCCGCAGTGGCGTGCGTGGTGATCGGGCTGGTGGTCACCTTCATCGTGATCAACATCCGCGGTCTGCTGCGGGACCGAGCATTGCTGGACCGCTGGGCGGGCGACGTGACGTCGTCGCTGCAGTCGGTGACCGAGGAGCTGGTCGCGACCCGCGTTCTGGGCGCCGAGTCGGTGCTGACCAAAGCGGTGATGGCCCAGGATGCGACCGAAAACGCCCAGGTGACCGATCAGGTCGCGGTCATCGACGGCGAACTGCGCGAACACGCCATGGCCGCTAAGCGGGCTGCGGCGACCCACGATCGCGAGATGCCGGCGATCGTGGCCGCGCTGGATGCCGTGCGTGCAGAGCTAGGAGAACCGGGTACACCACGATCCGAGAGCGCCGCGGAGGGAGATGATGCGGGCGAAACGGAGAAACCGGCCTCAAACAGCGAAGATAGTGAGCTTTCGTGACCTTCTGAATCGTTGTTGTGAGAAGGCTTATACCTGCCCGAGGCTTCCCCGACAAGGTCCTCGGGATAACCTGTAGTTAACGCCACCATTCGAAGATATGTGTGGTCGAACACATAAATCACAGAGAAGCACGAGTACGCCGAAGGATCAGGAGATTTCGATGACCTCAGCGACCATTCCCGGTTTGGACGCCGCGCCCACTAATCATCACGGGTTGCTGTCATGGGTACAGGAGGTCGCCGAGCTCACCCAGCCTGAGCGGGTGGTCTTCGCTGACGGCTCCGCCGAAGAGTTCGATCGGCTGTCCGGTCAGCTGGTCGAGGCGGGCACGTTCACCAAGCTGAATGAAAAGAAGCACCCCAATTCCTACCTGGCGTTGTCCGACCCCTCCGACGTGGCACGCGTCGAGTCGCGGACGTTCATCTGCTCGGAGCGCGAGATCGACGCAGGCCCCACCAACAACTGGATGGCGCCGGCCGAGATGCGCGGCATCATGACCGACCTTTACCGCGGTTGCATGCGCGGCCGCACCATGTACGTGGTGCCGTTCTGCATGGGCCCGCTGGGCGCCGACGACCCCAAGCTGGGCGTCGAGATCACCGACTCCGAGTACGTCGTCGTGTCCATGCGCACCATGACGCGGATGGGCAAGGCGGCCCTGGAGAAGATGGGCGACGACGGATTCTTCGTCAAGGCGCTGCACTCCGTGGGTGCCCCGCTCGAGCCGGGCCAGCAGGATGTGCCGTGGCCGTGCAACGACACCAAGTACATCACCCACTTCCCGGAGACCCGCGAGATCTGGAGCTACGGCTCGGGCTACGGAGGTAACGCGCTGCTGGGCAAGAAGTGCTACTCGCTGCGGATCGCGTCGGCGATGGCGCACGACGAGGGTTGGCTCGCCGAGCACATGCTGATCCTCAAGCTGATTTCACCGGAGAACAAGGCGTACTACTTCGCCGCGGCGTTCCCGTCGGCGTGCGGCAAGACCAACCTCGCCATGCTGCAGCCGACCATTCCGGGCTGGCGCGCCGAGACCCTCGGCGACGACATCGCCTGGATGCGGTTCGGCAAGGACGGCCGGCTCTACGCGGTCAACCCCGAGTTCGGTTTCTTCGGGGTCGCGCCGGGCACCAACTGGAAGTCCAACCCGAACGCGATGCGCACCATCGCGGCGGGCAACACCGTCTTCACGAACGTGGCGCTGACCGACGACCACGACGTGTGGTGGGAAGGCTTGGAGGGCGAGCCCGACCACTTGATCGACTGGAAGGGCAACGACTGGATCCTGCGCGAGACGGACACCAAAGCGGCGCACCCGAATTCGCGGTACTGCACGCCGATGTCGCAGTGCCCGATCCTGGCGCCGGAGTGGGACGACCCGCAGGGCGTGCCGATCTCGGGGATCCTGTTCGGGGCTCGCCGCAAGACAACGGTGCCGCTGGTGACCGAGGCGCGCGACTGGCAGCACGGTGTGTTCATGGGCGCCACCATGGGCAGCGAGCAGACCGCCGCCGCCGAAGGCAAGGTCGGCACCGTGCGCCGCGACCCGATGGCCATGCTGCCGTTCCTGGGCTACCACGTCGGTGACTACTTCCAGCACTGGCTCGACCTCGGCAAGAACTCCGACGAGTCCAAGATGCCGAAGGTGTTCTTCGTCAACTGGTTCCGCCGCGGCGACAAGGGCGAATTCCTGTGGCCGGGCTTCGGCGAGAACAGCCGCGTGCTGAAGTGGATCGTCGACCGCATCGAGCACACGGCCGGTGGCCAGGACACCCCGATCGGTGTCGTGCCCACCGCCGCGGACCTGGACCTGGACGGCCTCGACGTGGACGCCAACGACGTCACGAAGGCGTTGCTGGTCAACCCCGCCGAGTGGCGCGAAGAGTTGCCGTTGATCGAGGAGTGGTTCGAGTTCGTCGGCGACAAGCTGCCCACCGGCGTCAAGGACGAGTTCGAGGCGCTCAAGCAGCGGCTGGCTGAAGCCGACTAGTCATCTCAATAACGCTTCCGCCCCCGGCCTAGCCTGCCGGGGGCGGAAACGTTTTCACCGGCGCCGATTTGGATGTCGCGGACGCCCACTTGACACCCGTCAAGTTTTGCGGCGGTACAGTCTCCGCATGCAGATACGCGAGCATGTCGGCGCCGGCAAACCCGCCATCATCCTTCACCCCTCCGGAACCGTGGTCACGTTCGACGAACTGGAGGCACGCGCCAATCAGCTCGCGCACCACTTCCGACAGGCCGGCCTGGTCGAGGGCGACGCCGTCGCGATCCTGATGGAGAACAACGAGCACATCCACGTCGTCATGTGGGCGGCGCGCCGCAGCGGCCTGTACTACGTGCCGATCAACACCCACCTGACCGCGGCCGAGGCCGCGTACATCATCGACAACAGTGCCGCCAAGGCGATCATCGGTTCGGCGGCGATGCGCAAGGTCTGCGAGAACCTCGGCGAACACTCCCCCGCAAGCGGGAGGGGCCCCCTGCCGGGCGGCCTGCCCGACCTGCTGATGATCGCGTGCGAACAGGGAGAGGCCGACCTGCCCGGTTGGCAGCGCTACCCCGAATGCGTTGCGGACCAACCGAATACGCCGATCGACGACGAGCGCGAAGGTGACCTGCTGCAGTACTCGTCGGGTACCACCGGCCGGCCCAAGGGCATCAAGCGCGAGCTGCCGCACGTCGCACCTTCCGAGGCGCCGGGGATGATGTCGGCGCTGGTCAGTTACTGGATGACCCCCGAATCGATCTACTTGAGCCCGGCACCGCTGTACCACACCGCGCCGTCGGTCTGGTCGATGAGCGCGCAGGCCGGTGGCGTCACCACGCTCGTCATGGAGAAGTTCGACCCCGAAGGTTGCCTCGATGCCATTGCGCGCCACCGGGTCACGCACGGGCAGTTCGTCCCGGCGATGTTTACCCGGATGCTGAAACTTCCTGAAGCGGTTCGTAATTCGTATGACCTGTCCAGTCTGCAACGCGTGATGCACGCCGCGGCGCCGTGCCCGGTAGAGATCAAGAAGCAGATGATCGACTGGTGGGGTCCCATCATCGACGAGTACTACGCGTCCTCCGAGGCGATCGGGTCGACGTTGATCAGCGCCGAGGAGTGGCTGGCCCACCCCGGTTCGGTCGGCAAACCGATGGCCTGCGAGATTCACATCATCGACGAGGACGGTAACGAGCTGCCGGCGGGCCAGGCCGGCGAAATCTATTTCGCGGGTGGGTATTCGTTTGAATACCTCAACGACGAAGCAAAGACGGCCGCATCCCGGGACAAGCACGGCTGGGTGACGGTCGGCGATGTCGGCTACCTCGACGACGAGGGCTACCTGTACCTGACCGACCGGCGCCACCACATGATCATCTCGGGTGGGGTGAACATCTACCCCCAAGAGACCGAGAACCTTCTGGTTACCCATCCAAAAGTGTTGGACGCGGCGGTGTTCGGAGTTCCCGATGACGAGATGGGGCAGCGCGTCGTCGCGGCTGTGCAGACCGTCGATGCGGCCGACGCCACCGATAAATTCGCCGAAGAGCTGTCGGGATGGCTACGGGAACGCTTGGCGCACTACAAGTGTCCGCGATCCATCGCGTTCGAGGCGCAGCTGCCGCGCACCGACACCGGGAAGCTCTACAAGAACGGGTTGATCGAGAAATACTCGGTGTGACCCATGCCCCGGGTCGTCGACTTGTCCAGCGCGCCGGATGCCGGGCCCGCGTCTCCGCCGGGCGTGATCGTGGCGCACGGCGGTGCCGCTGACATCGCTCGGTCCGGATCCTGGCTCGACACAGCGACTTTCACCCTGACCGACGATTCCTGCTCCGACCGTCGCGTCGTCACCGTGGATTCGGTGCCCGAGGCACTACACGAGCTGACCGCGCGCTGCCAACGCTGGCCGCACGCCAGTGGCGTGTGCGACGACGTGTTGCGCGCGGTGGACCCCGGCGGTCCGACCGTGTCCGGCGTGGTGACCGAGTCGCTGGCCTACTCGACACTGCAGGCGGGTCCCGAGTTCGCGCGCTGGTTAAAAGAACGCGGCCCGGCGCGCATGCCCGACATCCCCGACCCGGTGCGGGCCGAGCGAGACGGTGACACGCTGGGCATCGCTTTCAACCGGCCGCAGCGTCACAACGCGTTTTCCACCGACGCGCGGGCCGCGCTGCTGGAAGCGCTGACGGTCGCGCAGCTGGACCCGTCGGTGACCGGAATCGTGTTGAGCGGCAACGGGCCGTCGTTCTGCAGCGGCGGCGACCTCGCGGAATTCGGCACCTTCGCCGACCCCGCGAGCGCGCACCTGGCCCGCACCAGGCACAGCCCCGCCCTGGCGCTCGACGCGCTCACCGCCAGGCTCGGCCGATCCTGCCGGGCCGAGGTTCACGGCCGGGTGCTGGGCAGCGGGCTGGAGATGGCGGCGTTTTGCGGCTGGATCACCGCCCGCCACGATTCCGTGTTCGGGCTACCCGAACTGAGTCTGGGGCTGATCCCCGGCGCCGGCGGCACCGTCAGCGTCACGCGCCGGATAGGCCGTTGGCGCACAGCGTATCTCGTGTTGTCCGGCCGCACGATCGGCGCAGACACCGCGATGGCCTGGGGGCTGGTGGACGCGGTGGCTCAGAAGCCCGAATAGGTCGTGGTGGTGACGTTCGACGGAACGTGGGAGACCGCGAACATGATGAGGCTGAAGTACAAGACCACGCCGATCACCGCGCCGACGGCGCCGACGATGGCTCCGATGATGGCCCACTTCTTGGCGTTGTTGGCTGCGGCTTGCGCCTCCGCGTATCGGCCCTGAGTCCACAGCCCGGAGACCTTGGTGGAGTACACGATCGACACGATTCCGAATGGAAGACAGCACATCACGGTGCACAAAATCGCCCAGACGAGATAGTTGTCGGGCTCGCGCGGTCCCTGCCACCCCGGCTGCGGCGGTTGCCAACCCCCCGGCGGCGGCGCTTGCCAACCCGCAGGCTCGCCCTGCCAGCCCGGCTGCTGGCTTTGCCATTCCGGGGGATACGGCCCTGGGGGATAGCTCACGGCAATGCCTTTCGCGGTTTGCTGGCCGAAGTCAGGCAACTATATAGCACGCATTCGGACATGGCCGGGAAATCGCGCTGCGCGCAGTCAGATCCCGCCGCGGCTCACCAGCTGCCGGGCGATCACATTGCGCTGGATCTCGTTGGTGCCTTCGCCGACGATCATCAGGGGCGCGTCGCGGAAGTAGCGCTCGACGTCGTACTCGGTCGAGTAGCCGTAACCGCCGTGAATCCGTACGGCGTCCAGGGCGATCTCCATCGCGACCTCGGAGGCGAACAGTTTGGCCATCCCAGCCTCCATGTCGCAGCGTTCCCCGCCGTCGTACCGCTCGGCGGCGTAGCGGGTGAGCTGACGGGCCGCGGTGAGCTTAGTCGCCATGTCGGCCAGGTAGTTTCCGACCGACTGGTGCTGCCAGATCGGCTGGCCGAAGCTCTCCCGCTGCTGGGCATAGGCGAGCGCATCCTCCAGTGCCGCGGTGGCCACCCCCAGGGCGCGGGCGGCTACCTGGATGCGCCCCGTCTCGAGGCCCTTCATCATCTGCGAAAAGCCTTCGCCCATAACGCCGCCCAGCACCGCCGACGCCGGCACGGCGAAGTCGTCGAACGACAGCTCGCAGGTTTCGACCCCCTTGTAGCCCAACTTCGGTAGATCACGGGACACCGTCAAACCGGGCCCGTGTTCGACCAGCACGATCGAGATTCCCGTGTGACGCGGCCGGGCGCTCGGGTCGGTCTTGCACAGCAGCGCGATCAGCCCGGCACGGCGCGCGTTGCTGATCCAGGTCTTGGCCCCGTTGATCAACAAGCCACCCGACTCGTCGGGCACCGCGGTGGTCGACATGTTCTGCAGGTCCGAACCTCCGCCGGGCTCGGTCAGCGCCATGGTGGCCCGCACCTCGCCGGTGGCCATCGGCGGCAGATAGGTCCGCTTCTGCTCCTCGGTGCCGAACAGCGTCAGCAGCTTGGCCACTACGGTGTGGCCGCCCATCGCGCCGGCCAGGCTCATCCAGCCACGCGCCAGCTCCTCGGTGACGCGCACGTAGCAGGGCATGGACACCGGGGAGCCGCCGTACTCCTCGGGAATGGCCAGGCCATAGATGCCGATTTGCTTCATCTGGTCGATCCACGCCTCGGGGTAGGTGTTGGCGTGCTCGAGCTCGCGGACGGTCGGCTTCACGTCGCGGTCGATGAACGCCCGCACCGTGGCGACCAGCATGTCCTCTTCGTCTTCGTCGTTCACCCGTTACTGCCCTCCAGCCTGAGGTGGCGATCCGCTTCGCCCGGCTTCGCCGCGCTCGCGATCGCCACGAAGTTGACCCCCGATTCGACAGCCTGCCAGCATGTGGCGTTGTGACGAATAACGGGTATGCGGCGATCCCCGAGGGCGGCGCCTACTTCGACGATCTGTCGAGAGGTCAGGTCTTCGACTGGGCGCCCACGATGACACTCTCGGCGGGCCTGGCCGCCGCCCATCAGGCGATCGTGGGCGACCGGATGCGACTGTCGCTGGACACCGATCTGTGTGCCGGGGTGACTGGCCTGCCGGGACCGCTGGCGCACCCGGCCTTGGTCTGCGATGTCGCGATCGGGCAGAGCACGCTGGTGACGCAGCGGGTGAAGGCCAACCTGTTTTACCGCGGGCTGACCTTTCACCGCTTTCCGGTCATCGGCGACTCGCTCTACACCCGGACCGAAGTTGTTGGGCTGCGCGCCAACTCGGCCAAGCCGGGCCGCGCGCCGACGGGACTGGCCGCGCTGCGCATGATCACGATCGACCAGGCCGACCAGTTGGTGCTCGACTTCTACCGCTGCGCCATGTTGCCGGCCGGCCCGGACTGGAATCCCGACGACGCCGGCTTGGGCGACGATTTGTCCACCATCGGCGCCGACGCGGCGCCGCCCGCCGTCGATCCGACCTCGCAGTGGGATGGCGAGGTCTTCCGGAATCGGGTCCCCGGTCCGCATTTCGACCAGGGTCTTGCCGGTGCGGTGCTGCACAGCACCGCGGACGTGGTCAGCAACGCACCGGAGCTGGCTCGACTCACCCTCAACATCGCTGCCCCGCACCATGATTCGCGGGTCGGCGGGCGCCGTCTGGTCTACGGCGGACATGCCATCGGGCTGGCGCTCGCTCAGGCCAGCAGGCTGCTGCCGAATCTGGTGACCGTGCTGGGCTGGGCATCCTGCGACCACACCGGGCCGGTGCATGAGGGCGACACGCTATACAGCGAGCTGCACATTGAATCCGCCGAGCCGACCGAGCACGGAGGTGTGTTGGGACTCCGATCGGTCGTCTACGCGGACGGCGGCTCGGCCGCCGAACCGGACCGGCAGGTGCTGGACTGGCGGTTCAGCGCGTTTCAGTTCTGAGCCGGAGGACAATGGCCCAGGTGAGCGACGCGGCGTCGGACTGGGGCAGCAGCGGGCTGGCCTACCTGACCGGTCTGCCCGACGGTGGCCCCGACTTCTCCCGCGCGAACGTGTTGGGCCGCGCCCGGCAGGTGGCCGCCGAGGTCGGCGACCGGATGGGCATCGCCGTCGACGCGGCCACCCTGCTGGCCGGGCGGGCCGCCTTGCGCGGGTTGACCCGTGGGGGTCGGACGTCGGCCGGCGGTGCCACCCGATTGCTCGCGGCCCGGGACGGCTGGTGTGCGCTGACGCTCTCCCGCCCGGACGACGTCGCGGCCGTCCCCGCGCTGCTCCAGATCGACGACGCGCCCGCCGACCCGTGGCCCGCGCTGCGGCGGTGGGCCGCAGCGCGCCCGGCATCGGCCATCGTCGAGCGGTCGGCGCTGCTCGACATCCCGGTCGCGGCGTTGGGGGAGGCGGCGGACACGCCGCCGCGGATCCGCGAACTCGGCTCCCGGACGCAGCCGCGCGCGTTGACGGGTCTGCTGGTCGCGGATCTGTCGTCGATGTGGGCGGGTCCGCTGTGCGGCCAGTTGCTAGCCCGGGCGGGGGCGAGGGTCGTCAAGGTCGAAAGCGCACGCCGTCAGGACGGGACCCGGGGCGGCGATCGGCGGTTCTTCGACTGGATCAACGCCGAAAAGCTTTCCTACGGAATCAATTTCGATAACCAGGCGGGCGAACTGCAAGCGCTGCTCGCGGCCGCCGACATCGTGATCGAAGGCTCACGTTCCGCGGCACTGGAACGCCGCAGGCTCGGACCGGATGACGTCAGTCCGCGAGCGGGTCGAATCTGGTTGCGGGTCATCGGGTATGACGATCACCGTGGCCGGCCCGCGTTCGGGGATGACGCCGCCGTGGGCGGCGGCCTGGTCGGCAGCGCCGGCGGGCCGGTGTTCTGCGGGGACGCGATCGCCGACCCGCTGACGGGGCTGGAGGCGGCCGCTGCGGTGACCGAATCGGTGGGTCGGGGTGGAGGTGAGTTGATCGGTGTGTCGATGGCCGCCGTCGCGGCGAGCTATGCGGCGCTGCCGACCCTGGCGCCGGTCCAGGACGTACCGGCGCTACCACCGACGGCTCCACCGGCGTCGCGTCCGGCGCCGTCGCTTGGTGCGGACAACGCCACCGTGCGCCGCTTGGTCGCCGAAAGGCTCTGTCTTTCATGCTGATTCAGCGAGCTACGTTGCTGGACGGCACCACGACCGACATCCGGGTCGGCGCGCAGATCGAGGAGGTCGCCGATGGCCTGGCGGCCCGGCCCGGGGAAGGCGTGCTCTACGCCGGTGGCGGAGCCGTTCTGCCGGGATTGCACGACCACCACGTGCACCTGCGTTCGGCGGCGTCGGCGCTGGATTCGTTCCTCGTCGGCCCGCCCGGAGTCAGCAGCAAAGACGAATTGGCACAACTGTTATCGAACGCGACACCCGGGCCTGACGGGTGGATTCGCGCCGTCGGCTATCACGAATCGGTCGCCGGGGAACTGGATAGGGCCGCTCTGGACGCCTTGGTGCCCAGGGTTCCGGTGCGCATCCAGCATCGCAGCGGCGCTCTGTGGATCCTCAACTCCGAGGCCCTGGGGCGGGTCGGCCTGGCCGAGCATGTCGACGGACGGCTGCGCAGCGCCGACCGCGGCTGGTCGGAAGCGCTGCAGCGGCGCGAATCCGACCTGGCCGAACTCGGCCGCCGGATCACCGCGACCGGGGTCACGGGCGTCACCGACGCCACCCCCGACCTCGACGCCGATGACATGGTCTCGCTGCTGGTGGCGCATCGGCGCGGCGAATTCCGACCGAGGCCAAGCTTTTTGGCACCGGGCAAGAAGATCCTGCACGACGATCGCCTCGACCTGGACCAGCTGACGGACTGGATCGCCGATCGGCACGGCGAAGGAAGACCGGTCGCCGTGCACTGCGTGACCGCGGCCCAGCTGGTGGTGACCATCGCGGCCCTGCGCGCGGCCGGGAGCCATCCGCTGGATCGCATCGAGCACGGCGCCATGGTGCCCGACGACAATCTGGCCGACCTGGCCGAGCTCGGGATCACGGTGGTGACGCAGCCCAACTTCGTCGCCGAGCGCGGCGATCAGTACCTCGCCGACGTCCCGGCCGACGAGCACGCTCAGCTGTGGCGCGTCGCCTCCCTGCGCGACGCCGAGGTGCACGTGGCGCTGTCCACCGACATGCCCTTCGGCCACGGCGACCCGTGGACGGCCATGCGCGCCGCCGTATTCCGCACTACGCCCAGCGGGGCCGTCCTGAATGCGAGCGAATGTGTCTCGGCCCTAACGGCTTTGACGATGTTTCTGGGCCGGCCCGATCGGCCGGGTGTGCTACGGACCGTCGAGCCCGGACAACCGGGGGATCTCTGCGTGCTGAGCGAGCCACCCGCTACGGTGCTGGACGCGCTCGACGCCGGGATGGTGGCGGCCACGATCATCGGCGGCGAGCTCGTCTACTTCGCGATGTGACTCCGCACTGCGCCGGCCAGGGCGAGACCTGCGCGCAGACTGTCGCATTGGCTGTCGAAAAACCGCCGCGACACTAGCGCTTTGGGCGCGATTTGGTCGAAGCCGTGGAAGGCGCCCGGGATGACTTCGACGTCGCACGGGACTCCGGCGGCCGTGAGGCGTTCGGCGTAGGCCAGGTCTTCGGCGTAAAACAGGTCGTTGCTGCCGACGCCGATCCACGCCGGCGGCAGACCGCTGAGGTCGCCGCGCCGCGCCGGGACGGCGACCTGCGGGTCAGCGCCGTCGAGATAGGCCGTCCACCCGAAGCGATTGCTGCGCGTGTTCCACAGTCGGTAGTTGGGTTTCTCGGCGGTGGCCGAGCTGCGGTCGTCCAGCATCGGGTACGTCAACAACTGGAACATGGGCGCGATCTCGCCGCGGTCTCGCGCCGACAGTGCCAGGGCCGCGGCCAGGCCGCCGCCGGCGCTGGCGCCACCGATAGCCACCCGGGCACCGTCCACGGCGGGCAGGCCGGCCAGCCAGGTCAACGCCGCATAGCAGTCTTCGACCGCAGCGGGGTACGGATGTTCGGGCGCCAGACGGTATTCCACCGAGGCGACGGTGATACCCAACCGTTTGACGAACCCGGCGCAGATCCAGTCGTCCTGCGCGGCGGTGCCGATCACGTATCCGCCGCCGTGGATCCACAGCAGCGCGGGCGTCGGTTCGGGCACGCCCGCGGGTCGGAACAGCCGAACGCCGACCCCCGGACCCAGGGTGATCACCTCGACGTCGGTGTCGGACTTGCCGCGGCGATCTCGTAGCGCCGTCAACCTCCGCAGGATCGGCAGGGTCAGCGGACCGACCATTCGTCGCGGGGTGAAACGGGCGAGTCGCTGCAAGTCGGGGTGAACGTCGTTGTTCGGCACCGGCCAAGTATTGCCGATCCGAAATGAATCGAGCGTGGCTGGTCGCAAATTCGCTCTGCGGCAAGGGGGGTAGCGTGGCTTACTGAGGATGGAGGCCGGAGGAGCAGAAGTGACCAAGTTTTCCGGGGCCCCCCAGTTTGTTTCACAATCCGTCGGCACCGTCCTCGGCGCGATCCGCGTCCAGGTCAGTCACGGGACCGGGCCCACCATCCTGATGTGGCCCAGCCTGCTGATGACCGGTGACCTGTGGACGGGCCAGGCCGCACGGTTCGGCGAAAGCAACCGCGTGGTGCTCATCGATCCACCCGGCCACGGTGGCAGTGAGCCGCTGCGCGCGCCGTTCAGCTTCACCGATTGCGCGCGCTGCGTCGTCGACCTGCTTGACGGGCTGGGCATCGCCAAAGCTCACTTTGTCGGCAACTCCTGGGGCGGAATGATCGGCGCCACGTTCGCCGCCGACTACCCCGACCGCGTCGAGAAGGCCGTCCTGATGAATTGCACGGCGTCGAAAGCCGGTTTCGCGCAAAAGATGAAGTACGCGGCCATGCTGCAGATGGCGACGGTCCTCGGTGGCATGCGACCCCCGCTGACGCGTTCAGCGCTGCGCGCCTTCCTCGGCCCGACGACGCTGCGCACCCGTCCGGATGTGGTTAAGGCGGTGCGCGCGAGCCTGCGCGCCGTCGACATCGGCTCGGCCCGCTGGGCGGTTCGCAGCGTGGTTCCCGCCCGACCGGACCAGCACGCGCTGCTGCAACGCATAACCACCCCGGTGCTGGTGGTCGCCGGCGCCGAAGATGCCACCTTCCCGGTGGCCGAGACCCGGGCCATGGCGGACTCGATTCCCGGCTCGTCGTTCACCGTCCTCGACAGGATCGCCCACCTCGCCGCGCTGGAGGACCCTGCCCGGGTGAACAGCTTGCTGGAAGCGTTCCTGTTCGACACCGCAAAGGCGTAGACCAGCGCGACCGGCGTAACGGGTCGAAACTCCTTGCCACCCTGGATTAGCCGAGCGCCGATCGGGGTATCGGTGGAATGCTGGCGAACTCGGCAGACGTCAGCGGGCCACCCGTTAGGGCAGGACGCGAGGAACGTGGATGCTGGGTTTTCTCTACGATCAGGCGCTCGACGGCGAGCGATGTTGGATTCGTGCTGAGGGCGGCGAGCTGCGGCCGCTGCCGGTCCATCGCTGGCTGGGCGTGCGATGTCCCGATGACGGACGTCCCGGTGTTGGATCTGGTGACGTCTTCGACGAAGTCTTCGACGAAGCCGTCACGCAGATGTGCACCGGGCCGACAATCGAATTAGGCTGCGGGCCAGGCCGATTGGTGGCCCGACTGATTCAGCGGGGAATCCCGGCCCTGGGCATCGACCGCTCGGCCGCCGCTATCCGGCTGGCGTGCCGCGGCGGTGCGCTGGCCCTGCTGGGCGACGTGTTCGAGCCGCTGCCCGCGATGGGCCAGTGGCAGACGGTGCTGCTGGTCGATGGCAACGTCGGCCTGGGCGGAGACCCGCTCCGAATCCTGGGCCGCGCCGCCGAATTGCTGGCCCGCGGTGGCAGTTGTGTGGCCGAGTTCGACGCCGAAACGATAGGTATCTGTTCGCGCTGGGTTCGACTGGAGTCCGTGTGCGAGGTCGGACCCTGGTTTCGGTGGGCGTCGGTCGGTGCCGACAGCGCCGCGTCGCTGGCCGCGCAGGCGGGACTGACGCTGACCAGCGTCAGCCTGATCGGCGGGCGGGTGATCGCCAGCCTGGCCTGTCGGTGAGCGTGTCCCACCCGTCGATTCTCGTCAGCGCAGCAAATTGCACCTGCGCCGTCCGGCAAGGCAATTGCTGCTTCCAGCAACCATTCGTCGGATGACTATCGGACGACAAAAGTAACTTCTACGCAAACGTCAGTTTGGGGTGACAGCCCGGGGGTACAGTGCCCTAACATGACGGCAAGGAGGCCGACTATGAGTTCGTGCGCAAAATGGTTGCTGCGGGCCCGTCCCACCGACTATGCGCTGGCTTTGAGCGTCGCGGGAGCCTCTCTTCCCGTCGTCGGAAAACATCTCGAGCCGCTGGGCGGCATCACCGCGATGGGTGCGTGGGGTTTCAGGGTCGCACCCGATTTCATCTCGGCGATGACCAAGGACCGGCGGACGCCGGACATCGATGAGATACGTCGCCGCGACCGCGCGAGCACCCATGACGTCTCCGTGGCCGCCCTGCGCGGGATCGTGTCGGCCGCCGACCTCGACCTGGAATGGCCGGTGGCTGAGCGGACGCCACCCATCTGGGACGCGATGCGCCAGCGCCGCTACCTCTACCGTCGCGCGGTCCACTACGGGGACCATCCCATGCAGGTGCTCGATGTCTGGCGCCGCAAGGACCTCCCCGCGCAGCCGGCGCCGGTGCTGATCTTCGTGCCGGGCGGGGCCTGGGTCCATGGCAAGTCAATGGGACAGGGCTCCGCGCTCATGTCACGGCTGGCCGAGCAGGGCTGGGTGTGTCTGGCGATCGACTACCGCGTCGCCCCGCACCACCGCTGGCCGCGGCACATCATCGACGTCAAGACCGCGATCGCATGGGCGCGCGCCAACGTGGACAAGTTCGGAGGTGACCGCAATTTCGTTGCGGTAGCGGGATGTTCGGCCGGTGGCCACCTGTCCGCGCTGGCCGGTCTGACGCCGGACGACTCGGCTTACGAGTCCAAGCTGCCGGAAGGGGCCGACACCTCGGTGGACGCGGTAGTCGGGATCTACGGCCGTTACGACTGGGAGGACCGCTCGACGCCGGAGCGGGCCAGGTTCGTCGAATTCCTGGAACGGGTGGTGGTCAGGAAGTCGATTCGCCGTCACCCCGAGGTATTTCGGGATGCGTCGCCGATCGCGCGCGTGCATCGTAATGCCCCGCCGTTCCTGGTCATTCACGGCAGCAAGGACAACGTCATCCCCGTCGAGCAGGCGCGTAGCTTCGTCGAACGACTGCGGGCCGTCTCGCATTCGATGGTGGGCTATCTGGAATTTCCCGGGGCGGGCCACGGCTACGACCTCATCGACGGCGAACGGGCCGGCGCCGCGGCGCACGCCACGTCGCTTTTCCTGAACCAGGTCTACCGAACCAAACGGATCGGGGCCAAAGAGGTTATCTGAGCCTGTGCCGCTGAGTATGGTCCCTCTATGGGCAAGGGGCAGCGGTGAAAAGGCTGAGCGGCTGGGACGCGGTGCTGCTGTACAGCGAGGCCCCCAACGTGCACATGCACACGATCAAAGCCGCCGTGATCGAACTCGATGCCTCGCGGTTTGACTTCGACATCGAGGCGTTTCGCGAAGTCATCGGCGGCCGGCTGCACAAGCTGGAGCCGTTCTGCTACCAGCTTGTCGAGGTCCCGTACGGCTTCCACCACCCGATGTGGCGGGAAAACTGCGATCTCGACCTCGAGTACCACATCCGGCCCTGGCGGCTCTCGGCTCCCGGCGGCCGTCGCGAATTGGACGAGGCCATCGGCCAGATCGCCAGCACGCCGCTGGACCGTAGCCGTCCGCTATGGGAGATGTATTTCGTAGAAGGCTTGGCCAACAACAGGATTGCGGTGGTGGCCAAGATCCACCACGCGCTCGCCGACGGCGTCGCCTCGGCGAACCTGATGGCCCGCGGCATGGACCTGCAACCCACTCCCGAGAACCGGCCTCACATGTGCGATCCGCCTCCCACCACACGCCAGCTGTTGGCGTCGGCATTCGCCGATCACCTGCGCCACGTGGGTCGGCTGCCGCGCACGGTCCGCTACACCGCGCAGGGTCTGGGCCGGGTGCGCCGCAGCGCGCGGAAGTTGTCACCGGAACTGACCCGGCCCTTCGAGCCACCGCCGTCCTTCATGAACCACAAGATCACCGCGGAGCGCAGGTTCGCCACCGCGACCCTGGCGCTCGCCGACGTCAAGGAGACCGGCAAGCGGCTCGGGGCGACCATCAACGACATGGTGCTTGCCATGTCGACTGGGGCGCTGCGCAAGTTGTCGTTGCGCTACGACGGCAAGGCCGACCCGCTGCTGGCGTCGGTGCCGATGAGTTTCGACTTCTCAACGGAGCGGATCTCCGGCAATTACTTCACCGGGGTCCTGGTCGGACTGCCCGTCGACCTCGACGATCCGCGCGAGCGGGTGCAGGCCTGCCACGAGAACGCCGCCTCCGCCAAGGAAAGCAACCAGCTGATGGGCCCGGAGCTGGTCAGCCGATGGGCCGCCTACATGCCACCCGGGCCCACCCGGGCCTTCTTCCGGTGGGCGTCCGGCCGGGATGGGCACAACAAGGTCCTCAACCTCAACATCTCGAACGTCCCCGGGCCCCGCCAGCACGGCCGGGTGGGCGGCGCGCTGGTCACCGAGATTTATTCGGTGGGCCCGTTGACGGCCGGCAGCGGTCTCAACATCACCGTGTGGAGTTACGTCGATCAGCTCAACATCTCGGTGCTCTCCGATGGAGCCACGCTGAAGGACCCGCACGAGGTGACCGACGCGATGATCGCCGACTTCATCGAAATACGCAGGGGCGCAGGGCTTTCCGACAAGCTCACGGTCATCGATGCGGCGATGGCGCCGGCCTGAACGGCCGACCGCCATCGGCACCCGCACTCGGCGGTAACGGCAGTCTCTTCGGCGTGTTAATGCCATTTCCACCGACGGCTACCATCGTTCCGGTAGCAGCCACCATCGAGCCTGGGAACGAAAAGGGAGCACCGTGAGCGAAGCGGCCAACGAGCCCGAGGTTCTCCTCGAGCAGCGGGATCGGATTCTGGTCATCACGATCAACCGGCCGAAGGCCAAGAACGCGGTCAACCTCGCGGTGGCCAAGGGCCTGGCCGAGGCCGTCGACCGGCTCGACGGCGACCAGGGTCTCTCGGTGGGCATCCTGACCGGCGCCGGTGGATCGTTCTGCGCGGGCATGGATCTCAAGGCGTTTGCGCGCGGCGAGTTCCCCATCGTCGAGGGCCGCGGCATGGGCTTCACCGAGCGCCCACCGACCAAGCCGCTCATCGCTGCTGTCGAGGGCTACGCCCTGGCCGGTGGTACCGAGCTGGCGCTGGCCACCGACCTGATCGTGGCGTCCAAGGACTCGGCCTTCGGCATCCCCGAAGTCAAGCGCGGCCTGGTCGCCGGCGGCGGCGGGCTGCTGCGGCTGCCGCAGCGCATCCCGTCCGCCATCGCCATGGAGCTGGCGCTGACCGGCGAAAACCTGAGCGCCGAGCGCGCCCATGCGCTGGGCATGGTCAACGTGCTCGCCGAGCCGGGATCGGCCCTGGACGAGGCGATCGCGCTGGCCGAGAAGATCGCCGCCAACGGGCCGCTGGCGGTGGCCGTCACCAAGCAGATCATCGTCGAGTCCCGCAGCTGGAACCCGAAGGACTTCTTCACCGAGCAGGGCAAGCTCCTGGCTCCGGTGTTCGGCTCCAACGACGCCAAGGAAGGCGCGATCGCATTCGCTGAAAAACGCGCGCCGCGCTGGACCGGGACCTGAGCTCAGGCGGCGCGTTCCCGGGCGTCGGCATCGTCGGATTCCGCGCTGTCTTCCACGGTGACGGGTCCGGCCACCGCTGACGCTGCATCGGTCGTGGGTAGCGGCGCCAGACCAGGCTCCGGGGTGAGCAGCATTTCGGCACGCGCTTCCAGCACGTGGCCGATGAAGAAGTCGTATAGGTAGATGCCGGCGACGGCGCCGGCCAGCGGCCCGACGATCGGGATCCACCAGTACTGGGTCGTCTGGCCGTAGTCGCCGGAGAACGCCAGCTTGCCCCAGCCCTTGAGGTAGGCGAACAACCGCGCCCCGAAGTCACGCGCCGGGTTGAGCGCGTAGCCGGCGTTGGTGCCGTAGGAGCACCCGATCACCGCGACGATCAGTCCGATGATCAGCGGCGCCATGTTGCCGGCGGGCGCTTGGTTGCGGTGGTCGATCAACGCCGCGATCAGGACGACCAGGATCGCTGCGCCGACCAATTGATCGACGAGCGGTCCCAGGTAACCGCCATGGAAGTACGAGGCGGGCGACGTCGCGAAAATCGAGTAGGTGTCCGGCGAATCCGGCCGGGCGAGGTGGTGGGCAGCGTTGAAGTCGTCGATCGCGGGTCCGTAGACGGCGTAGACCGCCGCCGCTCCGCAGAACGCCCCGACGGTCTGAGCGCACCAGTACGGAACCACGTTCTTCCACTCGAATTTCCGCCTGATCGCGAACGCCAGCGTGACCGCCGGATTCAGATGCGCACCGCTGATCCCGCCGGCCAGATAGGCCGCCAGCATGACGGCAAATGCCCAGCCGAATACGTTGATCAGCCAGTTCGCGGGCTCGAAGGGCACCGTCTGCCTACCCGAGCCGGTCAGGCCGACGACGTTCACCGCGCAGGTGCCCAGGCCTAACAGGAGAAGGACGAAGGTGCCGAAGAACTCGGCGAGCATCGCGCCGGGTAGCCCCGCGCGCAGCCTGACGGCCATCGATGTCGATTTCACGTGATTCCCCAACTTGATCGCAGGTGCGGTCCGGCCGCGGCTCCGTTGGGCGGCTAGGTGAGCATCGCAGTGGGTTAACCAGTCGCCAGCTACGGATAAACCTCACCGGCACGCTGGGATCACGGGGCAGGCCGATGGCGCTGGACCGAGCGATGCTTGCGTGATCTAAACTACAGTCGAGCATGACACTTCTGGCTAGGTTTGTAACGTGCTGATACCGGAGAAAGTTCAAGCGTGAGTATTTCGTTGCTGCTCGAGATGGCCGCGTCGGGCAACCCCGACCGCACGGCTGTTGTTTCTGAGGGGCCGTCGGGCTCCATGCGGCTGACTACGCAGCAGCTCAGCGATCTCGCCGACGGCGGTGCGGGAGTGATCGCGCAGTCGGGCGCGCAGCACGTGGCCTACGTCGGCACCGGCGGCGCGCTGCTGCCGGTGCTGATCTTCGCCTCCGCCCGCGCCGGTCTGGCCTTTACGCCGATCAACTACCGGCTAGCGGCCGATGGCATCCAGGCGCTGATCGAGCGGCTGCCCGAGCCCCTCGTGATTGTCGACAGCCGGTACCGGGACGCGGTCGGCGAATCGTCGAAGCGGGTGCTGCTTTCCGACGAGTTCCTGGCGGCGGCCCGCAACGCGGAGCCCGCTGCGGAGTTCCCCGACCCGGAGTCGGTCGCGATCGTGCTGTTCACCTCGGGCACCACGTCGCAGCCCAAGGCCGTCGAACTCTCGCACAACAACCTGACCAGCTACATCACCGGTTCAGTCGAGTTCGACTCGGCCCAGCCCGACGACGCCGCGCTGATCTGCGTGCCGCCGTACCACATCGCCGGGGTGAGCGCGGCGCTGTCGAACCTCTATGCCGGCCGCAAGATGGTCTACCTGCCCAATTTCGATGCCGCGGAATGGGTTCGGCTGGTCAACGCCGAGCAGGTGACCACCGCGACGGTGGTGCCGACCATGCTGGACCGCATCGTCACCGCGCTGGAGGCCGACGGACACGAGCTTCCGTCGCTGCGCAACCTGGCCTACGGCGGGTCGAAGGTCGGCCTGCCGCTGGTCCGCCGCGCACTGGAACTGCTGCCCGGGGTGGGTTTCGTCAATGCCTACGGCCTGACCGAGACGAGCTCGACGATCGCGGTGTTGACCCCCGACGACCACCGCGCGGCGCAAGGGGCGTCGGATTCGGCCGTCGTCAAGCGATTGGGGTCGGTCGGCCGTCCGGTTCCCGGCATCGAGCTCGAGATTCGCGACGACGAGGGCAAGGTGCTGCCGCCGGGGGAGACCGGCGAGCTCTTCGTCCGTGGTGAGCAGGTCTCCGGCCGCTACACCGGCATTGGCTCGGTGCTCGACGAAAACGGTTGGTTTCCCACCAAAGACATCGCGATGCTGGACGAAGAGGGCTACCTGTTCATCGGCGGACGCAGCGACGACACCATCATCCGCGGCGGCGAGAACATCGCGCCCGCCGAGCTGGAGGAGGTGCTGGTCGAGCATCCGCAGGTTCGCGACGTCGCGGTGGTCGGCGTCGAAGACCCGCAGTGGGGCCAGGCGATCGTCGCCGTGGTGGTGCCGCGGCCCGGCGCCGAACCCGATCCCGAGGAATTGCGGGAGCACGTCCGCAAGAGTTTGCGCGGTTCGCGTACCCCCGACCGCGTAGTGTTTCGCGACGAGCTGCCAACCACACCCACGGGCAAGGTGCTTCGGAGGGAAATCATCGAGACGCTAGAAGGATTACGCGCATGATCAAAAACGGAACCCGCCTCGCGAGCCAGGTGTGTGACACCCAGGTCATCGTCGTCAGGAGTTCTGACAGCCTCGACGATCTGCGCTGTGGTGGAGTGCCGATGGTGGCGATAGGCGCCGAGCGGTCGGGCGAACTGGATCCGGCCTTTTCCGACGGCACCGTGATGGGCAAGCGCTACGTCGACGAAGCCGGCGCCGAGGTGCTGGTGACCAAGCCGGGCGCGGGCAGCCTGAGCATCGGTGCTACCGCGCTTGCGCTCAAAGAGGTCAAGCCGCTGCCCGCCAGCGACTAACGGTTACTGGGCCGCCGGCGCGGAAGCAACGTCCTGCTTGCCGGGAATTCCGTTGCGAATGACGAATTCCTTTGCCTTGATCAGGAAGTCGAGCTGTTCGCCGACCTGACGTAGTGGGTCGACGCTGCGAGTTGAGCGGGACAGCACGACGGCGCCCTCCAGGGTGGCGATCGACGTCACCGCCAGCGACGCGGACTCGTCCTCGTCGAATCCGTCGTTGACGAACGCCCGGGTCAGTGCGGTGCACCAGCGGGCCAGGATGACGCCGGCCTCGGTGGACAGGTTGAGGTTGTCGGCGTTGCAGCCGATCGCCGCCGCCACGACGGGGCAGCCGGCGGTGAAGTCGCCCTCGGTCAGCAGGCGCTCCCAGAACTCGACGAATTCGTGCAGCAGCGCCCTGGCGCCCCAGCCGGCGGCGTCGTCGATCATCGCAGTGATGGAATCCCCGGAGTACCGCAGCGCCTCGGTCAGAATCTGATTGCGCCCCTCGGGGAAGTGGTAATACACCGAGCCGCGTGGCGCGCCGCTGCGGGCAAGGACGGCGTCGATGGTCACCCCGGCGGCTCCGCGCTCGCGCATCACCTGCGCTGCGCTCACCAGCATTTTCTTGCGCGTATCGCAGCGCTTCGTGCTGCCCGGGTTGGCGCCGCCGTTAGTCGGCTTGGCAGTTGGCACGGCCGCACCTCCTGTGGCTGGCCTCATGCAGCGTGTGATTGCCGCAGTACCGGCCAGTGCAGGTTACGCGGGTAGAAGCGGAATGTCCGCCGCCCGATGTCGGGCACCTCGCGGGTGAACTGATAGCCGGCGACGTTGAGCTCGATGATCCACATTGTTTTCTCCTGGCCTATGCGCGGCCCATGATTATGCTGAGAATCATATAAGACACCGGTCGAGTAAGCAAATTGTATCCACTAACTAAATCGCAAACCTCGATGAATGACGTTTGAGGGTTGTCAAGGGTCTCGCTCGCCAGGAACGAAGCATCGACTTTATATGCTTTATTGCATAATTACTCGGGCTGCGGTTCACTGTGGCGATGGCGCTTCCCAACTTCGAAACCGTGTCCCTCGAGCGCGACGGACATGTCCTGCTGATCGGGCTGAACCGGCCCCAGAAACGCAACTCGTTCAACCGGGCGATGCTCGCGGACCTGGCCCGTGCCTACGCGGTGCTGGAATCAGACAGCGAAGTGCGCGCCGGTGTGCTGTTTGCGCACGGCGAGCACTTCACCGGAGGTCTCGACCTCGTCGATGTGGGTCCGGGCATCGCGGGCGGGCAGAGCCCGTTCCCCGAGGACGGGCGCGACCCGTTCCGGCTGGAGGGCGCCTGGACCACACCCTTGGTCGCGGCCGCGCAGGGCTGGTGCATGACGCTGGGCATCGAGTTGCTGCTGGCCGCGGACATTCGCATCGCCGCGACCGGAACCAGGTTCACTCAGCTCGAGGTGCAGCGCGGGATCTATCCCTTCGGTGGTGCGACGATCCGCCTGCCGCGCGAGGCCGGCTGGGGCAACGCGATGCGCTGGCTGCTCACCGGTGACGAGTTCGATGCCGCCGAGGCGCACCGCATCGGACTGGTCCAGGAGGTGGCCGACGACGCGGCGGCCACCTTGGCCCGGGCCCGCGAGATCGCGCACACCATCGCCGACCGCGCGGCGCCGCTGGGTGTGCGGGCCACGCTCGCCTCGGCGCACCTGGCGCGGACGGCGGGGGAGGCCGCTGCAGTCGAGCGACTGCGTCCCGGCGTGGTCGAGTTGTTCGCCAGCGAGGACGCCGCCGAGGGCGTGCAGTCGTTCGTCGAGCGCCGACAGGCGCAATTCAAGGGGCGCTAACGCTGCTCGGCGGGAAAATCGTCAGGCGTCGACCGTGTAGCCCATCGGCATCAGCACGCTCTTCTGCTGCGTGAAGTGCTCGACACCCTCGGGCCCGTTCTCGCGGCCGATGCCGGAGTTCTTGTAGCCGCCGAACGGGCAGGACGGGTCGAACGCGTACCAGTTGATCGCGTACGTCCCGGTGCGGATCTTCTCCGAGATCTCGATGCCCTTGGGGATGTCGGCCGTCCACACGCTGCCCGCCAGACCGTATGCCGAGTCGTTGGCGATCTTGATCGCGTCCTCCTCGGTGTCGTAAGGAATGATGCTCAGCACCGGGCCGAAGATCTCCTCCTGGGCGATCGTCATCTTGTTGTCGACGTCGGCGAAAACCGTGGGTTGCACGAAGAAGCCGTTGTCCAGACCCTCGGGACGGCCGCCGCCACATACCAGCCGCGCGCCCTCCTCGATGCCCTTGGCAATGTAGCCCTCGACGCGGGCGCGCTGCTTCTCCGAGATCAGCGACCCGATCTGGGCGGCCGGGTCCGACGGCGGCCCGACCGGCAGCGCCTGCACGAAAGCGCTTACGGCGTCCACGATTTCGTCGTAGCGGGAGCGCGGCGCCAGGATGCGCGTCTGACCCACGCAGGCCTGCCCGGTGTTCATGATCCCGGAGAACACCAGCATCGGGATGGCTGAGGCCAGGTCGACATCCTCGAGCAGGATGGCCGCCGACTTGCCACCGAGTTCCAGCGTGCACGGCTTGAGCAACTCGGCGGCGCGACGGCCGATCTCCTTGCCGACGCCCGAGCTTCCCGTGAAGGTGAACAGGTCGACGTCGCGGTTCGAGGTCAGCGCCTGCCCGGTCTCGATCCCGCCGGGCACCACCGACAGCACACCCTCGGGCAGGCCGGCCTCGGCGAAGATCTCCGCCAAAGCGTTTGTGGTGAGCGGTGTTTCGGCAGCGGGCTTGAGCACCACGGTGCAGCCGGCCAGCAGCGCCGGGCCCAGCTTGTTGACCGCCAGGAACAGCGGTACGTTCCAGGCGACGATCGCGCCGACCACGCCGATCGGCTCGCGGTGCACGATGGTCTGGCCGTAGGAGCCGTTGCGGATTTCGCGCCACTTCACCTGGTCGACCGCGGGGCCGGCGAAGAAGTTCATCGCGCCCATCGACCCCATCCAGTGCATCGTCTCGATGGTGGCCGGCGGCTGGCCGGTCTCACCGGCGAGCAGCGCGCTCAGCAACTCTTTGCGCTCCTCCATCAACTTCACCACGTTGGCGATGATCGCCGCACGTTCCTTTGGCGGCGTCGTGGGCCAGGGGCCGCTGTCGAAGGCGGCGCGGGCCGCGGCGACCGCGGCGTCGACGTCCGCCGCCGCCGCCATCGGTGCCTTGCCGAAGTACTCGCCGGTGGCCGGACAGCGCACCTCGATCATCTCGGAGGTCGACGGCTCCGTCCATTTGCCGCCGATGAAAAGCTTGTCGTATTCGGTCTTGATGTCGCCCATGGCGCCACCCTACCCAAGCCCAAGCAAAACGAGAACACGTTTCACTATTGGGGTTGCAGCACCAGCACCAGATTGCTCATCAAGAACTCTCGCAGCAGCGGCGCCGAAGTCAGCCACCATGCCCATTGCGGGTGGTAGCGGGGAAATGCGGCCACCATCGCCCCGGTGTTCTTCGCCCAGTTCAGTCCCTCGGCCGCCGACACCGCAAACAACGACGACCCGTAGTCGTTCTTGGCCGGATGGCCGTGCTTGCGGGCGTAACGGGCAGCGGCGCGGGCACCGCCGAGGTAGTGGGTCAGGCCCATCTCGTGGCCGCCGAACGGTCCCAGCCAGACGGTGTAGGACAGCACGGCCAGCCCGCCGGGCTTGGTCACCCGCAACATCTCGGCACCGAGCTGCCAGGGCCGCGGCACGTGCTCGGCGACGTTGGACGACAGGCAGATGTCCACGGAGTGGTCGGCGAAGGGCAACGCCATTCCCGAGGCGCGCACGAACGCGCCGCGTGTCCCTGCCAACGAAGGACCGGCCGCGTGCATCTCGGCGGGGTCCGGTTCCACGCCGATGTAGCGGACACCGGCAGCGGCGAACGCCGCCGAAAAATATCCGGGTCCGCCACCGACGTCGAGCAGTGTGCGGCCGTCCGGCCGCTCGCCCTGCGTGCCCTGCCACAGCGCGCTCACCATCGTCGCGGTGTCGTCGGCCAGCGCGCCGTAGAACCGGGCCGGGTCGGACTGCTCGTGGCGAAACTCCGACAGCAGCCGCAGCGAGCGGGCCAGGGTCGCCCGGCGCGCAAACACGTCGGTGACCGCCACCGGCCATACCCTACGTCGGGCAACGGTTAGGCTGACCATGATGTCTGGTCTGCGCTCGGTACTGCTGTTGTGCTGGCGCGATACCGGACACCCGCAAGGCGGGGGCAGCGAAGCCTACTTGCAGCGCATCGGCGCGCAGCTGGCCGTGTCGGGAATCGACGTCACACTACGCACCGCCCGCTATCCGGGGGCCCGACGCCGCGAAGTCGTCGACGGCGTGCGGATCACCCGCGCCGGGGGCCGCTACTCGGTGTACGTCTGGGCGCTGCTGGCGATGGGCGTCCGGGAAATAGCGGCCCGGTTCGGGCTCGGGTCGCGGCCCGACGTGGTCGTCGACACCCAGAACGGACTGCCCTTCCTGGCTCGGCTGGTCTACGGACGCCGGGTGGTGGTGCTGGTGCACCACTGCCACCGTGAGCAGTGGCCGGTGGCCGGCCCGGTGCTCGGCCGGCTCGGCTGGTTTGTCGAGTCGAGGGTGTCGCCACGGGTGAACCGGCACAACCAGTACGTGACGGTGTCACTGCCGTCGGCGCGCGACCTGATCACGCTCGGTGTGGACACCAGGCGGATCGCGGTCGTGCGCAACGGTCTTGACGAGGCGCCCGCGCAATCGCTGGCCGGCCCGCGCGCGAGCGCGCCGCGAGTGGTCGTGCTGTCGCGGCTGGTGCCGCACAAGCAGATCGAAGACGCGCTGGAAGCGGTCGCGCAGCTGCGGCCGCGGGTGCCTGGGCTGCACCTCGACATCGTCGGCGACGGCTGGTGGCGACAGCGGCTCATCGACCATGTCCGACAGCTCGGCATCTCCGACGCGGTGACCTTCCACGGCCACGTCGACGACGTGACCAAACACCATGTGCTGCAGAGCTCGTGGGTGCACCTGCTGCCCTCGCGCAAGGAGGGCTGGGGCCTGGCGGTCGTCGAAGCGGCCCAGCACGGGGTGCCGACCATCGGCTACCGATCCTCGGGCGGCCTGTCGGACTCGATCGTCGATGAGGTGACCGGGATATTGGTGGACACCCACGCCGAGCTGGTGGGCCGCCTCGAGGAGCTGCTCGCCGACCCGGTGCTGCGTGATCAGCTCGGCGCAAAGGCGCACACGCGCAGCGGCGAATTCTCTTGGAAGCAAAGCGCCGACGCGATGCGCGACGTGCTGGAAGCGGTGCAGGCCGGCGGCATGGTCAGCGGCCTAGTCGGCTGTCGGGGCTGACCCTCCGCGGCGCCGCCACGCGCTGAGCCCCGCCCCGGCCGCGCCCACGATCAGCACCGCCAGCCACGCCACGTGCGCGGCCACGGTCCAGGCGCGATGCGCGGCGGGCGCACCGGGGGTGGTGCCCCCGATCCGATAGAGCGCGAAGTCGTTGTCGCGGTACACCGGCGTCAGCGCGGCGAGGGTCTTCTCGGCCGCACCCATGTCGCCGGGGGTGCCCGACTCGACCACCAGCCACCCGACGCCGGACGCCGCCAACGCGGTGGGATCGGACCCGGCCAGCAGCAGGCCCTGCACCGCCCGGGCATGGGTCCCCTCGCCGGGAACGATGGCCCCCGAGATGGCCAGGTCGCCGGTGGTCAACACGTCGGCCCGCAGCCAGCGGGGCAGCGGGTCGAGCACCGGGGCGGGACCCGCCCAGGAAAAGAGCCGCATGGTGCCGGCGGGCAGCACGGCGACGGCCCCGGGCCGATCGTTGATTACCGCCGCCACGGCGGCCCACCCGCGCGGGTAGTGCACCGGCGAGACCTTGCCCCACACACCCCAGGCCAGGTCGGGCAGCGCCAACACCAGCGTGAGGCAGCAGACCAACGCCGTCGCGGCCGGCCGTAGCCAGTGGCGCAGCGTGACGACCGCGCCGGCGCCCGCCAGCGCGTATCCGGGCACTGCCAGCGCCACCCACTTCTGCCCATCGCGCAGCACGCCGAGGCCGGGCACGGAATCGACTACCGCGCTCAGCGCCGCAAGGCCGGGGCCGGTCGCCAGCACGGCCGGTGCCAGTACGGACACCGCGGCCAGCACCAGCAGCGGCACCGCCACCGGCCGCCGCACCACAGTCGGCAAACCCGCGGCCACCACACCCAGCAGCACCACGGCCGAGGCCACCGCGAACATCGTGGTCCGGGAAGTCGGCACGGCCTCGCCGTTCCAGATCCCGCCGAGGCTGGCCAGGCTGGCCAGCGTGCCCAGACCGGGCTCGGCGCGCGGCGCGAATGCGGCAACGCCGATCCGGTTCCCCGCGGAGTGGGAGATCATCGACGAGCCGATCGCCGAGGCGATCAGCCAGGGCAGCGCCGCCACCAGAGCGATGCCCAACGCCACCGCCGCGCACAGCCAACGCGACCTGCGCTCACCCGGCGCCGCAACGCAGACCAGCGCCACCGTCGCGGCCAGCAGCAGCCCGGTCGGCGTCAAGCCGGCCAGCGCGATCCAGAAGGCCAGCGCGAAGAATCCAAGCCGGCCGCCACCGGTCCGCACCGTCAGCGTGGCCGCCGCGACCCACGGCAGGCAGCCGTAGCCGAGCAGCAGACTCCAATGACCCTGCAGCAGCCGTTCGGCGACATAGGGATTCCAGATCGCCAGCGTCGTAGCCACCAACTGGCCGGCCACGCCGGCGTCCGGCAGCGCCGTTGCCACCAGCCGGGCCGCGCCCCACCCCGCCAGCCACAACCCCACGACGAGCAGGGCCTTGACCAGGACTCCGCCGTCAATCAGATGGGAGGCCAGCGCGACGGCGAAATCTTGCGGAGTCGCCCGCGGCGGTGCCGTCAAACCCAGCGCGGTGTCGGACAGGTACGACCGTGGCGTCGACACCGCGTCGCGAAGCAGCAGGTATCCGGGCTGCAGCAGCGGCCCACTCACCAGCAGCGCCAACACCAATGCGTAGCCGGACCGCATCCAGCGCACGGTCAACGCATCCGAGGAGAGCTATTCCCGTTCGGATGGCCCGGGCGGCTTAGCCTCGGGTGGACCCGAATCCGGCGGCTCTTCCGCGCCCGCAGTAGGCGCGTCAGAACCGGAATCCTCACGCTCACCGGGACGCTGCGTAGGCAGCTTCTCGGTCTCGGCCTCGGCGCCGGGCACCGGCTCCTCCAGCCCGCTGCGCCCGAAGAAGTCCTGATCGCCGCGGTCCAGGCCCGGGTCGGTCAGCGCGCTTTCGGTCCGCAGGCTGAACGAGGCGAGCAGCCCGCCGCCGATCAGCGCGACCAAGCCGACCGCGGTGAAGGTGATGGGCAGCACCCGCGACCACAGTGCCAACCGGTCTCGCTCGTCGCGGGCGGCGTTCACCTGGGATTCGACGGTGTCCTCGTTCGAGGTGACCTTGTAGTCGGCCAGCGTCAGCTCCGGCTTGAGCGCGTCGCGGGCGAAGTAGTGGTCGGCGTGCTCGGTCTCCTTGACGATGGTGCCCGAGACCGGGTCCACCCAGAAGGTCCGCTGCGCCGCGTAGTAGCGGGTCATGGTGATCTGCTCGTTGGGATCACCGCCCTGCACGCCCCACATCGCGGCGGACGTGGTGACCTTGCCGTCCTCGTTGCCGGCGTACAGCGACGGGTAGGCCACCGGCGTCACCAGCTTGCCATCGGCGTTGTAGCCGACATTCTGCGTGAATTTGTAAGTGGTCAGCCCGTTGACGTCTTCCTGGCTGTCGTAGTTGACGTCGAACGGCTTCTGCGCGATCGGATCGAAGTACGGATACGTCTTCTTCTCGGTGTGGAACGGGAACCGGTAGGCCAGCCCGTCGTGCCGGAGCGGGATCGCGGTGGGCGGGTTTTCGTCGCTGAAGGCGCGCGGCTTCTGGACCGAGCCGCCGGTGTGGCTGTCGTCGGAGACCGCCAGCGCCGTCTTGCGGTTGAGCGTCACCGTGTCGATGATCGCGAGCAGCAGCCCGCTGTCCTTCTGCTTGTCGGTGCGCCGGACCGACGTTCCGACCTGCAGCGTGACGACGTCGGCGTTGGCGGGTGTCTCGACGGAGATCTGCTGCTGGGATACCAGCGGCACGTTCTGGTTGACGACGACGTGGTCGGTCGACAAAGACGCGGAGTCGATGGTGGTTCCGGTGCCGTCACTGATCAACGTGGCGTCGATGTTCAGCGGGATCTTGGTGATCCGGCTGGTGGTGTACGTCGTCAACAGCAGCGCGGCGATCAGCAGTGCGGCCCCGAGCCCGATGATCCCGCATGCGGCGAACCGCAACATGACTGCTCGGTTCACGTAGCCGTGCCCTCCTCGTGCTCTGTTGTCTCGTCCGCCGTCTCTTGCCTCGTCCGCTTGACTCGTCGTGGGACCCGCCCCGACCTCAGCGAGCAGCGAGGCAAACCCGTTTGACCCTAACAGCAGAATGCAAGGCACCGACTTACGAACCGGTTGCGGTTGCGCGCGGGTCCTCCGGGTGTACCCAGTTCGCGTCGCCACACATCACAGGCAGACTGTGCTGGTGAGCGACGACCAGCGGGTGGGAGGCATCCGCAGCTTTCTGCCCGCCGTGGAGGGCATGCGCGCATGCGCCGCCATGGGCGTGGTGGTCACCCACGTCGCCTTCCAGACCGGGCACTCCAGCGGTGCCGTCGGCCGGCTGTTCGGTCGCTTCGACCTTGCGGTGGCGGTGTTCTTCGCGCTGTCGGGCTTTCTGCTGTGGCGCGGCCACGCGGCGGCCGCAAGAGATCTGGGTTCGCGTCCGCGAACCGGTCATTACCTGCGGTCCAGGGTGGTGCGCATCATGCCCGCCTACGTGGTGGCGGTCGTCGTGATCCTGTCCCTGCTGCCCGACGCGGACCACGCAAGCCTGACGGTGTGGCTGGCCAACCTCACGCTCACCCAGATCTATGTGCCGCTCACCCTGACCGGCGGCCTGACACAGATGTGGAGTCTGTCCGTCGAGGTCAGCTTCTATCTTGCTCTGCCGATCCTCGCGTTGCTGGCCCGCCGCCTGCCGGTCGGTGCGCGGGTGCCGTCGATCGCCGCGCTCGCGGCGCTGAGCTGGTGTTGGGGCTGGCTGCCGCTACCTGCCGGTCCGGGGACCAATCCGCTGAACTGGCCGCCGGCGTTCTTCTCCTGGTTCGCCGCCGGAATGCTGCTGGCGGAGTGGGCCTACTGCGGGATGGGGTTGCCGCATCGGCTGGCGCGCCGCCGGGTGGTGATGGCGGTGGTGGCGCTGGCGGCCTTCTTGGTGGCCGCGTCCCCGCTGGCGGGTCCGGAGGGTTTGGTGCCCGGCACCGCGGCGCAGTTCGCGCTGAAGACGGCGATGGGTTCTCTGGTGGCGTTAGCTCTGGTCGCCCCCTTGGTGCTGGATCGTCCGGACACGCCGCACCGGGTGCTGGGCACGACGACGATGGTGACCTTGGGGCGCTGGTCCTATGGCCTGTTCATCTGGCACCTGGCGGCCCTCGCGATGGTGTTCCCGGTGCTCGGGACGTTCCCGTTCACCGGCCGGATGCCGATGGTGCTGGCGCTGACGCTGGTGTTCGGATGGGCGATCGCCGCGGTCAGCTACGCGCTGGTCGAGTCGCCCTGCCGAGATGCGCTGCGCCGCTGGGAGAAACGCGCCAAGCCGACGCAACCAAGTCAGGTCATAGATGCTGAGGCGGACGCAATCGCTCCATGACCTGAGCCCGCACCGCCGACCGCCGGGCCTTGCCCGCGTCGTCGCGCAGGGGATTGTCGACGAATTCGACGGTCTGCGGCACCTTGTAACCCGCGATGCGTTCGCGGAGAAACTCCCGCACCTCCGCGGCGTCCAGCGCGGAACCCCCCGACGTCTGCACCAGCGCATGCGGCACCTGGCCCAGGTCACCGGAGTTCGGGTCCGGGATTCCGACGACGAGGCAGGACATCACCTCCGGGTGCGCCGACAGGGCGTTCTCGATCTCGGCGGGGTAGACGTTGCGGCCGCCGACGGTGAACATGTCGACTCGGCGATCGGACAGGTACAGAAAACCGTCGGCGTCGAAATAGCCGAGGTCGCCCAGCGAGTCCCAGCCGTCGCGGCTCTTCGCCGTCGCGCCGACGTACCGGTAGGTCGGTGCGCTGCCCGGGTTGGGCCGCATGTAGATCTCGCCCTCCACGCCGGGTGGACACGGGTTGCCGTCGTCGTCAAGCACCTTCATCTCGCCGGCGACGACCACACCGACCGAGCCGCGGTGGGCCAGCCACTGGTCGCCGGAGATGAAGGTGAGGGCCTGTAATTCGGTGCCGCCGTACAGTTCCCACACCTTCTCCGGCCCCAGCAGGTCGATCCACGCCTCCTTGACGGCCGGCGGGCACGGCGCCGCCAAATGCCAGAACCGGCGGATCGACGACAGGTCGTAGGCGCCCGGATCGGCGTAATAGACCGGCAGCGTCCGCTGCATGATCGTCGGCACCGTGGTCAAAAAGGTGACCCGATGATCGGTGATCAACCGGAGGAATTGCTGCGGTTCGAACCGGCTCATCAGCACCAGGTGATGGCGCATCAGCAGGGCGACCGTCGCCGCGGTGAAGCCGGTGTTATGCGACAGCGGCACCGGCATCAATGTGACGTCGCCCTCCTGGGCGCCCAACGGGTAGCCGATGGCGGCCGGTATCCGGCTGTCGCCGCCGGATTCGATCAGCTTGGGGCGCCCGGTGCTGCCGCCGGACCCCATTGCCTTCCACACCGGCGACACCGCCTCCGGCAGCGCGGCGTCGGACAACGCGGGATCGGGAGTGAAACCAGCTGGCACGCTTGGTATTTGGGGATGTCTGGGTTGCCCGGTCGGCGACCCGCTGCGCCCGGCTTCGCCGAGCTGGCGATCGCCTCCGCGGCCCACCAGCAAGGTGGGCGGCCGCAATTCCAGCAGACCTTGCAACTCCGCCTCCGGCAGCCGCGCCGACAGCGGCTGTGGCACCGCGCCCAGCTTCCAACACGCGACCGCGGCCTGGATCCACTCGATCGAGTTGGGCAGCACCATGGTCACGTAGTCGCCCACCCCGACGCCGCGCTCGGCGTAGGCGCGGGCCAGCCGGTTGGTCGAACGGTCGAGTTCGGCGCGGGTGATGGTCACTCCATCGCAGGTGACCGCGGGTTCGTCGGGAGCGAGTTCGGCGAGCGCCGAGATCTGGGTGCCGATGGGCGGCACCGGCTCACTCATATGAGCCCTGTCGTTCGAAGATGCGACGCGGGTTGTCCACCAGCATGGTGTGCAGTTGCTCGTCGGTGACACCACGCTCTTTCAGGGCGGGGATCACGTCGTTGTGGATATGCAGGTAGTGCCAGTTCGGCGCCATCTGTGGCACCAGGTCTTCGGGGAGCGCGTCGAAGTAGCAGTTGGCGTCGTGCGAGAGCACCATCTTGTCGGCGTGCCCGCGCTCGCACATCTGCGCCACGATCTGGACACGCTCCTCGAACGGCGAGATCACGTCGAGGCCGAACCGGTCCATCCCGAGATAGGACCCCGGGGCGATGAGCTCCTCGAGGTAGCCGATGTCGGTGCTGTCGCCGGAATGGCCGATGATCACCCGGCTCAGGTCGACGCCTTCTTCTTCGAAGATGCGCTGTTGGTCGAGGCCGCGGCGCAGGCCGGCATGTGTGTGGGTGGAGATCGGCACCCCGGTGCGCTTGTGCGCCTGAGCCACGGCGCGCAGCACCCGCTCGACACCGGGGGTGATACCCGGCTCGTCGGTGGCGCACTTCAAGATCCCCGCCTTGACGCCCGTGTCGGCGATCCCCTGCTCGATGTCGCGGACGAACATGTCGGTCATGATCTCCGGGCCGCCCAGCATGCCGCCGGGGCCCTCGTAATGGAAACGGAACGGGATGTCGTTGTAGGTGTAGAGCCCGGTCGCCACAACGATGTTGAGGTCGGTGGCCGCCGCGACCCGGGCGATGCGCGGTATGTAGCGACCCAGCCCGATCACCGTGAGATCCACGATGGTGTCCACGCCGCGCGCCTTCAGTTCGTTGAGCCGGGCGATGGCGTCGGCCACCCGCTTTTCTTCGTCGCCCCAGGCCTCGGGGTAGTTCTCTGCGATCTCCGTCGTCATGATGAACACGTGCTCGTGCATGAGCGTCACGCCGAGATTGGTGGTATCGATAACGCCGCGGGCGGTATTGAGTTCTGACACTCCAGTGATGCTAGGTCGACTCGGCACCAGTTCAACAGTCTCGTTTTCTCGGGTGCGCCACGACGGCCGTGCCAACTGCAGTACCGTCACCGACGTCTATATAAGGCAACCCCTGGGAGTCACGTGATGTTGCTCAATCCCAATCACCTGCAACGCCAGTACCCAGACCGTCGCTCGTCGGAGATCATGGCCGCGACGGTGGACTTCTTCGAATCACGGGGAAAAGCGCGGTTGAAGTCCGACGACCACGAACGGGCTTGGTATTCCGAGTTTTTGGAACACATCGGGCGAGAGCGCATCTTCGCTTCCCTGCTCACGCCGGCCGAATACGGCGCCAGCGACTGTCGCTGGGACACTTACCGGATCAGTGAGTTCGCCGAGATCGTCGGCTTCTATGGGCTGAACTACTGGTACCCGTTCCAGGTCACCGCGCTGGGCCTGGGCCCGATCTGGATGAGCGACAACGAGGACGCGAAGCGCAAGGCGGCCGCGCAACTAGAGGCCGGCGAGGTGTTCGCTTTCGGTCTTTCCGAGCAGACCCACGGCGCCGACGTCTACCAGACGGACATGATCCTGACGCCGAGCGAGGGCGGCTGGACGGCCAGCGGCGAGAAGTACTACATCGGCAACGCCAACGTGGCGCGCATGGTTTCCACCTTCGGCAAGATCGCCGGGTCGGACGAATACGTCTTCTTCACCGCCGACTCCCAGCACGACCGGTACGACCTGATCAAGAACGTGGTCAACTCGCAGAACTTCGTCGCCAATTACGCGCTGCGCGACTACCCGGTCACCGAAGCCGACATCCTGCACCGCGGACCCGAGGCCTTCCACGCCGCACTCAACACCGTCAACGTCTGCAAGTACAACCTGGGCTGGGGCGCGGTCGGCATGTGCACCCACGCCATGTACGAGGCCGTCACCCACGCGTCCAACCGCATCCTGTACGGGACGGTCGTCACCGACTTCTCCCATGTGCGACGGCTGCTCACCGACGCTTATGTGCGGCTGGCCGCCATGAAGCTGGTCGCGACCCGCGCCAGCGACTACATGCGCAGCGCGTCGGCGTCCGACCGGCGCTACCTGCTGTACAGTCCGCTCACCAAGGCGAAGATCACCAGCGAAGGCGAGCGCGTCATCACCGCGCTGTGGGACGTCATCGCCGCCAAGGGCGTCGAGAAGGACACCATCTTCGAGGCGATGGCCCGCGAGATCGGGCTGCTGCCCCGACTGGAGGGCACCGTCCACATCAACATCGGGCTGCTCGCCAAATTCATGCCCAACTTCCTGTTCGCGCCCAACGCCGAGCTGCCCGTGATCGGCCGCCGCGATGACGCGTCGGACGACAAGTTCCTGTTCACGCAGGGACCCACCGGCGGCCTGGGCAAGGTGCGCTTCGGTGACTGGCGGACGCCGTTTGACAGCTTCGCGCAGCTGCCCAACGTCACGCTGCTGCGCAACCAGATCGACGTGCTCGCCGAGATGCTGGCCAGCGCCACCCCCGACGCGGCGCAGCAGAAGGACATCGACTTCGCCTTCGCCGTCGGCCAGTTGTTCGCGACGGTGCCCTACGCGCAGCTCATCCTCGAGGAGGCCGGGCTGTCGGGCGTGGACCCGGCGTTGATCGACGGGATCTTCGCCGTACTGGTCCGCGACTTCAATACCTACGCCGTGGAGCTGAGCGACAAACCGGCGACGACGGACGCGCAGGCCCGGTTCGCGCTGCGGATGATCCGCCGCCCGGTGCACGACCCCTCGAGCTACGACCAGATCTGGAAGGAACACGTCCTTCCGATCAACGGCGCCTACCAGATGCGGCCCTGACGGGTCCGCCCACTCGAGAGCTCAGATCCTCCCTGCCGAACGTGAAGTTAGCTTCACGTTGGGCGCCGAGCGTGAAGTTAGTTTCACGTTGGGCCGGGGAAACCCCCCCTTGACTGTGAGCTGCCTCACAGTAGAATGACCAGTGGTCATCGACGCGAGGAGGCACATGCCGACGGTGACGTGGGCGCGGGTCGACCCCGCTCGTCGCGCGGCGATAATCGAGGCCGCGGAGGCGGAGTTCGGGGCGCACGGATTTTCCCGGGGCAGCCTCAACGTCATCGCGCGCCGCGCCGGAGTCGCCAAGGGCAGCCTGTTCCAGTACTTCGCCGACAAGCGCGATCTGTATGCCTTCATCGCCGACATCGCGAGCCTGCGGGTGCGCGCCTACATGGAGGACCGCATCCGCGAGCTGGATCCAAGCCGGCCGTTCTTCGAGTTCCTGACCGACTGGCTCGACGCGTGGGTGGCCTACTTCGCAGACCACCCGCACGAACGCGCGCTGCACGCGGCCGCGACCCTCGAAGTCGACACCGAGGCCCGCGTCAGCGTGCAGAACGTCATTCATCGTCACTACCTGGCGGTGATGCGGCCGCTCGTCCGCGACGCGCACACCCGCGGCGACCTGCATCCTGAGTCGGACACCGATGCGTTGATGTCGTTGCTGCTGTTGATCTTTCCGCATCTGGCGCTGGCGCCCTACATGCGCGGGTTGGATCCGGTCCTCGGGCTCGACGAGCCCACTCCGGAGCAGCCCGCGCTGGCCGTGCGCAGGCTCGTGGCGGTGCTGGCGGCCGCGTTCTCCGCGAGACCCAACGCCTCCAGGAATTCAACCCCAATGCGATCTGAGGAGGTCACATGACACGCACACACTCGGGCTCGATGGTTGCCGGCGGACTCAACTGGGATAGCTTGCCGCTCAAGCTGTTTGCCGGCGGCAATGCGAAATTCTGGAATCCGGCCGACATCGACTTCTCCCGCGACCGCGCGGACTGGGAGCGGCTAACCGAGGATGAGCGACACTACGCCACCCGGCTGTGCGCCGAGTTCATCGCCGGCGAGGAGGCGGTGACCGAGGACATTCAGCCGTTTATGTCCGCGATGCGGGTTGAGGGCCGGCTGGGCGACGAGATGTACCTGACGCAGTTCGCGTTCGAGGAAGCCAAGCACGTCCAGGTGTTCCGCATGTGGCTCGACGCCGTGGGCATCACCGGCGACCTGCACGAGTACCTCGATGACATCCCCACCTACCGGACGATCTTCTACGAAGAGCTGCCCGACTGTCTTAACGCGTTATCACTCGACCCGTCACCGGCTGCGCAGGTCCGTGCGTCGGTCACCTACAACCACATGGTCGAGGGCATGCTGGCGCTGACCGGGTACTTCGGCTGGCACAAGATCTGCGTGGAACGCGGCATCCTGCCCGGCATGCAGGAGTTGGTCCGGCGCATCGGCGACGACGAGCGCCGCCACATGGCGTGGGGCACCTTCACCTGCCGGCGCCACGTCGCCGCCGACGACGCCAACTGGGGCGTCTTCGAAACGCGGATGAACGAGTTGATGCCGCTCGGACTGCGACTGATCGAAGAGGGTTTCTCCCTTTACGATCCGATGCCCTTCGGCCTGTCGGTGGAAGAGTTCATGCAGTACGCGGCCGACAAGGGCATGCGACGGCTCGGCACCATCAGCAGCGCACGCTGGCGCCCGGTCGGTGAGATCGACCTCGACTACTCGCCGGTGGCGCTGGAGGACACGTTCGCCGACGAGGACGCGAAGGCCCTCGTCGGCGCCAGTGCCTAGCCAGCCCTGATAGCTAGCCGACCCAGACCGTCTTGGCGTTGCAGAACGCGCGGATGCCGAGGCTCGCGAGTTCGCGGCCGTAACCGGAGCGCTTGACGCCGCCGAACCCGAGTTCGGGGTAGGACACGGTCATCCCATTGATGAAGACCTGTCCGGCCTCGATGTCATCGATGAAGCGTTCCTGCTCGGCTACGTCGTTGGTCCAGGCGTTGGACCCCAACCCGAACGTGGTCGCGTTGGCGATCTCGATGGCCTCGTCGATGTCCGAGGCGCGGTACATCGAGGCGACCGGTCCGAAGACCTCTTCGGTGTAGAGCGCCATGTCCTTGGTGATGTCGGTGACCACCGTCGGCGGGTAGAACCACCCGGGCCGGTCGGGAGTCTTGCCGCCGATCCGGACCTTGGCGCCCGCCGCCGCGGCGTCGTCGACCTGCTTGGCGATCTCGTCGCGGCCCGACTCGGTGGCCAGCGGACCCACGTCGGTGTCCGGGTCGGTGGGGTCGCCGACCTTCAGGGCTTCCATCCGCTCGACGAACTTGTCCACGAAGGTGTCGTAGATGTCGGCGTGGACGATGAACCGCTTGGCGGCGATGCACGATTGGCCGTTGTTCTGCACCCGGGCGGTGACCGCGGTCTTGACGGCCTCGTCGAGGTCCGCGGACGGCATGACGATGAACGGGTCGCTGCCGCCGAGCTCCATCACGGTGGGCTTGATCTCGTCACCGCAGATGGCGGCCACCGACTGGCCGGCCGGCTCGCTGCCGGTCAGCGTGGCCGCGGCCACTCGCGGGTCGCGCAGGATCTTCTCGACCGCACTGGACGAGACCAGCAGCGTCTGGAAGCAGCCGTCCGGAAAACCGCCGCGGGCGATGACGTCGGACAGATACAGCGCGGACTGCGGCACGTTGGACGCGTGCTTGAGGATGCCGACGTTGCCGGCCATCAGCGCCGGTGCGGCGAACCGGACGGCCTGCCACAGCGGAAAGTTCCACGGCATGACGGCCAACACCACGCCGAGCGGCTGCCAGCGGGTGTAGGCCCGCTTCGCGCCGACCTTCGACGCCTCGGCCGGCTCGTCGGCCAGCATTTTCTCGGCGTTCTCGGCGTAGTAACGAAAACCCTTGGCGCACTTCAGTGCTTCGCCCTTCGCCGAGGCCAGGGTCTTCCCCATTTCCAGGGTCATCATGGCCGCGACATCGTCGGCCTCTTTCTCCAGCAGGTCGGCCGTGGCGTTGGCCCACTCGGCGCGCTGGGCGAACGTGGTGGAATGGCGGTAGTCGAGGAACCGCTCGTGAGCGCGGGCAATGGCTGCCTCGACTTCGTCGTCTGTTGCGGGGGTGAAGGTTTTGACTGTCTCGCCGGTGGCCGGGTTGATGGTGGCAATCGCCACGGTGGCCCTCCTTCATCTGGTTCGTCTTGATCGATAGCTGAAACGTCCAACATCTAGCCTGCCACTATCGTTCCCTTTAGGGAGGTCCCAGATGAGCAAAGCTGCCGAGCTGATAGTCAAGTGCCTGGAAAATGAGGGCGTTTCCGTGGTCTTCGGGCTGCCCGGCGAGGAGAACATCCGATTCGTGCAGGCGTTGGCCTCGTCGAACATCCGCTATGTGCTGACCCGCCACGAGCAGGCCGCGTCGTTTATGGCCGAGATGTACGGCCGGGTCACCGGGCGGGCGGCGGTGGTGTCTTCGACGCTGGGCCCCGGTGCCATCAACATGCAACTGGGCGTCGCCGACGCCACCACCAACAGCACCCCACTGGTTGCGATCTCCGCGCAGGTGGGTCAGGACCGTCAGTACAAGGAGTCGCACCAGTACGTCGACCTGGTGTCGATGTTCGCCCCGATCACCCGGTGGGCTGCAGGCATCCCGACCGTGAACGCCATACCGGAGATGGTCCGCAAAGCCTTCAAATTGGCCGAGACCGAACGCCCGGCGGCGGTGTACCTCGCCGTGCCCGAGAACATCGACGCCGATGAGGCCGACTACGACCTGACCCCGTTGCCGCGCAACGTCGTTCACGCGGATGCGCCGGCTTTCCGCCAGGTGGCGCGCGCGGTCGACATCCTGCGCAACGCCAAGCGGCCGGTGGTGCTGGCCGGGCACGGCGCCGCCCGTTCCGACGCGACCAAGGCGCTGTTGCGGTTCTCCGAGAAATTCGGCATCCCGGTGGCCAACACATTCCACGGCAAGGGCGTCATGCCCGACGACCACCCCAATGCCATCGGGACGCTCGGGTTCATGCGACACGACTACGTCAACTTCGGGTTCGACAACGCCGACGCCGTCATCGCGGTCGGTTACGAACTGCAGGAGTTCGACCCCGTCCGGATCAACCCCAAGGCCGACAAGAAGATCATTCACGTGCACCGCTTCCCGGCCGAGGTCGACGCGCACTATTCGGTCGACGTCGGCATCATCGGTGACATCAGCGCCTCGCTCGACGCGCTGACCGAGGCACTCGAGGACCATGTCTTCGATGCAGATCCCGAAATCCCCGGCTCCGGTCTGCTCAACGAGGAATTCACTCGGGGGCAACAGGATTCGCGCTACCCGTTGGCGCCCGCGCGGGTCGTCGCCGACACCCGTGCGGCGCTGGGCCGCGGCGACGTCGTGCTGGTCGACACCGGTGCCACCAAAATGTGGATGGCCCGGCTCTACCCGACGTACGAGCGGAACACCTGCCTGGTCTCAAATGGTCTGTCCACCATGAGTTTCGCACTGCCGGGCGCGCTCGGGGTCAAGTTGGCCGAGCCGGAGTCGAAGGTGCTGGCCGTCGTCGGCGACGGGGCTTTCCTGATGAACTCGCAGGAGATCGAAACCGCCGTTCGGGAGCGGATACCGCTGGTCGTGCTGATTTGGGAGGACGGCGGTTACGGCCTGATCGAGTGGAAGATGGACCTCGAGCTCGGCGAGCACCACTACGTGCGGTTCGGCAACCCCGACATCGTAAAGTATGCGGAAAGCTTTGGCGCCAAAGGCTATCGAATCAACAGCGCCGAGGAACTGTTGCCGACGCTGAAGGCCGCGCTCGCCGACGACGGAGTCTCGCTGATCTGCTGCCCGGTCGACTACTCCGAGAACCTGCGGTTGACCGACCGCCTCGGCGAGTTGGACGAGACGCTGTAGGGCTAGTGCCGAAGCTTGTTCAGCCGCTCATCGAACTCGAGTGTGCTGGCGGCCATTTTGTAGCCCTCGATGACGCCCTCGAGTCGCGCACGTGAGCCGTCAAAGCAGGTCCAGTCGAAAACGGCCTGGCACACGTGATCGGCGAGGCTGCGCAGAATTCCGTCCCGGGGAGGATCGTCGATCACCTGGACGGCGGCCGTGCACAGCAATTCCTTGCTGATGTTGTCGCCCTGTAACGCCCGCTGCGCCAAAGCCAGCAGGTCCCGGATATGCCCACCTTCGAAATCCATGTTCTCCTCGTGTGTAATGACAGAAGTTCCTCTGCTGCCGAATCTGCCGATCGTTAAGATAGTTTGATAGCGCGTACTATTCGGCCACATTTTGGTCACAGAGATAGCACGGGTGTTTAAGGAGACGGCCGCGACTCTATTTCCGCAACAAGGAATTTCATCGGAAGAAATCGAATAAGTCATGCTGTTCCGCCAGCTGGAGTATTTCGTCGCACTCGCTCAAGAGCGCCACTTCGCGCGCGCGGCGAGCGCCTGCTACGTGTCGCAGCCCGCACTGTCCGAAGCCATCCGCAAGCTGGAGTCCGAACTCAACGTTCCGCTGGTGCGGCGCGGGCAGAAGTTCGAAGGCCTGACGCCGGAAGGCGAGCGGCTGGTGCACTGGGCGCGGCGGATTCTGGCCGATCGCGACGCACTCAAGCAGGAAGTCACGGCCCTGCAGACGGGACTGACGGGTGAGCTCCGGCTCGGGGTGGTTCCCGCCGCCTCGACTACCGTTGCGCTGTTGACGGATCCGTTCTGCACGGCGCATCCGCTGGTGCGGGTCCAGCTCGAAGTCAATCTCCGTTCGGCCGGTATCGTCGAGCGGGTCCGCCGGTTTGAATTGGACGCGGGCATCCTCTACCCGGATCAACAGGACACCGCCGACCTGCTGGTCACCCCGCTCTACCACGAGCAGCCCGTGCTGATCGCCGCACCCGAACTGCTCGACGGTGCAGCCGAAGACATCGCATGGGCCGACGCGGTGCACCTCCCGCTGTGCTTGCTGACTCAGGGAATGCGTGGGCGCCGGGTCATCGATGACGCGTTGGCCACCCAGGGCCTACAGGTGGCCCCTCAGCTGGAAACCGACTCGGTGGTGGCGCTGCTTGCGCACGTCCGCACCGGCCGGTGGGCGAGCATCGTGCCGCAGCCCTGGATCCACACACTGGGAATCCCCGCGGGGATCAGCGTGCTGCGGCTGCAGCGCCCGTCGGTCACCGCACTGATTGCGCTGGTAACGAATCGCGCCGAACCGGGCTCGGTGTTGGTCCGGGCACTGCGACAGACCGCTCGCGATGCGCGCATCGGTGCGGCGGTCAACGAGCAGCGCTGACAGGGCACGTCCTGCGGTGATCGGCGTCGCCTATCGGCTGGTCGGAATCATGTCTTGGACACCCCGTGCGTCGTACTCGCAGACTGGAAGTGGTTGCCAGTCAAGGAGGAACGTCGATGGCCAAGTGTGTGATGGTGCTTTACCCCGACCCCGTGGACGGCTATCCGCCGCGGTACGCGCGCGAGCGCATCCCGGCGATTGAGGGCTACCCGGACGGCAGCACGGTGCCGACGCCGTCGGCGATCGATTTCACGCCCGGTGAGCTGCTCGGCTGCGTCTCGGGTGCGCTGGGTCTGCGCAAGTTCTTCGAAGACGGCGGTCACGAGTTGGTGGTGACATCCGACAAGGACGGGCCGGACTCGGAATTCGAGCGCGAACTTTCCGACGCGGACATCGTTATCTCGCAACCGTTTTGGCCGGCGTATCTGACGAAGGAGCGCATCGCCAAGGCGCCCAGGCTCAACCTCGCGCTGACCGCCGGAATCGGATCGGACCACGTGGACCTCGATGCGGCCAAAGAACGCGGCATCACCGTGGCCGAGGTGACCTACAGCAACAGCATCAGCGTCGCCGAGCACACGGTGATGCAAATCCTCGCGCTGGTACGCAATTTCGTCCCGTCGCACCGGTGGGCCACCGAGGGCGGGTGGAACATCGCCGATTGCGTGGAGCGCGCCTACGACCTGGAAGGCATGGACGTCGGCTTGATCGCCGCCGGCCGGATCGGGCGTGCGGTATTGCGCAGGCTGGCGCCCTTCGACGTCAATTTGCACTACACCGACACCCGCCGGCTTCCGACCGAGGTGGAAAGGGAACTGAACGTCAAATATCACCCCGACGTGGCGTCACTGGTGAAGGCCGTCGACGTGGTGTCCATTCACTCACCGCTCTACGAAGAGACCCGCAGGATGTTCGACAAGAAGTTGCTGTCCACGATGCGGCGAGGCTCCTACGTCGTCAACACGGCCCGCGCCGAGGAAACCGTCCCGGAAGCGATCGCGGACGCGCTGAAAAGCGGCCAACTCGCAGGCTACGCGGGCGATGTGTGGTATCCGCAGCCGCCGCCGCAGGATCACCCATGGCGCACCATGCCGAATAATGCTATGACGCCACATGTTTCGGGCACCACGTTGTCCGCCCAGGCGCGCTACGCGGCGGGCACCCGGGAGGTGCTGGAGAGCTGGTTCAACGGCAGGCCCATCCGCCCCGAGTACCTGATCGTCGAGGGCGGAAAGCTCGCCGGTACCGGGGCGCTCTCCTATCAAAAGTAGCCTGACGCCGCCGCCGGCAGTGAAATGGGCGGGACGTAACCGCCGATCAGCGTGCGATGCCACCACGCGCGATCGCGGCGCAGCTCGGCCGGGGTGGTGAAGCGGTACTGGTAGAGCTGTGCGCGCACATGGCGTGGCGGTGCTTCCGGAAAGGGGTTGCGCCGCAACAAGCGCAGTGTCGGCCGATCGTTGCGCAGCAGCCGCTCCAGCAGCGGTATCAGCCAAGGCTGCGCGTAGCCCGGCGAGATGGCGGCGAACCACATCAGCCAGTCCAGCCGCAAATGGTATGGCGCCCACTGCCGGGGCAGCCGGCGCACCGCGCCCGGTTTGCCCTTGAAGTCGTATTCCTTCCAGACCGTCTGCGCGGTGATGATCGTGTCGTCGGTGCCTTCGATCACCACCTCCCGGCGGATGCGTCCGACGCTGCCGAAGGCGCCGTAGGTGTTGACCAAGTGAAATGCATTGAACGACATGTTCATTCGCTGGCCAGAGGAGAGCATGTTGCGCACCGGCCAGTAGCTCATGAACAGCACCAACACCGTGAAAGCGATCACCAGGGCGGCGAACCACGGCGGGGGCGCCGACAACGCCGGATGTGAGGGTCCCCCGAACAGTCGCGCCACTGCCGAGTCGTCAATGGCGCTGCACGCCAGCAGGATCGTCACCCAGTTGAGCCAGGCGAAGTTGCCGGAGGCCACCAGCCACAGCTGGGTCACCACGATGATCGCCGCGGCCACGCTGGCCGCCGGCTGCGGGGCGAACAACCCGAACGGCACGATCAGCTGCGCGAAGTGGTTGCCCGCCACCTCAATTCGGTGCAGCGGCTTGGGTAGGTGGTGAAAGAGCCAGCTCAACGGCCCGGGCATGGGCTGCGTCTCATGGTGGTAGTACAAGCACGTCAGATCGCGCCAGCACGAGTCGCCGCGCAGCTTGATCAGGCCCGCGCCGAATTCGACTCGGAACAGTAACAAGCGGGCCATCCACAGCGTGAGCACCGGCGGCGCCACGTGGTCGTTGCCGAGAAAGATCATCAAGAACCCGACCTCCAGCAGCAGCGATTCCCAGCCGAACGCGTACCAGGTCTGCCCGACGTTGACGATCGACAGGTAGAGCACCCACAGCGTCAGCCACATCACCATCGCGGCCCACAACGGCACCGCATCGGCGGCACCGGCGACGACCGCGGCCGACAGGGCCGCACCGAACCAGGCGACCGCCGCGAACAATCGATCGGAATAGCGCACGTGAAAGATGCTGGGGATTCGCCAAAATGACAGCGCAGCCAACAACCGCGGGACGGGCAGTATGCCGTGCTCGCCGATCAGCGCCCGGAATTGGGTGGCGGCCACGACGAACGCGAGCAGGTAGATCGTCGCGGCCCCGCGCTCGAGCACCAGTCTGCCCAGCCAATATTCGGGTGCTGCTAACCAGCCCATGGCCGTAACTCCTCGGACGGTGACGGTGACACCAACCGGCATAACCAGTCAATCAGTTGATAAACCGCCAGCCAATACCCGCGGCGCTACTCGTTGCGGGGTTCGCGCGCCCGATCGGGCTCCCGATTGGTTGTAGTCACAGCGGAAACGGCAAGCACGGCAAGCGAAATCAGCGCCAGCAGCTGCACATGCGCCCAATGTCCGGCATACCCGTCTACCGACCGCCAGGGATGCCGGGACAGTGCCGCACCGGCCAACGCCAGCCCGCCCGCGCTCAACAGCACGGTGACGCCGTCAGAGCGCCGCCGGCGCAGCGCGTACCGCAGGCCCAGGGCCGCGCCGGTGACGATGACGCCGGCCACCCCGGCGATCAGTGCCCCGGCCGCGACCACCGCGACCGCCGCCCACGCCCCCGGCTGCCAGGGTTGCGCGGGCGGATCCTCGTCGCGCCGTCTGCGGGTGCGCCACAATGCGAGCACGGCCAGCAGCGGCAACAACGACAGCCCCACCACCAGACCGGTCCGGTACAGCGAGTTGGAGGCGAACGTCAGCGTGATGGCGCCGGGATCCCCGGCCGGCACCACCCAGCCCTGCTGCCAGCCGTTGACGGCGACCGGCGTCAATCGCGTCCCGGTGCCGGTGCGGGCCACCCAACCGGGGTTGATGCTTTCGGGAATGACCAGCACCCGGGTGGCGGCCGACGGGGGAGCCTGCACCTCGCGGCGGTCCGGACCCCAGGTTCGCCAGGTCGGGACCTGCACGGTGCTCGCTGGCGCGGCGGCGGCCGGGGTCGACAGCTCGGCGCCGTCGACGACGAACTGGGCGCCGGGGCTGATCAACAGTTCCTGCTGCCCCGCCGGCAACGCGATCGGGTCGCGGTCGCATGCCACCGCCGGAACGGGAGCATCATCCAGCAGCGCGCCGACCGTGGTGTGGATCGAGGTATGCACGAACCGGCCCGCGACGGCGATCACCGGACCGTGGTCGCAGTCGACGGTGATAGCGCGGACGCGGTTGCGGGCGCCATCGGCGGGCGCGATCGGCTTGCCGTCGGTGCCCAGCACCGCCATCTCGGCCAGGCCCGGCGGCTTGAGCTGGTCGAAGCCCAACGCGTTGCGGTCGATGATGTCTTCCCAGTCCAGCATGCTGACGGTCACGGTGTCCGTCACCCGCGACTTCAGGGGCAGGATTGCCGGCTCGCCGGGCTTCAGTTCGGCGACCTGCGGGCCGTCGCCCAGGTTGACCGCCACCGTCGTCGGGTGCGCGGGCAGCGCCGAGGCGCTGGGAACCAGTCGCAACCCGGTGACCTCGGTGGGATGCGGCAGGGTGAGCGTCAACGTGGGCGGGGTCTTGTGCTGCACCACCCGCTGCGGCGCCGTCCACGCGGTGTCCGGGTCCCCGTCGGTGGCGGCGTACGCCGAACCGAGGATGTCCACCGTGTCGGCGTCACCTCGAGCCCGGGTCGTGTTCGGCTCGGCGACCAGGTCGGCCAGCTTGGGGCCCTGCCGTGGTCGCACCCACACCATCGGGCGCACCGTCGTCGGCGCCGGAACGGTCAGCGTCCGGCTGAAGTTGACCGGCTCTTCCGGTGCCAAGGCCATCGACGCCGCGCAGCGCATGCCGTCGGGTGCCGGGGCGCAGCCCGGCCTGCCGAGCAGTTCCGACCCCAGGTCCCATCCCGCGACCGCCGAGCCCGGCGGCGGCCCGGGGACGTTGACGGTGTGCCGCAGGTCGACCGGATGGGCGAAGCCAGACGCGTCGTATTGCGTGATCGACAGGTCGGTGATGCCGAATTGGACGCCCGGGGAGCCGTCGTCGGTGCCCGCCGCGGTGATCCGCACCCACGGGGTTTCGCCGTAGGGCAGCGCGGCGGCCAGCGGCTTGCCCGGCTCGTCGAACCGCAAAGTGGTGCTGCCGTTGGCGGTTTCGATGAGGACACGGCGGACCTGGGCGCCGACGGCCGTGGCGCTGGGTGTCACCGTGATCGCCGCGTTGGTCACCGGGTGATCGAAATCGACCTGCAGCCACTGGCCGACCGCGGCCTGCAGCGAATTGGACACCCACGCGGTCGCCGGGTCGCCGTCGATCGCGGCCACCGGGGAGGTCGCCGGTGCGACGTCGGGCATCGCGGTGGAATCCGACGCCGAGCTCGATACGGTGACCCGGCCGCCGTTCCAGGCACCGAGCACCGGGTCGGCGCCGGGGACGGGGTAATCGGGCACCCGGTTGTAGGTATGCCGCGCATCGCCCGCCGCCCGAATGGCCGACGAATGTTGGTCCACCCGGCCGTAGTCGGTTTCGCGGGCCACCGGAGTGTCGGTGACGGTCACCAGCGGCACGGGCAGACCGGTGCCCCGCGCGTCGGCTGTCATCAGCACCGGCCCCAGCGGGGGCTCGCCTGTAAGGCGCCGCCGTTCGTCGAGACGCAGCAACGCTTCCGGGCCGCCGGCGACGCGGGCCAGCCGGTCGGCGTCGACGAAGTACGGCGCGCCGGGATCGCCGGCGTCGGGCGGGCCGACCCGGTAGATCTGCACCGCGGGGTACCGCGGCCGCAGTCCGCTGTCCGCGACGAAGCCGGCCAACGTGCCAGGACCCACCGGCGAGCCGAACTGCGCGACCTTTGACAGCCCCGGTGAGCCTTCGATGGCGCGGTGCACCAGGATCGGCCGTGCCGAGCGCGACGTATCGGGGTCCAAATCGTTACGCAGCACGAGGTACGAAATGCCTTGTCGGGCAAGGGTATCGGCCAGGCCTGCGGACGGTCGGCCGGCGGCGAGCAGGCGTTGCACCGAGTCCAGCGCCCGAATGGTTTGCGGCGGGTTCAACGGGATGGAGTCGCGTACCCCCCACGGGCTGCTGCCGAGCACCTGCAGCGGTTCGTCGTGGCTGGTGCCCCATACCTGGGTGGCGAACGGTGCGCCCGGGACTACCAGCACCCGCCCGGGCTGCGGTTTGCCGGTGTTGTGTTCGGTGAGCCAGTCGGCCGCTTGATGCCAGTACGGCGGGATCGCGCTGAAGGTGCCCGGCGGGGTCAGCCGACCGGTCCACGCCAGCGAGGTGCTGACCAGCAGCGCGGTCAGAATCACCACCGCGGTCGCGACGCGCCTGTCGCGCTCCGGATGGGCGAACGCGCGCAGCCACACGGACATTGGCGCGCTGCCCGGCAGCGGTATCCTGCCCAGCAGCTGAGCCAAGCCCAGCACCACCGGGATCCTGATCACCAAGCCCAGCTTGTGCACGTTGCGCAGCGGCGCACCGGCGGCGTCCAGGAAGGCCTGCGCCTGGTGGGCCAGCGGCGAGCCCAACCCACCGCTGTAGCTGACGGCCATCAACACGACGCCGACCATCAGCATCGTCACCAGCCGTCCCCGAGCGGGCATCGCGGGGCTGGCCAGCCCCGCCAGTCCGGCCGCGGCGACCAGGCAGGTGCCCAGGATGGCCGCCGACCCGATCACCAGCGGCGCGCCCGCCGTCGCGGTCGGCGCCACGAACGGCGTCCAGCTGTCGGTGCCCCGCAGTATCTCGGTGAGCGACGACCATTCCGTTGTCACGCCGGAGGATTCGATGAAGTCCAGGAAGGGCGGACTGATGACCCGCAGCATCACCAACGCCACCACCCACCACAGCGTTGCCAGCGACAGGGCCAGCAGCCACCAGCCGGTGTAACGCCACCACAGCCGATTCGGCCGGTGACATGCCCACCAGATCACCGCGGGCAGGCAGCCGGCCAACGTCGCGATGGCGTTGACCGCGCCCATCAACGCGACGGCCAGGCCGGCTTGGGCGGCCAGTGCCCGCACCGACCTGTTGCTCGAGGCCCGCCCCCCTGATTTCAAAGCCAAAATCGTGGGCAGCAACACCCACGGCGCCAGCATCATCGGCAGGGTTTCCGACGAGATCGACCCCAGCGTGGTGAGCACCCTCGGCGACAGCGCGAACGCGGCCGCCCCGATCACCCGCGAGGCCGGGCTTCCGACCCCCAGCGCCTCGGCGACCCGCAACACCCCCCAGAAGCCGACGGTGAGCAGCAGCGCCCACCACAGCCGTTGGGTGACCCATCCGGGCAGTCCGAGCAGGTGGCCGGCCACGAAGAACGTCCCATGCGGGAACAGATATCCGTAGGCCTGGTTCTGCGCCTGGCCGAACGGCAACTCGCTGTTCCACAGGTTGGTGGCGCGGGCCAGGAAGCGCAGCGGGTTGGCGGTCAGGTCGAGTTTGGTGTCGGGGGAGACCCGGCCCGGAGACTGCGCGAACGTGAGCGCGCACGTGATCGCCCCGACCAACCACAACCACCGACGGGAGACGGGAGCGACCGGCGAATCCGAGACCGGCCCGCCGGTCGGAGTCCCCTTCGCTAAATCCGATCGTGGCGACCCGCTGCGCCCGGCTTGGCCGGGCTTGCGATCGCCGCTAGCTACGGTTGCCGTATTCGACCCGGTTGAGCACTGACGACTGCGGATCGCCCCCGGGAAGTGGCGGTTTCGTGTCTTGCTGCACCATCAACGTGATCCCGAAGATCGCGGCCGCTCCGAGCAACAATCCGACCACGACGCTCGCTGCGGCGGGCGCAATGATCCGGTTCATCGACAACTCCTCGGGCTTTGTGGGCACGACCTAGCGACAACCTAGCAGAAGTGCGGTAGCCGTCCTTCGAGCGTGAGTCCCGCCTAGGGACGCAATTGCGGCGGCAGTTCGCTCACACACGACTGCTTGCAGTCGGTCGGCAGGCAGTGTCCGTGGAAACAGCGGTCACCGTAATCCACCTGGTAGGGCCCGGGAAGGCTGCGCGGGGCCGGACGGGTCTGCGCCGGTGTGACGGAATGGTCGGCCACGGCGAGGGTGACCCCGACGGTCGCGGCGGCACCGATCGACAGCCCCACCGCGATGCTGGCCGCGGACACCACACAGAACCCGGCCACCGCTGGCTCCTCCCTGCCAGTCAACTGGGCTCGCTGGCCCCCCGATCAGCAACGTAAAAGTTGATGCCCCCTGGCGCCCAGCGCGAAACACTCGCCGTGAAAACATGGCCCGATGGCATTTTCGCGCACCTTGGCTGTGTTTGCCGCCGCATCAGCGCTGATCGCAGCCTGCGCCCACCACGATGCGCGGCCACCGTCGTCGACGCCGGTCAGCAAACCCGTGGCCGCTCCGGCGCCGCCGGCCTGCGGTGACCTCACCAAGCTGTCGGTGCGCGACAAGCTGGCCCAGCTGCTGATGGTGGGCGTGAAGAACTCCGACGATGCCCGCGCGGTCGTCAACGGCTATCACGTCGGTGGCATCTTCATCGGCAGCTGGACGGACCTGTCGATCTTCAAGGGCCCGCTGGCCGACATCGCCGGCAAGGCGGGACCGCTCCCGCTCGCGGTCAGCGTCGACGAAGAGGGCGGCCGGGTGTCGCGACTGAGGTCGCTGATCGGGTCGTCGCCGTCGCCGCGTGAGCTGGCGCAAACGCAAACGGTGCAGCAGGTCCACGACTTGGCGGCCGACCGTGGCAAGAAGATGCACGACTTGGGCATCACCGTCGACTTCGCCCCCGTCGTCGACGTCACCGACGCCACCGACGGCGTAATCGGCGACCGCTCGTTCGGCGGCGATCCCACCACGGTCACCACCTACGCCGGGGCGTACGCACAAGGCTTGCGGGATGCCGGGCTGCTCCCGGTGCTCAAGCACTTCCCGGGCCACGGGCATGGCTCGGGCGACTCACACACCGGTGGCGTCGTGACGCCGCCGCTGCGCGATCTGCAGAACGTCGACCTGGTGCCGTATCGGGAATTGGTCACCAAGGCTCCGGTCGGAGTGATGCTGGGCCACCTGCAGGTTCCCGGGCTTACCGGCGACGACCCGGCCAGCCTGAGCGCCGCGGCGGTGCAGTTGCTGCGCAAGGGTTCGGGCTATGGCGCCGCACCGTTCAACGGCCCGGTGTTCACCGACGACCTGTCCAGCATGGGTGCGATCTCCGACCGGTACGGCGTTGCCGAGGCGGTGCTGCGCACCTTGCAGGCCGGCACCGACGTCGCGCTGTGGGTCACCACCGATGAGGTGCCCGCGGTCCTGGACCGGCTGGAAAAGGCAGTGGTCGCAGGCGAATTACCGGCGCAGCGGGTCGACGACTCCCTGGGGCGGGTGGCCATGATGAAGGGCCGCAGCCCCGCGTGCGGCCACTGAGGCGTGTGTTGCAACAGCGCATTGCTTACCCTGGAGTCAGATAGACGGGCTAGAGAGGCAAGCGATGGCGGGTGGTACCAAGCGATTACCGCGCGCCGTCCGCGAGCAGCAGATGCTCGACGCCGCCGTCCAGATGTTCTCGGTCAACGGCTACCACGAGACCTCGATGGACGCGATCGCCGCCGAGGCGCAGATCTCCAAGCCGATGCTGTATCTCTACTACGGCTCGAAGGAAGACCTGTTCGGCGCCTGCCTGAACCGAGAACTGGGCCGATTCATCGACGCGGTCCGCGCCGACATCGACTTCACGCAGAGCCCGAAAGAATTGCTGCGCAACGCCATCGGGTCGTTCATGCGCTACATCGACGCCAACCGGGCGTCGTGGATCGTGATGTACTCCCAGGCCACCAGCTCTCAGGCGTTTGCCCACGTGATCCGCGAGGGCCGTGAGCAGATCATCGATCTGGTCGCGGGCCTGGTGCGGTCGGGTAGTCGCAACCCGCGGCCGGAACGCGAACACGAGATGATGGCCGTGGCGCTCGTGGGCGCGGGCGAGGCGACCGCCAATCGGCTGAGCACGGGTGACATCGATGTCGACGAGGCGGCCGAGCTGATGATCAACCTGTTCTGGCACGGTCTGCGGGGTGCGCCCGAGGAACGGGAGGCCGCCGCGGCGCGGCCCGAGAAGGGCGGACCCAGCGCCGTGGGCGGATAGCCCCTAGATTCATACGGGTGGCCTCCTCGGCTCGATTGCCCCGCCGCAACATCGAGTTCTTCTGCGCGGTAATCATCGTCGGATTACTGGCCGGGGTCGCCGGATTGGCGGCGACCTCTTTCCTGCGGTTCGTCGAACACGCTACCTACCACTACAGTTTCGGCACGCTGCTCAACGGGATCACCGGTAGCAGCCCGGTCCGCCGCGCCCTGGGGCCCGCGGTCGGCGGCGCGCTGGCGGGATTCGGCTGGTGGATGTTGCGCCGCCGCGCCGAGGTGCCGCCGCTCGCCCAGACCATCGAACGCCACGAGCCGGTGCCGCGGTTCGCGTGGAGCGTCGACGCCGCGCTGCAGGTGTTGCTGGTGGGCTCCGGCGCCTCCCTCGGCCGTGAGGGAGCGCCCCGCCAGTTCGCCGCCGCGCTCGGCGATTTCGCGACGGCGTGGCTCAAGCGACTGTCCGCCCGGGACCGGGAGATCCTGCTGGCCTGCGCGGCCGGCGCGGGACTCGGCGCGGTCTACGCGGTGCCGCTGGCAGGCGCGCTGTTCGCCGCGCGGATCATGCTCAGCACCTGGCACCCGCGGGCGCTGGGTGCGGCGTTCCTCACCTCCAGCCTGGCGGTCGCGGTCTGCTCGGCCGTCACCCACGACCAGGCCACCCTGGCCTGGCCCACCAGCGAGTCGACGTACCTACTCACCGCGCACGGGCTGATACTGGCGCCGGTGACCCTGGTGGTGGGGTTGGCGTTCAAACAGCTCATGGCGGTGGCGCGGCCGGCCAAGGCGATGCGGACATGGGTGCTGATCCCGGCGCTCGCAGCGGCGGGGCTGGTGATGGGCGCCTGCTCGCATTGGTGGCCCGAGTTGCCCGGCAACGGCCGCAGCATCCTGACCGTCAGCCTCGCCAGCACCATGACGTTGTCCTCGGCGGCCGCGATTCTGGTGCTCAAACCGCTTCTCACGGCGCTGTTCCTGCGCGCCGGCGGGGCGGGCGGCATGCTCACCCCATCCCTGGCGACCGGCGCGGCGGCGGGATCGACGCTGATCCTGGCGATCAACTGGGCGGTCGGGTCGCACCTGCACGGGCCTGCGGTATCGCTTGCCGGTGCTGCCGGGGTGCTCGCGGTGACCCAGGGCTCGCCGATCTGGGCCGCGCTCTTCGTCTGGGAACTCGCCCGTCCGCCGCTGTGGTTGTTCCTGGTGTTCCTGCTAACCGCTTGCGGCGCACACGGATTGAAGGTGCTCGTGCTGGGCCGTCGGCCGACGCACGCGGGTTAGAGGGCCCGGACGGTACCGGTCAGGTGCGGGTAGCCCTTGGCGATATTGCGCAGCGAAATATCCCAGCCCGCAGAACCCTTGTCGTCCCCGTCGATGTAGAGGCCAACGGTGGCGGGCAGCACCACCGGCTTGCCGAACCGCACCGAGTACTGCACCGCATCCGGAATCCGGGCTTCGATATTAGCCAATACCGCTGCAGCGCTGTACATTCCATGCGCGATGACGGTGGGGAACCCGAACAGCTTAGCCGCGACCGGGTTGGTGTGGATCGGGTTGTGATCACCGCTGACACCGGCGTAGCGCCGGATCTGGGCGGGGGTGATGCGAAGGACGGTGCTGGGCGGGGGCAGTTTCGGCTGCTTCTGTGGCGGCGGCTTGGGCTCGTCGGACAGGCTGGTGCGCTGCTGGTGCAGGAAGGTCGTCACCTGATGCCACGCGATGTCGTTGCCGACGCTGACATCGGTCACCAGGTCGACCAGCAGCCCCTTTCGGTGTTCACGCAAGTTCTCGGCGTGAACGTGCACGCCGACGGTGTCGGTGACCGCAATCGGGCGGTACTGCGTGATGTGGTTTTCGGTGTGCACCGATCCGATTGCGGCGAAAGGAAAGTCGAACCCGGTCACCAGAGACATCAGCGCCGGAAAGGTCAACGCGAACGGATAGGTCAGCGGCACGTTGGTGCCGTACCGCAGGCCGGTGACCGCGGCGTACTCGGCCACGTTGGTCTTGTCGATGGGCAATTCCTGGACGGTCACCGTGCGGGTCGGAAGCCCGGTTCCGCGGGACACGACGGGCAGCGCCCCGGCCGCGGCGCGCAGCATGTTCTTCAGGCCGCTTGGCTGATTCATGGTGTTCTCCTCGGAGCTATGCGCCCAGCATGGCCTGGCCGCAGACGCGAATGACGTTGCCCGTCACCGCGTTCGACGCAGGGCTGGCGAAGTAGGCGATGGTCTCGGCGACGTCCACCGGCTGCCCACCCTGCAACAGCGAATTCAATCGGCGGCCCACCTCGCGGGTGGCCAGCGGGATTGCGGCCGTCATCTTGGTTTCGATGAATCCCGGTGCGACGGCGTTGATGGTGATGCCCTTGCCGTAGAGCTCCGGGGCCAGCGCCTGGGTGAGGCCGATCATGCCGGCCTTGCTGGTGGCGTAATTGGTCTGCCCGCGGTTGCCCGCGATGCCGGCCATCGACGACAGGCCGACGATCCGCCCGCCTTCGCCGATGCTGCCGTTACCCACCAGCCCTTCGGTAAGGCGAAGTGGGGCAAGCAGATTGACGGCCAGGACGGCGTCCCAGCGGTCGTCGTCCATGTTGGCCAGCAGCTTGTCGCGGGTGATGCCGGCGTTGTTGACCAGGATGTCGGCATGTCCGCCGTGGTGCTCGCGCAGGTGCTCGGTGATCTTGTCGACGGCGTCCTCGGCGGTTACGTCGAGCCACAACGCGGTTCCCCCGACGTGGCTGGCGGTCTCGGCCAACGCCTCGGCGGCCGACTCGACGTCGATCGCGACCACGCGGGCGCCGTCGCGGGCGAACACCTCGGCGATCGTCGCACCGATTCCGCGCGCCGCTCCCGTCACGATGGCGACCTTGCCATCAAGCGGGCGCTCCCAGTCGGCAGGCGGGGTGGAATCGGCCTCCCCGACGTAGAAGACCTGGCCGTCGACGTACGCCGACCTGCCCGACAGGATGAAGCGCAGGGTCGACTCGAGGCCCGTCGCAGCGGGTTTGGCGTCGGGGGAGAGGTAGACCAGCGCCACGGTGGAACCGTTGCGGAGTTCCTTACCGAGCGAGCGGGTGAAGCCCTCCAGCGCACGTTGCGCGATCCGCTCGTGGGGGCTGGCGGCGGCGTCGGGCGTGGTGCCGACCACCACAACGCGCGCGGAGTGGCCCAGATTGCGCAGCAGTGGCGTGAAGAACTCGTACAGGCCGCGCAGGCCCTCGGGTCCGGTGATCCCGGTCGCGTCGAAAACCAGCCCGCCGAACCGGTCGGCCCAGCGACCGCCCAGGTTGTTGCCCACCAGGTCGTAGTCCTTGTCCAGCGCCGCGCGCAGCGGCTCGATGACTCTGCCCTCACCACCGATCAGCAGCGATCCCGCCAGTGGCGGTTCGCCGGGCCGATGACGACGGAGTGTCTCGGGTTGCGGAACACCGAGTTGCTTTGCCAGAAACGATCCAGGACCGGAGTTGACGACCTGTGAGAACAGATCGGACGAGACTTTGGGAGCCACTGAGCTGCCTTCCTCTTACTTGCCAGGCCGTTCTAGGTCTGTACGTGGGGGTACACAACAACCGTATCGAGGACGAACTTACTTGAGAGTAAGGACCGTGAGTAATATGGCCCCAGACGGCCGAGCTAAAACCGATGACCGGAGATTAAACGTGGCCCCTGCAAGTTCTGAAGCAAGCAACCAGAAGGCTGAGCGGACTCCCGCTCCCAAGAGGCGGGTCGCCGTCCTGGGCGGCAATCGCATCCCGTTCGCCAGATCGGACGGCGCCTACGCCGAGGCGTCCAACCAGGACATGCTCACTGCCGCCCTGGGCGGGCTGGTGGACCGGTTCGGACTGGCCGACCAACGACTGGGTGTGGTGGTCGGCGGCGCCGTGATCAAGCACAGCCGCGACTTCAACCTGACGCGCGAATGCGTCCTGGGTTCGCAGTTGTCGTCGTACACGCCCGCGTTCGACCTGCAGCAGGCCTGTGGGACCGGCCTGCAGGCGGCAATCGCCGCGGCCGACGGGATCGCCGCCGGTCGCTACGACGTCGCCGCCGCCGGCGGGGTGGACACCGCCTCCGATGCACCGATCGGCCTGGGCGACAACCTGCGCCGCACCCTGCTCAAGCTGCGACGGTCCAAGTCCAACGTGCAACGGCTGAGGCTGGTCGGCACGCTGCCGGCGACGCTCGGTGTCGAGATCCCGGTCAACAGCGAGCCCCGCACCGGGCTGTCCATGGGGGAGCATCAGGCGCTGACCGCCAAGGAGATGGGCATCAAGCGCGTCGACCAGGACGAGCTGGCCGCGGCCAGCCACCGCAACATGGCCGCCGCCTACGACCGGGGTTTCTTCGACGACCTGGTCAGTCCCTTCCTTGGCCTGTACCGCGACGACAACCTGCGGCCCGACTCGTCCCCGGAGAAACTGGCGAAGCTCAGGCCGGTCTTCGGTGTGAAGGCGGGTGACGCCACGATGACCGCCGGCAATTCGACTCCCCTGACCGACGGGGCTTCGGTTGCGCTGCTGGCCACCGAGGAGTGGGCGGCCGCGAATTCCCTGACCCCGCTGGCCTATCTGGTGGATTCCGAGACCGCCGCGGTCGACTACGTCAACGGGCGCGACGGCCTGCTGATGGCCCCGACCTACGCCGTGCCACGGCTGCTCGCCCGCAACGGACTGAGCCTGCAGGACTTCGATTTCTACGAGATTCACGAGGCCTTCGCCTCGGTGGTGCTGGCCCACCTTCAGGCGTTTGAATCCGAGGACTATTGCAAGGAGCGGCTGGGTCTGGACGCCGCGCTCGGGACGATCGATCGGTCCAAGCTCAACGTCAACGGCTCGTCATTGGCCGCCGGTCATCCGTTCGCGGCCACCGGCGGGCGGATCCTTGCGCAAGCGGCCAAGCAGGTCGCCGAGAAGAAGGCGGAGCGCAACGGCAGTAAACCCGTGCGCGCCCTCGTCTCGATCTGTGCCGCCGGCGGCCAGGGCGTGGCCGCGATTGTGGAGGCCTGACCGAAGGCTGCCATGAATTGCGTCACACCCGATTAGTAAAAAAATCGAACGGGTATGCAATTGACCGGATAGCCCCGTGTTGCGGTCTGACCCCCCGACCCCGACGGCAGTACGGGGCATCCCTGAATCGACCGCCTGTCGGATTCGCGAGACGGGCGTACGAAAAGGGCCGCCGCTGGTTTGAGGGGATCCAGCGGCGGCCTTTTTGTGTTGAGCACCCACATCGGCCGATAAGCAGAACCCCGCTTCCCTTCTGGGAAGCGGGGTTCTGACTAAAGCGTGCGAGAAGGCGACTTAGAAAGCGGCCTCGTCGAGCTCCATGATGTCGTTGTCCAGCGTGTCGATCACCTCGCGGGTGCTGGCCAACAGCGGCAGGAAGTTCTTCGCGAAGAACGACGCCACCGCAATCTTGCCCTCGTAGAAGGAGCGCTCGTCGCCGCTGGCGCCGGCATCCAGCGCCTGCACCGCGACCGCGGCCTGACGCTGCAGCAACCAGCCGATGATCAGGTCGCCGACGCTCATCAAGAAGCGCACCGAACCCAGGCCCACCTTGTAGAGGCTGGTGACATCCTCCTGGGCCGACATCAGGTAGCCGGTCAGGGTCGCCGCCATGGCCTGGACGTCGGTCAAGGCCTTGCCCAGCAACTCCCGCTCGGTCTTCAGCCGCCCGTTGCCGGACTCGCTGTCGACGAACTGCTGGATCTCACCGGACACGTGGGCCAGCGCCTGGCCCTTGTCGCGGACGATCTTGCGGAAGAAGAAGTCCTGCGCCTGGATGGCAGTGGTGCCCTCGTAGAGCGAGTCGATCTTGGCGTCACGGATGTACTGCTCGATCGGGTAGTCCTGCAGGAAGCCGGAGCCACCGAACGTCTGCAGGCTCTCCGTCAACTTCGCGTAAGCCTGCTCGGAGCCCACACCCTTGACCACGGGCAGCATCAGGTCGTTGACCTTGACCGCCAGGTCGGCGTCGACGTCGTGCAGCGTCTTGGCCACCGCCGCGTCCTGGTAGGTCGCGGTGTAGAGGTACAGCGCCCGCAGACCCTCGGCGTAGGCCTTCTGGGTCATCAGCGAACGGCGCACATCGGGGTGGTGCGTGATGGTCACGCGCGGCGCGGTCTTGTCGGTCATCTGCGTCATGTCGGCGCCCTGCACGCGAGACTTGGCGTACTCCAACGCATTCAGGTAACCGGTCGACAGCGTCGCGATGGCCTTGGTACCGACCATCATGCGGGCCTGTTCGATGACCTCGAACATCTGCGCAATACCGTTGTGGACCTCGCCGACCAGCCAGCCCTTGGCGGGCACGTCGTGCTGACCGAACGACAGCTCACAAGTGGCCGAAACCTTCAGGCCCATCTTGTGCTCGACGTTGGTGACGAACACGCCGTTACGCTCGCCCAGCTCACCGGTCTCGAAGTCGAACAGGAACTTCGGCACGAAGAACAGCGACAGACCCTTGGTTCCCGGTCCGGCACCCTCCGGGCGCGCCAGCACCAGGTGGAAGATGTTCTCGAACAGGTCACCGGAGTCACCTGAGGTGATGAACCGCTTCACGCCGTCGATGTGCCAGGAGCCATCCTCCTGCTGAACCGCTTTGGTCCGCCCGGCGCCCACATCGGAACCGGCGTCCGGCTCGGTGAGCACCATGGTGGAACCCCAGCCGCGCTCCGCGCAGATGACCGCCCACTTCTTCTGCTCCTCTGTGCCGAGGTGATGCAGGATCTGGGCGAAACCGGCGCCGCCGGCATACATCCACACCGCCGGGTTGGCGCCGAGCAGGTGCTCATGCATCGCCCACAACAGTGCCTTGGGCAGCGGTGTGCCGCCGAGTTCCTCGTCGAGGCCGACCTTGTCCCAACCGGCTTCCTGAACCGCGTGGACCGACTTCTTGAAAGCGTCCGGCAGCGTCACCGAGTGCGTTTTCGGGTCGAAAACCGGCGGGTTGCGGTCGCCCTCGACGAACGACTCGGCCACCGGCCCCTCGGCCAATCGGCTGATCTCGTTGAGCATTTCCTGGGCGGTTTCAGCGTCGATATCGCTGTAGTCGCCCTGCCCTAAAGTCTTGTCAACGCCCAATACCTCGAACAGGTTGAACACCTGGTCGCGGACGTTGCTCTTGTAGTGGCTCACTACGTTCCTCCTCGTTGAGAATGCCACATGTGGTTGGGTACTAGGTCTAAGTTACCCACCAGTAACACCGCTAAAATATCGCTATCGGTGACGTTCGCGCAAGTTAATGTGAGCTAGATTTCACTACCTAATTAACCAACCGGTTGGGAAGCGACGCATAACCTTCCTACCTGCGACGATGATGGACGGGTGACATCTGTGGGGAGCGTCACGGCCTTGCCCGTGGTGGATCTGCGTACCGAAGCGGCCGAACTGCGCGCGGGTCTGCGCGAGGCCGCTCACGAGGTGGGCTTCTTCTACCTGACGGGCCATGACGTGCCCGACGAGCTCGCCCGCGGCATGCTCAAGGCGGCCCGCCGGCTGTTCGCGCTGCCCGAGGCGGACAAAGACGCCGTCGCCATGGTGCACAGCCCGCACTTCCGCGGCTACACGCGGATGGGCGGGGAGCTGACTCGCGGTGAGGTGGATTGGCGCGAGCAGATTGATATCGGGCCGGAACGTCCGTCGATCGGTGGGCCGGGCCAGCCCGACTACCTGTGGTTGCAGGGCCCCAACCAGTGGCCGGCCGCGCTGCCGGAGCTGCCCGGGATCATCGGCGAATGGGACGCCGCGCTGTCACGGGTGGCCCGCACCCTGCTGCAGCATTGGGCGGCCTCGCTCGGCAGCCCCGCCGAGGTTTTCGACGCCGCCTTCGCCGAAGCGCCCGCCACCCTGATCAAGATCATCCGCTATCCCGACCGCGCGGCCAGCACGCAAGGAGTGGGCGCCCACCGCGACTCGGGTGTCCTGACGCTGCTGCTGGCCGAGCCGGGCAGCCAGGGGTTGCAGGTGCGGCGGGACCGAACCCGCGGTCCCGAAGCGGGCTGGGTCGACGTACCGCCGCTGGACGGGGCATTCATCGTCAATATCGGCGAGCTGCTGGAGGTGGCCACCGGCGGCTATCTGAGGGCCACAGAACACCGGGTGTCGCTGCGGGCGGGCGAGCGCATCTCGGTGCCCTACTTCTTCAATCCGCGGCTGGACGCACAGATACCCGTGCTTGGGCTGCCCACCGAACTCGCGGTGCGCGCCCACCGGGTGGATGACCCATCGGATCCGATCTTCGCGGTCTATGGCCGCAACGCGTGGAAGAGCAGACTGCGGGCCCATCCGGATGTGGCCTCCGCGCACGGATATTGAAGTGGGACGCTTAGACATTGGTCAGGGTGGCCGCGGCGGGGCGACGGCCGTGGGGTAGGGTCGCTGCCGAGAATCTCTTTCCGGCTCAAGGGGCGAATGTGGACCGGTGAACTCGAACAACAAGCTGACACCATCGTCACTTCGTGAGGCTTTCGGTCACTTCCCGTCCGGCGTGATCGCCATCGCGGCCGAGGTGAACGGCACCCGGGAAGGCCTCGCGGCCAGCACCTTTGTTCCCGTCTCGCTGGATCCGCCGCTGGTGTCGTTCTGCGTGCAGAACACCTCGACCACCTGGCCCAAGCTCAAAGACCTGCCGATGCTGGGCATCAGCGTGCTAGGCGAGGCTCACGACGAGGCCGCACGAACGCTGGCCGCCAAGACCGGGGACAGGTTCGCGGGTCTGGAGACGGTGTCGCGGTCCACCGGCGCGGTTTTCATCAAAGGAACCGGCCTGTGGCTCGAGAGCGCGATCGAGCAAACGATCCCGGCGGGCGACCACACGATCGTGGTGTTGCGGGTCAGCGAGGTGACGGTCGACGCTGAGGTGGCGCCTATCGTGTTCCACCGCAGCAATTTTCGCCGCCTGGGCGGCTAAAGCCAGCGAGTTCGTCCCGAGAGTGGATTGAATGTCGTTGACGCTGTTGGTTTTCGCGCTCAGCGACGGAACAGCTTGTTGCCCAGCCACACGATGGGGTCGTACTTGCGGTCGGCAACCCGCTCTTTCATCGGGATCAGCGCGTTGTCGGTGATCTTGATGCCTTCCGGGCACACCTCGGTGCAGCACTTGGTGATGTTGCAGAAGCCCAGCCCGTGCTCTTCCTGAGCGTCGTTGCGCCGGTCGCGGGTGTCCAGCGGGTGCATTTCCAGCTCGGCGATGCGCATTAGAAAACGCGGCCCGGCGAACGACTTCTTGTTCTCCTCGTGGTCGCGGACGACGTGACACACGTCCTGGCACAGGAAGCACTCGATGCACTTGCGGAACTCCTGTGAGCGCGCGACATCTTCCTGCGCCATCCGGTACTCGCCGGGCTGCAGATCCTTGGGCGGCGCGAACGACGGGATTTCGCGCGCCTTCTCGTAGTTGAACGAGACGTCGGTGACCAGGTCCCGGATCACCGGGAAGGTCCGCAGCGGCGTCACAGTCACGACTTCGTCCTCGGCGAATGTGGACATCCGGGTCATGCACATCAGCCGGGGCATGCCGTTGATCTCGGCCGAGCAGGACCCGCACTTGCCGGCCTTGCAGTTCCACCGCACGGCCAGATCGGGCGTCTGGGTCTGCTGCAGGCGATGGATGATGTCGAGCACCACCTCGCCCTCGTTGACCTCTACGGTGAAATCCTCCAGCGCACCGCCGTCGCCGTCGCCGCGCCAGACCTTCATGGTCGCGTTGTAGCTCATCAGCCTCTCCGTCCTGGGTGGTCGGCCAACTCGTCGTCGGTGAAGTACTTCTCCAGCTCGGAAATCTCGAAGAGATCCAGCAGATCGGGCCGCATCGGAATCTGGTCTTCACGGGTGACCGCGATGTCGGGAATCACGTCGTCACCGCCGGCGGCTCGGCAGACCAGCAACACCTTGCGCCACGACGAGTCCATGCCGGGATGGTCGTCACGCGTGTGCCCGCCGCGGCTCTCGGTCCGCGTGAGCGCCGCCTTGGCGACGCATTCGCTGACCAACAGCATGTTGCGCAGGTCGATGGCGAGGTTCCAGCCGGGGTTGTACTCACGCTGCCCGATCACGTGGATGTTCTTGAACCGCTCGCGCAGCGTGTCGAGCCGGCCGAGGGCCTCGGTGATCTCCTCCGACTTGCGGATGATGCCGACGAGGTCGTTCATCGACTGCTGCAGCTCCAGCTGCAGCGTGTACGGGTTCTCCGCGGTCGCGGCATCCGCCGGGGTCTCGAAGGGGGCCAGCGCCCTGCGCGCCGCCGTGTCGATCGCGCCGGTCGAGATCGCCGGGCGGTGAGACAGTGCCCGCACGTAGTCGGCGGCCCCCAGGCCGGCACGTCGGCCGAAGACGAGGAGGTCCGACAGCGAGTTGCCCCCCAAGCGGTTGGACCCGTGCATGCCGCCGGAGCATTCGCCCGCAGCGAAGAGGCCGGGGACGGTCGCCGCACCCGTGTCGGCGTCGACCTCGACACCGCCCATCACGTAGTGGCAGGTGGGTCCGACTTCCATTGGCTCCTTGGTGATGTCGACCCCGGCCAGTTCCTTGAATTGGTGGTACATCGACGGCAGCCGGCGCTTGATCTCTTCGGGCGTCAACCGGGACGCGATGTCCAGGTACACCCCGCCGTGCGGGGTGCCGCGGCCGGCCTTGACCTCCGAGTTGATCGCGCGCGCGACCTCATCGCGGGGCAGCAGGTCCGGCGTGCGGCGGGCCGAGTCGTTGTCCTTGAGCCACTGGTCGGCCTCTTCGGCGGTCTCGGCGTACTGACCTTTGAACACCGACGGGATGTAGTCGAACATGAACCGGGTGTCGTCGGAATTCTTCAGGACCCCGCCGTCGCCGCGGACACCCTCGGTGACCAAGATGCCCTTCACGCTGGGCGGCCACACCATGCCCGTGGGGTGGAACTGGACGAACTCCATGTTGATCAGGGTCGCGCCGGCGCGCAGCGCCAGGGCGTGGCCGTCGCCGGTGTACTCCCACGAGTTCGAGGTCACCTTGAACGACTTGCCGATGCCGCCGGTGGCCAGCACTACCGCAGGGGCCTCGAACAGGACGAACTGACCGCTTTCCCGCCAGTAGCCGAACGCTCCGGCGATCGCGTCACCGTCTTTGATCAGTTCGGTGATGGTGCATTCGGCGAAGACCCGGATGCGAGCCTCGTAGTCGCCGAGTTCGGCGAAATCCTCCTGCTGCAGCGAGACGATTTTCTGCTGCATGGTGCGGATCAGCTCCAGGCCGGTCCGGTCACCGACGTGGGCCAGCCGCGGGTAGGTGTGCCCGCCGAAGTTGCGCTGGCTGATCTTGCCGTCCTTGAGGCGGTCGAACAGCGCGCCGTAGGTCTCGAGCTCCCAGACCCGGTCCGGGGCTTCCTTGGCGTGCAACTCGGCCATCCGCCAGTTGTTGAGGAACTTCCCACCGCGCATGGTGTCGCCGAAGTGGGTCTTCCAGTTGTCCTTCGGGTTGGTGTTGCCCATCGCCGCCGCGCAACCGCCCTCGGCCATCACGGTGTGGGCCTTGCCGAACAGCGACTTGCACACCACGGCCACGCGAAGGCCCCGTTCGCGCGCTTCGATGACCGCGCGCAGACCCGCGCCGCCGGCACCGATGACGACCACGTCGTAGGAGTGCCGCTCGACCTCAACCATGAAACCCTCGCTAAGCTATTTGGTGAATTGGCTTATCAGCCAATGAATCTCAAGTCGTGGATGGTGCCACTGGCCACTAGTGCGATGTAGAAGTCGGTCAGCATCAGCGTGCCCAGCGTGATCCACGCGTAGAGCTTGTGTCGCGTGTTGAGGTGACTGACCTGAGTCCAGATCCAGTAGCGCACCGGGTGTTTGGAGAAGTGCTTGAGCCGCCCGCCGGTCACGTGCCGGCATGAATGGCAGGACAATGTGTAGACCCACAGCATCACGACGTTGACGACCAGGATCACGTTGCCGAGGCCGAAGCCGAAGCCGCCGGGGCCGGAGTCGGAGTGGAAGGCGACGATCGCGTCGTAGCTGTTGATCACCGAGATGATGCCGGCGATATAGAAGAAGTACCGGTGGGTGTTCTGCACGATCAACGGGAACCGGGTCTCGCCCGTGTAGTGCGCGCGGGGCTCGGCCACACCGCAAGCGGTGGGCGACTGCCACACCGTGCGGTAGTAAGCGCCGCGGTAGTAGTAACAGGTCAACCGGAATAGCAGCAGGAACGGCAGTGACAGCGCTGCATAAGGAAGCCACCACACGTCGGGCAAGAACTGCGGCCAGATGTCGCCGGCCTCACCGCAAGCCTTGCTGACGCAGGGTGAGTAGAACGGCGTCAGGTAGTGGTACTTCGGGACGAAGAAATAGTCCTGTTGGAATGCCCGCGCGGTCGCATAAATGAGGAATGCGGCAAAGCCGAGGTCGACCCTCAGCGGGGACAACCACCAACGGTCGGTGCGAAGCGTTCTCTGCGCTATTCGCGCCCGGGTCGGTGAAAAGACGCCGGACGCAGGACGGTTCGCCGTGGGTGCGCTCATCTAGTGTTCCTCTTCGAACGGGCTGTAGGTCGAAGGGTACACAGAGAGAGCCCCTCCTAATCGGGGGGGCTTGAGTTGTTACGAGCGGTTGTGACCCCCGACACCCTCGTCGTCGACATCGCGCCAGAATTCGCTGTCGTACTGGGTGTCTGGAATGGCGATCTTCTCCCCGGATTGCTGCACGGTGGCACGCGCAAGGTCCAATTCCGAAACATCGGTATCGAGTAATTCGACGTCGGAAAGAATCCGGTCGGCGTCGATCACGATGCGCCGCATCGCCGGGCTGTCGCCATATCGCGCCTTCAACGAGCCCACGCACCGCCGAAGGCCCCCGATGAGGTCGTGGAGTTCGGAAAGTTCGGTGGTGCCGGTGAAGCTGGACAACGGATCTCCTCGACGGACGGTGTTTCGGATCACAGTACGCCCTCGATACTATCCGCCGCACACGCCAGATGTCGGGACGACAGAACCGTGCGACGAGGTAGTGGACCATCCTGCCGACCGTGTGGGACGCCGGGTCGGCGCGGCTCGCCACCGGCGCCGGGCCTGAACCAGATCGGCGCTAGATCGCATCCAGCATCCGGTGCGGCCGGCGCAGCGCCAGGCTGACCGGATCATCGCGAGCCGGTCCGCGTGGCCGGCGCGGCGGATGCGCGACGAGATCCGAGACGGCGGGGACCGCCCCGCACCGTTGGCAGACGCGATCTGACCCGATGAGGCCGTCGCAGTCCGCATGCCGGTAGGTCCGCCGGCTCGGCCTCTCCAGATAGTTCTCGTTGCCCCAGGTGATCATCGACCAGACCAGCGGCCATAGCTCCTTGCCCTTAACCGTCAACTGGTATTCGCCCGCCTCTTTGGTTAACACGCCCTCCTCCACAAGGAGCGTCAACCGTTCGGCGAGAACGGCTTTCGGGATGCCCAAGTGACTGTGGAAGTCGCTGAACCGCCGCGCTCCGTAGAAGGCGTCGCGGACGATCAGCAAGGTCCAGCGCTCGCCCACGATCTCCAGCGACCGGGCGATGGGGCAGGTCTCGGCAGGGTATTCGCGGGGTAGTGCCATGGTGTTCAACTCTACACTTGCCGGTTCGGTCAACGAACCGTACACTCGAAATCGTTAAGTTCGTTCACCGAACCAATGGGTGCGAGTCGCGATGAAGGCAATCAGATACGAGCGCTTCGGCGGCCCGGAAGTCCTTGATTACGTGCAGCTTCCGGACCCAAAGCCAGGCCCGCGACAGCTGCTCGTGCGGAGCGCCGCCGTCGGCGTCAACTTTCCCGACGTCCGCGAACGGCTGGGCGTGTACAACAAAGCGGAGACCCGCGTCGGTGGAGTGCAGCTGCCGCAGGTCGGCGGTCTCGCCGTCGCGGGCACCGTCGTCGCGGCCGGCCCGCAAACCTCGATCGAGGTGGGCCGCAGCGTCGTGGCCTTGATGAAAAAGGGTGCATACGCCCAGCTTGTCTTGGCCGAGGAGGCGCTGTGCGCGGTCGTCGACGACGACGCCGACATGGCAGCGCTGGCCGGATCGGCGGCCCAGGCCGCCTGCGCGCACCTGCTGTTGCAAGCGTCGACCACGCTGGTCGCCGGCGAGTCGCTGTTGGTGCATGGTGCGGCGGGCGGAGTGGGCGGCCTTGCGGTCCAGATCGCCAAGGCACTCGGCGCCGGCCCAGTCATCGGGACGGCCAGCACCCCGCAACGTCGCGAGTTCGTCATGACACTTGGCGCCGACGCGGCGATCTCCTATGACGAGCCCGGATGGACCGACCAGGTGCGCGAGCTCACTTCGGGACGGGGCGTCGACGTCCTGATCGAGTCGATCGGGGGCGAGGTGTTTGAGCAGAACTTCGACGCGCTGGCCACCTTCGGGCGGTACCTGCTGCTCGGGTCGACCCGCGGGCCCGGCGAGCCGTTCGCGCCGCGTCGCTTGATGACGCGCTCGCAGGCGCTGATCGGGTTCTACCTCCCGGTGTTCTACGAACGTCCCGAGCTGATCGGGAACGCGCTGCGATTTCTCGCAGCCGGCATCAAGACCGGGCAGATCACGCCGCAAGTTGACGACGTGCTGCCACTGCGCCAAGCCGCCGAGGCGCATCGCCGCCTGGAAAGCCGCGAAGTGCGCGGCGTCATCGTGCTGGACCCAACCATCGAATCATGAGGAGTGCCATGACAAATACCGTCAAGTCCGCCGAATTCAACGTGGTCTCACACGCCATGAAGCGCATCGACATCGCCACCGGCGTGGAGTTCGAGGAGTTCAAAGCCGCCTTCGAAAAAGCGGCGCCCCGTTTCGACCCGACAACGGTGCAGGCCATCGTCGATCGCGGTGGCAGCTGGGACGACGTCCTTGCCGCCGCGGCGATCAACGCGCCGAACGGCCTGATGGTGTACGCCACGATCGATGGGCTGCCGCTGTTCCTGTTGGCGGGCCACACGACCAAAGCGGTGGAATACCTGCTGGGTAACCACACGATCGCCGAGACGATGTTCCGGCACGACCCGAAGGCGCTGCTGTATGCGCCGTTGCGCCTTCTCATCTACGCCGACCACGATGGCAATGCGGTCTTCTCGATGGACCAGCCGAGTGCGGCGTTCGGCAGCCTCGGCATCGCCGAGGTGACCAAGGTGGGCGAGGACCTGGACCGCAAGGTGGCAAACCTGTTGCGGGTGATCGGAATCGACGTCGAGCAGGCTTTTCGATAATCGACAGGAAATCCGGCGGGGCTTGCGGCCCCGGCGGATTCACGCTCATCCCATGCGGATTACTTGGTGATCTCGATCCGCTGCGCCTGACTTCCGGCTGGGTCTTTCAACGCACCGGCGACGCGCACCGTCAGCACTCCGGCGTCGTACGAAGCCGCGATGGCCTCGCTGGTGACGTGGGCCGGCAGCTGGAACGACCGGCGGAAGGACCCGTACCGGATCTCCCGCAGGGTGCGACCGTCTTTCTCGTCGGTGTGCTCGTCACGGTGTTCGCCTGGATCACCAGCCGGCTTACCCCATTTTCGAGCTCCACCTCGACGTTGACGTCCTTCTCGACATCGACGCCTGGGAGTTCCACCCGGACGACCGCATCATCGCCGTCCTTGACGACCTCGGCGGCTGGGCTGAAACCGCTGTTCGCCGGCTTGTACCAGTCCGCTGCCGGGGCCGGGCCGAGGAATTCGCGCAACCACCGGTCGGTGTTCCATGCCGGACTCCTTCTAGCTTTCTTGAGCTTCCTTGTGAGTTAGCTGTGACCAGCGCCTTACCGGTCGGCTATTTCCCCAAACATGAGTCGACCATGCTTAAGTTCCACCTAGGCGTTCGCCCTGGGCGACCGAGTATTCACAAGGCTTGCTGTGAGTTGTGAGATCCTCGTCATAGCAACGTCACATTTTGCGAAATCACGGTAATTTCCGGCCGTTACGCTCAAAGCCATGTCTGCAGACGGGATTTCGCGCGCGCACTGTGCGGACCGTCACACTATCGTGGTCGGACATGGCATGGTGGGTCACCGGTTGGTCGAGGCGCTTCGCGCCCGCGATGCCGGCGGATCATGGCGCATCACGATTTTCGCCGAGGAGGCCGACGCGGCGTATGACCGCGTGGGCCTGACCTCCTACACCGAGAGCTGGGATCGCAAGCTGCTGGCGCTGCCCGGTAACGACTACGAAGGTGACGACCGGGTTCGCTTGGTGCTGAATCAGCGCGTTGAGGAGATCGACCGGGCCACGAAATCGGTCGTCACCGCCGACGGCCAACGGCACAGCTACGACACCCTGGTGCTGGCCACCGGGTCCTACGCGTTCGTCCCACCGGTTCCCGGCCACGACCTGCCCGCCTGCCACGTGTATCGGACGCTAGACGACCTCGACGGCATTCGCGCCGACGCCCTGCGTGCGGTGGCGGCGAGTCACACCGCCGCCGGAGTCGTCGTCGGCGGTGGCCTGCTGGGACTGGAGGCCGCTAATGCGTTGCGCCAGTTCGGGTTGCAGACGCACGTCATCGAGATGATGCCGCGGTTGATGGCCCAGCAGATCGACGAGGGCGGCGGCGCATTGCTGGCCCGGATGATCGGCGATCTCGGGATCGCGGTGCATGTGGGGACCGGCACCGAATCCATCGAGTCCGTTGAGCACGCGGATGGCTCGACCGCGGTGCGGGTGCGCCTGACCGATGGCCAGGAGATCGACGCCGGACTGGTCATCTTCGCGGCCGGCATCCGGCCGCGCGACGAGCTGGCCTCGGCCTCGGGACTGGATCGTGCAGAGCGGGGCGGTGTCCTCACCGACTTAGCTTGCCGGACAAGTGATCCCGATATCTACGCGGTCGGCGAGGTCGCAGCGATCGGTGGCCGGTGCTACGGACTGGTCGGCCCCGGTTACACCTCCGCCGAGGTGGTGGCCGACCGGCTGCTGGGCGGTGCCGCGGAATTCGGCGAAGCCGACCTGTCGACAAAGCTGAAACTGCTGGGCGTCGACGTCGCCAGCTTCGGCGACGCGATGGGGGCGACCGAGAACTGTCTCGAGGTAGCCGTCAACGATGCGGTCAAGCGGACCTACGCCAAGCTCGTGCTTTCCGATGACGCCAAAACCCTTCTCGGAGGGGTGCTGGTCGGCGATGCCTCGTCCTACGGGGTGTTGCGGCCGATGGTCGGCAGTGAACTGCCGGGGGATCCGCTCGCGCTGATCTCGCCGGTGTCATCGGGCGACGCTCCGGCCCTGGGCATTGGGGCGCTGCCGGACTCGGCACAGATCTGCTCGTGCAACAACGTCACCAAGGGCGACCTGAAGTGCGCGATCGCCGATGGCTGCGGCGACGTGCCCGCACTCAAGTCGTGCACCTCGGCGGGAACGTCGTGTGGTTCGTGCGTGCCGCTGCTCAAGCAGCTGCTGGAAGCCGAGGGTGTGGAACAGTCCAAGGCGCTGTGCGAGCACTTCAGCCAGTCACGCGCCGAGCTTTTCGAGATCATCTCCGCCACCGAGATCCGGACCTTCTCGGGTCTGCTGGAGCGGTTTGGTCGCGGAATGGGTTGCGACATCTGCAAACCCGTGGTCGCCTCCATCCTGGCGTCCACCGGCTCAGACCACATCCTGGACGGTGAGCAGGCCTCGCTGCAGGATTCCAACGACCACTTCCTGGCCAACATCCAAAAGAACGGCAGCTACTCGGTGGTGCCACGGGTCCCCGGTGGTGACATCAAGCCCGAGCACCTGATCCTGATCGGCCAGATCGCGCAGGACTTCGGGCTGTACACCAAGATCACCGGCGGCCAGCGGATCGACCTGTTCGGCGCGCGGGTGGACCAGTTGCCGCTGATCTGGAAGCGGCTGGTCGACGGCGGCATGGAATCGGGGCACGCCTACGGCAAGGCGCTGCGCACGGTCAAGAGTTGCGTCGGCACCGACTGGTGTCGCTACGGTCAGCAGGATTCGGTGCAGCTGGCCATCGACCTGGAATTGCGCTACCGCGGTCTGCGGGCACCGCACAAGATCAAGATGGGCGTCTCGGGTTGCGCGCGGGAGTGCGCCGAGGCCCGCGGCAAGGACGTCGGCGTGATCGCCACCGAAAAGGGTTGGAACCTCTATGTCGGCGGCAACGGCGGTATGACTCCCAAGCACGCGCAGCTGCTGGCCGGCGACCTGGACACCGAGACGCTGGTCCGCTACGTGGATCGGTTCATCATGTACTACATCCGTACGGCCGACCGGCTGCAACGCACCGCGCCGTGGGTGGATTCGCTCGAGGGCGGGCTGGACCACGTGCGTGAGGTCGTGTGCGACGACTCTTTGGGCCTGGCCGAAGAATTCGAGGCCGCAATGGAGCGGCATGTCGAGAACTACAAGTGCGAATGGAAGGGTGTGCTGGACGATCCGGACAAGCTGTCGCGGTTCGTGTCCTTCGTCAACGCGCCGGACGCCGTCGACTCGACGGTGGCCTTCACCGAGCACGCCGGGCGCAAAATCCCTGTGTCCATTGGCATGCCGCAGATCCGTACGGGAGGCGAGGAGAAATCATGACACTTCTCAACGACATTGAGGTGTGGACGACGGCCTGCGAGTACGACCACCTCATCCCGGGGCGGGGCGTCGGTGTGCTGTTAGAAGATGGCACCCAGGCGGCGCTGTTCCGGCTCGACGACGGGTCGGTGCGTGCGATCGGCAACGTCGACCCGTTCTCCGGGGCGGCAGTACTCTCCCGTGGGATCGTGGGGGACCGAGGCGGCTGTGCCACGGTCCAATCGCCCATCCTGAAGCAGGCGTTCTCCCTCGAAGACGGCTCCTGCCTGGACGACCCGGACGTCTCGGTACCGGTCTACCCGGTGCGCGTCACGGTCGACGGCGTGATCCAGATCGGGCAAACGGCCGACTGAATCGGCCGCGGCGTTACTTCGTGATGTCCCCGACGAGATAGCGCTGCATCGTCGGCCCGATGGCGTCGACGATCATCTCCACCGACATCGAATGCAGCGGCTCGGAGCGGATGCCATAGCGCATGATGCCCAGGCCCACCAGCTGCGAGGCGCATAACGAGGCCCGCATCGCGGCCTTGTCTGCCCCCAGGATCTTCAGCAGCGGGCCGAAAACCGGCCCGACGAACATGTTTTGCACGATTTCGGCGGTCTTGGCCATCCCCGTCGATGCGATCGCACTGGCGGCGAAGGGGCCGCCACCGGCCGCATCCCATGTGGTGATCAGCATGCGCAACGTCCGCCTGCCCACCTGGTTGACCCCGCCGGTGACTATCCGGTCGATGAATTCCGGTGTGCCGAAGGGCAACCGCAGCATCTTGGCGACCGGGTCAAGGAGCCCACGCGATGGCTCTTCGCGACGGGGCATGGTGTCAGGATCGCCGGAATCAGGGCAAAGATCAAGCGTGCCGGGCATCGGCGCGCCTCTTCAGCCTGCTTCAGGCCGCTGAAGATCGATGCGACGCGCACCGGCCGGCGGGGGCCGGGGCCGTCGGCAGGGCCCGGCGGAATCGGTTGGCGATCAACCGCGCCAGGCCGGGATGAGTGCAAAGCGGTTGGCTGACCAGGTCGGCACCACAGCTGCGCAACCGCTCCTGGAACAGGCCGTCGGCCAGTAGATACGAGGCGACGACGACGCGGCCACCGCTGCGTCGAGCATGCGGCCTGGCCTTGGTCACGGCCTCGCGCACCTGCGGGTCTCCGGTGGCCGCGAATCCCAGCCTCACGCGTGATCCGGTCAGCGCCGACAACAGCGTCGCGGTGGTGTGCAGGTCGGCCCGCGCCCGCACATCCGACGTTCCCGCGGCCGCGAGGATCACCGAATCATCTGGGCGCCAACCGCATTGCATCAGCTGATCGCCGACGATCCGGGCTATCTGGCCGCTCGGCCCGAGCGCGGGCGTGACGATGACATCCGGGTGCCCACTGGCCGTGACGTGTGCGGGCAGATCGACGCGGACGTGGTATCCGCGCGACAAGAACGCCGGTACGACGATCGCCGGCCGGCAGGTGGACCGCGCCCGCGACAGCACCTCGCTCGGGGAGGGCCCCAACACGTCGACGAACGCGACTTCCACGGACTCGTCGAGCAGCGTACCGACCTGTGCCGCAAGGCTTTCGACCATCGTGACGCCACCCGGCATGCGGGTGCCGTGCGCAACCAGAATCAAGCTCATGCCGAACCACCCGGATCGTCCACCGCGAGCCGGTAGCCACGCTTGACCACGGTCGCGATGATGTTCTTCTCGCCCAATGCCGTTCGCAGTCGCAGCACGGCCGTATCGACCGCGTGTGGGTCGTTGCTGTTGCCGGGCAGCGCGCGTAACAAGTCGCCACGGGAGACCACGTCACCCGGGCGTTTCGCCAGCGCCCGCAATACTCCCATTCCGGACGGCGGCAACACCTTGATCGAACCATCCACCAGCACGCACGTCCCGCGGATGTCGACCGTGTGGCGGGCGGCCTTCACGGTGCACGACCCCAGCAGGGGCAGCTCCTCGGCGATGTGACGTGCCAAGGCGCCCAACCGCATTCGCTCCGGTGATGACGTCGGCACGCCTTTACGGATCAACGGCCTGGAGGTGACCGGGCCTACGCACATCGCGTGCACGTCGGTGCGCAGGGCGTCGAGCAGCTGGTCCTCGATCTCCAGGTCGCGGCCGCGTTCCAGCACCGCGGCCGCCGCGGGTGCCGATGTGAAGGTGACCGCGTCGAATTGTCGTCCTGCGATCCCGGTCACCAGCTGATCGAACGTGCCGCCCAACGGGGTTGGCTTCCAGCGGTACACCCGCACGGGCACCACTTGGGCACCCGCCATCCGCAACCCGCCGAGGAATTCCGGGAAAGGATCCCAGGCGTCGGCGGCGCCGTGCAGCTGGACCGCGACACGCAGCCCCTCGATGCCCGATTTGAGCAGGTATTCCAACACTTCCTGCGAGGATTCGGATTCCGGTGACCATTCCTCGCGCAGACCCGCGGCGCGCAGCGCTCCGGTCGCCTTGGGTCCACGCGAGACGATCCGGGCCGCCGACAGCGCCTCAAGGAGCTGGTTGACCGTCCCCCAGCCCTCCGCGGCGGCCAGCCAGCCGCGAAAGCCGATGCCGGTGTGCGCCACCAGAATGTCGGGTGGCTCGGCGATCAAAGCCTCGGTGTTGGTCTGCAGTTCGTCGTCGTCGGGCAGCGCGATCATGTTGATCGCGGGCGCGCTGCAGACCTCGGCGCCCTGGCGGCTCAGGAGCGCACACAGCTCCTCGGAGCGCCGGGCAGACGTCACCGCAATGCGGTAGCCCGTCAACGGCGGGGAGTCTGGCTGGCCCATGTCACCTGTGTATGCCCATTAGATTTCGGTCGCGTTACCCGGCAATTGCTGACGCATTGCCCACCATGATGCCGCGATCACACCCTTACGAGCGTAGCTGTGGCCTCGTCGCCCTGCCCATGCGCGGTGGCAACCGGCCCTCGGGTGTAGACCAGCCAAGTCATGAACGCCGCAACGACGTAGGAGGCCAGAAACGCCCAATATGCCGATGTCTCCGTGCCGGTGCTCAGGTATGACTGGCGCAGCGCGAGATTGATGCCCACGCCGCCGAGCGCGCCGACCGCGGAGCAGATCCCGATCAGCGAGCCGGATTTTGCGCGCGCCCAATGGCGACGTTCCGCTTCGCTCATCCGCAGCGAGCGACTGCGCGCCTCATAGACCGACGGGATCATCTTGAACACCGACCCGTTGCCGATCCCGGACAGGATGAAAAGCACCATGAAGCCGATGACGTAGCCGATCATGCTCGTGGAGTGTGATTCGGCGTGGTGATCGTCGAAGGTGCTGATGGTGACCAGCAGCCCGGCCCCCAGGGTCATGCCGGCGAGAACGCCCAGGGTGACGCGGCTACCGCCCATGCGGTCGGCCAGCCGGCCGCCGTAGATGCGGGCCAGCGACCCCAGCAGGGGTCCGATGAAGGCCACCTGCGCGGCGTGCAGCGCGGCATGCTTGGCGCTTTCCCCGTTGTCCAAAAAGTTGACCTGCAGCACCTGGCCGAAGGCGAAGGAGAACCCGATCCAGGAACCGAAGGTGGCGATGTAGAGCAGCGAGATCACGTAGGTGTCGCGCTCGAACAGGATCGAGCGCATGGTGTTCAGCTGCGTGCCATGGCTGACGTTGTCCATCAACAGCGCGGCGGTGATACCGACGATCACCAGCAACACCAGGTACACCGCGCACACCCAGTACGGCGCTTGGTGCCCGGCCGTGGCGAGCACCAGCAGCCCGACCAACTGGATCACGGCCACCCCGAGGTTGCCGACGCCGGCGTTGACGGCCAGCGCCGAACCCTTGAGCCGCTCGGGGTAGAAGGCGTTCACATTGGCCAGCGAGGCCGCATAGTTGCCGCCGCCCAGGCCGGTCAGCGCGGCGCAGACGATGTAGGGCCACAGCGGCAGGCCGGGGTTGGCCAGCAGCGCGATTGTGCCTGCCGTCGGGATCAGCAGTACGAACGCCGAAAAGGCCGTCCAGTTGCGGCCGCCGACGGCGGCGATGCCAAGGGTGTAGAAAATCCGTGCCAGGCCGCCGACCAGGGTGGCCACGGCGCCCAGGAGCAGTTTGTCGCCGGCCGAGAAGCCGTAGACGCTCTGCGGCATGAACAACGCCATGACGGGCCACAGCGTCCAGATCGAGAAGGCGACATGGTCACCCGCGATCGTGCAGAACAGATTGCGGCGGGCGATCTTCTTGTTACCGGCCTCCCAGGCCGCTGTGTCTTCTGGATTCCAGTCCGTGATGCGGTGATTGCGGCCCATCCGATCTTCACCTTTCGTCAACGGCGTTGCTCCCGGAGACGGCACGGCGTCGTGCCATCGGCTGGCGGCGACCATATCGCGGCTGCTTCGCGGACGTTCACATCAATCCACAGATAGGCGAAATCAGTTGGGCACGTAGAGATATCAAACCAGTGCCGACAGGCGCACTAACGACGACACCCCGCAAGGTGGCGTGCATACGGCTCCCTCTCGTCAAACCCTACTAATCGGCGCATCCCAGCTACCGCAGAGCCGAGACGCTTGTTGCGGGACCACATGGGCACCCCAAAACGAAGGGGCATGCCCCGCCGTATCTTTCGATGCTCACATCAAGGATGGGAGCCGGTCAACCTAATCCGGCGTTTAACGCCTGTCAGTTGATTACGAGTTATCTGGTAAAGACCTGAAGAAGCTCAATGCACGAAGAATGCAGTTCCGCCAAGTGATTTCAACGCCCGCGTCCGGGCATATGTGAACTGTAATACATTTCATTGTCGCCGACCACAAAATGTGTCTCGGCTCCCGAGAAATGGTGTGGCGGCTCGCGCTTCGGTCAGCCGACGGCGCCGGCGGGTGACTCGGCCGCGACCACGGATCTGGGCCGTGCCCAGTGCAGTCGCACCGACTGGCCCGGTCGCACCTGCGCGATTTTGTCGACGTCCTCGTCGATCACCACGCCGACGACAGGGTAACCGCCGGTGACCGGGTGATCGGGCCCCAAGATCACGGGTAAACCGTTGGGCGGCACCTGGATTGCGCCGCGCGTGGTGCCCTCACTGGGCAGCTGCCGGTCGGGGTACCGGTACTGCAGCGGACGGCCGACCAGTCGCATCCCCACCCGGTCGCTGCGATCGGATGCCACCCAGTCGGTGTGCACCAGGGCGTCGGGATCGGCGAACCAGTCGTCGCGCGGTCCGGGTACCACCAACAGCTCCACCACATCACCGGTGATCGCGGCGACCGGGGCCTGATCCAGCTCGGGGTACTCGTCGGTGTGCTCACCGATCGGCAGCTCGTCTCCGGTCTGCAACGGTGACGGACCGATGGCCGACATCACGTCGTAGCTGCGCGAGCCCAGCACCGGCTGCACGCACACGCCGCCGCGCACCGCGAGATAGGTCCGCAGGCCGGAACGGGGAGCGCCCAGGGCGATCACCTGGCCGTCGCGGACATGGTGAATGCTGTTGGTACCGAATTTGATTCCGTCCACGCTCGGGTCGGTGTCGGCGCCCGTCACCGCGATATCGACGTCGCCGCCGCGGACCCGGGCCGCGAAGCCGCCCAGCGTCACTTCGATGGTGGCGCGGTCGTCGGGGTTGGCCACCAGCCGGTTGGCCAGCGTGTGCGCGCGGCGGTCGGCGGCACCGGACCCGCCGACGCCGAGATGCGCCAGCCCCGGACGGCCGAGGTCTTGCACGAAGGCCAGCGGCCCGGTGCGCAGAATCTCTAGCTTTGCCACGGTTATCTCCTTGGTTGTGGTGGCGACCCGCTTCGCCCGGCTGCGCCGCGCTCGCGATCGCCACGGGCTAGACGGCCCGAAACTGAACCCACATGCCCTGCGTCAGCAAGGCCGGATCGGGGCGTCCGAGGTCCCACAGGATCGCGTCGGTGCGGCCGATGAGTTGCCAGCCGCCCGGCGACTGGCGCGGATAGACCGCACTGAACTCGCCGGCAAGTCCGACCGAGCCGGCGGGCACCGACGTCCGCGGCTCGGAGCGCCGCGGCACCCGCAGCCGCGAGTCGCCGTCGACCAGATACGCGAAACCCGGGGCGAATCCACTGAATCCGACCCGCCACAAGGTGGAGGTATGGGCCTCGATCACGTCCGCGACGGTCAGCCCGGTGTGGCCGGCCACCTCGGCGAGGTCGGGACCGTCATAGACGACGTCGATCACCACATCGGCGCTGCGCTCCGACACCGCAACCTCATCGGCGTCCACCCGCATCTTGCGCAGGCGCTGCCGGACGACTCCTTGGTGGCGAGGGGCATCGAGCTTCACCAGGACCGTGCGGGCGGCCGGGACGACGTCGACCACACCGGGCAGAGCGGCGGAGTGCAGCGCCGCCGCCCATGCCAATACCTCTGCGGTGCTACCACATTGCAGCATCAGCGCCTGGTCGCCGTAGTCCAGAACGGTGTTGCCGACCAACTCCGTCGGCAGTCCTTTGGACACGTCACCAGTAAGGTCTGTCACGCTCATTACTCGACGGTAACTTGCCGATCGCGGTCCGGGCGAGGGTCGGCGGACGGAATTTCGAACACTGCCAGAGCTGCCTTAGCAAACGCTCAAACAGGCGCGGCGTGGCCAGGATCTAGCCCAGGATTTTGCTGATCTGCGGGGGCAGTTGATCGGCGACCAACGGATAGCTCAGTGGCGACGCGAAGGCGATCGCCCCGGTGACATCCTTGGTGGTGAAGATGTGCCGGTTTCGTGCGGTGGCTTGTGATCCCGCCACCTCGGGGTCGGCCAGTATCGCCTTCTGGTCGTCGGGGCTCTGGGTCGTCCAGATCACCACGTCGGCGGAATCGAGCACCGCCTTGATGTGATCGCGCGGGATGACGGCCCGCTGGTCGGTGCCGAAGGGTTTGATGGCGTCGTCGATGACCAGACCCATCTGGTTCAGGAAGTCGGTTCGCCAGCTGGCCATGGTGGCGACGACGGTGCCCTGCCACAGCGCGCCCTGCATCAGCAGAGCCTTCTTGCCGGTCCATGACGGGTTCTTCTTGCCGATGGCGGTGAACTGCTGATCGACGGCGTCGACCAGCGACTTCATCTGGTCGCTCTTGAACACGGCCTGGCCGATGGCGGCCGCCTGTTCCTTCCACGGTTCGAAGAAGGCGTCGCCGTCCGATTGGGCCAGGGTCGGCGCGATGTTGGACAGCTTCTGATAGGTATCGCTGTCCAGGCCGGCATTGATCGCCACGATCAGATCCGGCTTGAGCCCGGCGATCTGGTCGACCGGAATACCGTTGTCCAGGTTCAGCACCACCGGCTGCGCGCCGTTGAGTTTGGCCGCGGCCCACGGCCACACCGCGAAGGGCTGATCGCCGAACCAGTTGGTCACCGCGATCGGTACCACGCCCACCGCGAGCAGGTCGTCCTGTTCGGTGTAGCCGGCGCTGACCACACGTTTGGGCGGCTCTTTGATGACGGTCTGACCGAAGAGGTTGTTGATCGTCACCGATCCCGGACCGGCGTTGTTCGAAGACTGTTTGTCCGATGAGCACGCGCCGGCGACGGCCGCCACCGCTGTAGCCCCTGCGAACTGCAAGAATCCCCGACGATTCCAAACCTGCCGCATCGCGTGAGAGTATCGCGTTCCGCACGTACACCTGCACCGCCGCGCTGTTGCCCCGATCAGGCCAGCGGCATGCCTGTGTCGATGAAATTCAGGGCCCGGTAGATGGTGTCGGCCGTCTTCGGCGCGCTGTCGTAGGCCGCCATCATGGCGCCGGTCAGCGCGCCCGCGAACACCCGCACTTCGAAATCGTCTGGCGCCCTGCCGATCCGGTGTGCGATGGCTTCGGCGGCAACCCGCACGGTGCGGTAGTACTCGTCATACATTGCCGCCTTGAGCTCGGGTATCGAGAACATGAGTCGTTGCCGGGTGCTTTCGAATTCGAGCTGGTCGGCGGGCAGCTGGGCCATCACGGCCTGATACGCGCCACGGAAGGCCTGGGCCGGCGACAGCTCGGCGGGTTGGTCCTTCAACGCTGCCAAGATCAGCGGGTCCAGATCGTCGGCCAGCAGCAACGACTCCTTGGACGGGAAATAGCGGAAGAAGGTGCTCGGCGACACTTCCGCCGCGTCAGCGATCTGTTCGATGGTGGTGGCGGCGTACCCGTTCTGCTCGATCAGGCGAAACGCCGCGCGCCGGATGGCCTGGTGGGTTTTGATCTTCTTGCGCTCCCGCAGACCTAGCGGTGCCTGAGTCGCCTGCATGGGCCAATTCTTCCGCATCCGCTACCTGTGGAGGCGGAGATGCGCGCCGGGGCGCAAAGTTCTGACAGCCGACCCGATCCCGCTGCCATATCCACGTATCGCCGAAGTAACTGCGCCCACGCGGTCCGGTAACAGTCCCTTTTTAACGTCGGGGACGTGACTATCACGGACACTGCGCAGACGGCCGCTCCGGTCCATGCCCCCACGCGCCCGCATCATGCAGGACGGCACTGGATCGACGACTGGCGACCGGAAGATCCTGAGTTCTGGGAGACGACCGGAAAGCCGATCGCCCGGCGCAACCTGATCTTCTCGATTTTCGCCGAGCACGTCGGCTTCAGCGTCTGGATGTTGTGGAGCATCGTGGTCGTCCAGATGACCGCGGTGGGCGCCCCCGGACACCCCGTGCACGCCGCCGCCTCCGGCTGGGCGCTGACCGCCAGCCAGGCCCTGTGCCTGGTTGCCGTGCCCAGCGGTGTCGGCGCCCTCTTGCGGCTGCCGTACACGTTCGCGGTCCCGGTCTTCGGCGGCCGCAACTGGACGACGATCTCGGCGATGCTGTTGCTGATCCCGTGCCTGCTGCTGGCCTGGGTGGTAGGTCATCCGCACACGTCGTTCGCGGTGCTGGTCGCGATCGCCGCGACGGCCGGCTTGGGCGGCGGCAACTTCGCCTCATCGATGGCCAACATCTCGTTCTTCTACCCGGAGAAAGACAAGGGCTGGGCGTTGGGCCTCAACGCGGCCGGGGGCAACATCGGAGTCGCGGTCGTGCAGAAGATCATCCCGCCCATCGTCATCGCCGGAGGTGGGGTGGCTCTGTCGCGAGCCGGACTGTTCTACGTGCCGCTGGCCGTCGTGGCCTCGGTGTGCGCATTCCTGTTCATGAACAACCTCACCGAGGCGAAGGCTGACGTGAAGCCGGTGTGGCAGTCGCTGCGGCACCCCGACACCTGGGTCATGTCGCTGCTCTACATCGGTACGTTCGGGTCCTTCATCGGCTACTCAGCGGCCTTCCCGACGCTGCTCAAGACCGTGTTCGGCCGCGGCGACATCGCCTTGACCTGGGCGTTCATGGGCGCCGGCATCGGCTCGTTGATCCGGCCGCTCGGCGGCAAGCTCGCCGACCGGATCGGCGGTGCCCGCATCACGGCCGCCAGCTTCGTCATGCTCGCGGCCGGGGCCGCGGCGGCCTTGTGGTCCGTCAACGCCAAGAACCTGCCGCTGTTCTTCGCCAGCTTCATGTTCTTGTTCGTCGCCACCGGCATCGGCAACGGCTCGACCTACCGGATGATTTCGCGGATCTTCAAGATCAAGGGCGAGCTCGCCGGCGGTGATCCCGAGACGATGGTCCGCATGCGCCGCCAGGCGGCCGGCGCTCTCGGCGTCATCTCGGCGGTGGGCGCCTTCGGCGGTTTCGTTGTCCCGCTGGCGTACGCGTGGTCCAAGTCGGAGTTCGGCAGCATCGAACCGGCGCTGCGGTTCTACATCGCGTTCTTCCTCGCCCTGCTGACCGTCACCTGGTTCTGTTACCTGCGCAAGAAATCCGGCATGGCACCCGCGGGCGTCTAGCCCTACGTGGCGCCTTTCTGTGGCCCCGTGTAGTTGCCCCAAGGGCTGTAGTCGGCGATCAGATCTTCCTGCGGCGGTCGCTCGTCTTCCGGGACGTGCTGCAGGTTGATCCGGATTCGGTACCAGATCGAACTAGGCCCCCGCATCCCGTCGACAAGGACGTCGGCGGGATGCAGGCGGTCGGCCGCCGCGGGGTACCGGCCACGCCAGGTATCGAGCGCGGCCATGGCCTCGTCCTTCGTCTTGGTGCGGGCGATCTCGATGAGCGGCATCGATGAAGCCCGGCGCCCGTCGGCGCGCTTACCGGTGCTTTTTGCCCCCTTCGGAGCCTTCTCCGGCGGTCCCAGTTCCTCGGCCAGCACGAGCAGCCGGTCCAGCTCGCCAACCGCTGCTTGGTTAGAGGGGTCCATCCCCGCCCACGGGTCACCCAGCTCGGCGAACCGGCTTGGCACGGTGTCGATGGTGAACGCCTCCGGGCGGCAGTCGGCGACCTCGTCCCAGAACAGCGGCGTCGACACCCGGGCGTCCGGGGTCGCGCGTACCGAGTAGGCCGACGCGACCGTGCGGTCCTTGGCGTTCTGGTTGAAGTCGACGAACACCCCCTCGCGCTCCTCCTTCCACCAGCGGCTGGTCGCGGCGTCGGGCACTCGCCGCTCGACCTCGCGGGCAACGGTCTGCGCTGCCAGCCGCACCTGTTTGAATTCCCAGCGCGGTGCGATGCGGGCGTAGATGTGAAATCCGCGCGAGCCGGATGTCTTCGGCCAGGCGACCAGGCCGTAGTCTTCCAGCACCTCACGCGCCACCAGCGCGACGTCGACGATCCGCCGCCAGGACACCCCAGGCATCGGGTCCAGGTCGACGCGCAATTCGTCGGGATGATCGAGGTCATCGGCCAGGACCGGATGCGGGTTGAGGTCGATGCAGCCCAGGTTCACCGCCCACGCCAGTCCGGCGGCATCATGGATGACGGCTTCCGCGGCGGAAGTGCCGCGTGCATAACGCAATTCGGCGACGTCGATCCAGTCCGGTCGTTTGGCCGGCGCGCGCTTCTGGAACACCGCTTCTTCGGTGATGCCCTTGACGAACCGCTTGAGGATCATCGGCCGGCCGGCCACCCCGCGCAGCGCTCCATCGGCGACGGCCAGGTAGTAGCGGACCAGATCGAGCTTGGTGTGCGGTCCAGCGAACGTTTCGGGGCCGCACTCGCGGGGGAACACCACCTTGTCCGGATGGGTGATGGTCACGGTACGCCCGGCCACCTCCAGCGAAACCGGACTGGACATGCGGTCCATGGTAATTCGCTCGAATTTCTGGCCGCGCTGAGACGGACGTCACATAGGGTGGAGCGCATGCCTAACCTCATTGGCCTGCCTGGTCAGGCCGCCGCCAAAGTTCAGCAGTACGTCGAGCGCGGCGCGGCCGAACTGCATTACGTGCGCAAAATCATCGAAGCGGGTGCCTTCCGGCTGGAGCCGCCGCTGAACTACGCAGCGATGGCCAACGACATCTATAAGTGGGGCGAGTTCGGCATGCTGCCGTCGCTCAACGCCAGACGCCACCCGGACCGTGCGGCCTGCATCGACGAGGACGGCGAATTCTCCTACCAGGAGCTCGACGAAGCGGCGCACGCGCTGGCCAACGGGTTGATCGAGATGGGCATAAAAGGCGGCGACGGCATCGCCATCCTGGCCCGCAACCATCGCTGGTTCCTGATCGCTTACTTCGGCGCCGCCCGGGTGGGCGCCCGCGTCATCCTGCTCAACAGCGAATTCTCCGGCCCGCAGATCAAGGAGGTGTCCGAGCGCGAAGGCGCCAAGCTGGTCATCTACGACGATGAATACACGAAGGCCGTCAGCAAAGCCGAACCCGAGCTGGGCAAGCTGCGGGCGCTGGGCGTCAACCCCGACTCCGACGAGCCCTCGGGCAGCGAGGACGAAACCCTCGCCGACCTGATCGAGCGCAGCAGCAAAAAGCCCGCACCGAAGGCGACCAAGCACTCGTCGATCATCATCCTGACCAGTGGCACCACGGGCACCCCCAAGGGGGCGAACCGCAGCACCCCGCCGACGCTCGCGCCGATCGGCGGCATCTTGTCGCACGTTCCGTTCAAGGCCAACGAGGTGACCTCGCTGCCCGCCCCAATGTTCCACGCACTGGGTTTCCTGCACGGCACCATCGCGATGTTCCTTGGCTCGACGCTGGTGCTGCGCCGTAAGTTCAAGCCGCCGCTGGTGCTGGAGGACATCGAAAAGCACAAGGTGACGGCCATGGTGGTGGTGCCGGTAATGCTGTCGCGGATCCTCGACACCATCGAGAAGATGGACTCCACGCCCGACCTGTCCAGCCTGAAGATCGTCTTCGTGTCCGGCTCGGCACTGGGGGCCGACCTGGCCGAACGGTCGCTGAAGGATCTGGGCCCGGTCATCTACAACATGTACGGCTCGACGGAAATCGCCTTTGCGACCATCGCCGAGCCCAAGCACCTCGAGTTCAATTCGTCGACCGTCGGGCCCGTCGTCAAGGGCGTGAAGGTCAAGATCTACGACGACAACGGCAAGGAACTGCCGCAGGGTGACGTCGGGCGCATTTTCGTCGGCAACGCCTTCCCGTTCGAGGGTTACACGGGCGGAGGCAAGAAGCAGATCATCGACGGGTTGTTGTCCTCCGGCGACGTCGGCTATTTCGACGAGAACGGCCTGCTCTACATCAGCGGTCGCGACGACGAGATGATTGTCTCCGGCGGCGAAAACGTCTTCCCCGCTGAGGTCGAGGACCTCATCACCGGCCATCCAGACGTCGTGGAGGCCACCGCGATCGGCGTCGAAGACAAAGAGTGGGGCCATCGGCTGCGCGCGTTCGTGGTCAAGAAGGACGACGCCGACCTGGACGAGGACGCGGTCAAGCACTACGTGCGCGACCACCTGGCCCGGTACAAAGTGCCGCGGGAAGTCGTCTTCCTCGAAGAGCTGCCGCGCAACCCGACCGGAAAGATCCTCAAGCGCGAGCTGCGCGAAATGGAGATCGACTAGCCGAGTTGCGCCCGCGCGTCAACAGGCCGGTCAGCGCCGGTCTTGAATGGCGTGGGTGATTTGAGCCGTGAGCTTCGGGTCGACCAGAAGCTGATCGATGAGTGCGGTGAGCACCTCTTGTCCGGTCACCCGGGCGACTCCCAGGCGGTCGGCGGCTTCCCGCTGCCAGATGTCGAGGGCCCGGTGGGTGGCCGCGGGGAGATCGACGGTACGACGCGTGCGCTGGCTACGGCCCTGCTGGTTGGGCGCGGGTTGGCTGACCGCCCGTTGGGCGCCCTGCCGGATGCCGGTGAGGCGCTCGGTTGGCGCGGCGTCACCGCCCGGCTGGGCACGGAAAGATCCGGCGTTGGGTCCGCTGTGGTTGGGATTGAAGTTCACTGCAGCGGTCGTCCTCCGGTGAGTGGCCAATCAGTAAATCAGCGTTACGTGTGTGTCGATACTGATTCTCTCACCGCGAACGGCGTAAGTCGCGTTGCCGGGCCCACGACAGCTGCGCGCGGGCGCCGAGACGAGTGCGGGGCCGCACCGGCCGTTCTGGCAGCGCCGCTATCGCAGCAAATCCAAGAACATAGCTGAATATGCGCCGCGTGCTGATATCGACATACGATGAATGTAAACTGGCGGGAGACAGCTCGGAGATTATCAGTCCATCCGGATATGCGGTTATCATTACATGCGCGAAGGCGGATTCACGTAAACCAGTATGTCAGTAGACGGTGTATGAACTGCAGGTACCGGCGCACTAGCCCAAAGTGTCAGTATTTGATCGTTTCCGAATTCGCCAAATACGTATTTCCGCTAATAGCAAGTTTCGGCGGAGTGTATTTTCCAATCTGTTATCCAGTTCACAGAATTACTTCCACCATTGCTATTGTTTGCCCAGAAATGTCGAAGTAATGTTGCTAGCAACAGTTCGATGTCCTCTAAGGGAGTGACCGATGAAGATTTCTTCGCGACCGTTACGCGGCGCGGCCGCAAGTGCGCTGGGTGCCGGCGCCGTGGCCGGCGCGCTGTTCTTCGGTGGCGCTCCCGTGGCGCAGGCCGCGCCCGCACCGGCTCCCGCATCTCCTGAAACCAGCTTTGACACTGTCGGGCCGCACGGTGGGCCCGGCTTGATTCCCGAGCGCCCAGGCGGCGGCGGCCACGGTGGGGGCGGTGGCGGCCACGGCGGTGGCTGGGGCGGCCAGGGCGGATGGGGTCGCGGCGGTGGCTGGGGCGGCCACGGCGGCTTCAACCGCGGATGGGGCGGTAACGGTGGCTGGGGTCATGGTGGCTGGGGTCGCGGCGGCTGGTGGGGGAACCGCGGCTTCTGGGGAGGCCCCGGGCGCTGGTGGAACTGGTGGTGGTGATTCACCATCGCCGCGTGGCAGCCGGCCAGTCCGACGTGCAACCACCCTTAGGCTGGCCGGCCCACGCAAATGGGGGGGAAACCATGCCGGTCTGACTACCCGTCAGGCCGGCATGGCCCTTTTTGGAGCATGGGCCGGTGTCGCGGTTACGGGTCGCGGGGTAGGCCCAGCAGCCGTTCGGCGATGATGTTCAGCTGCACTTCGGACGTGCCACCGTAGATCGTGGTGGCGCGGCTGGCCAGCAGGAATTCGCCCCACTTACCGGGCAATTGGTCGGGGTCGCCGATCGCGGCGTCGGTGCCGAACGAGGAATCCGCGAATTCGGCGTAGCCCTGGCCGGTGCGCATCGACAACAGCTTGGAGATCGCCGCCGAGGGCATCGCGTCGCCGCCGGCCAGCGTCAACAGCGTGGAGCGTAGGTTCAGCACCTTGGCGGCGTGGCCTTCGGCGATCAACTGGCCCGCGCGGTGCTTGGCCACCTGATCGAACTGCCCGTCGCGCACGAACTCGACGAACTGCCCCAGCGTGGCCAGGAAATTCGCCTCGCTGCTCCCGATCGACACCCGCTCCGCGGTCAGGGTGTTGCGGCTGACCTCCCAGCCCCGATTCACCTCACCCAGCACGCAGTCGTCGGGCACGAACACGTCGTCGATGTAGACCGTGTTGAACATCGCGTTTCCGGTGAGCTCGCGCAGCGGCTTCACCTCGACGCCTTCGCTTTTCATATCCAGCAGGAAATAGGTGATCCCGTTGTGTTTCGGCGCCGACGGGTCGGTCCTGGCCAGCAGCGCGCCCCACTGCGAGAACTGCGCCGCCGTGGTCCAGATCTTCTGGCCGGTGATGCGCCAGCCGCCGTCGGTCCGGGTTGCCTTCGTGCTCAGCCCGGCCAGGTCCGATCCGGCGCCTGGTTCGGAGAACAGCTGGCACCAGATCATCTCGCCCCGGAAGGTCGGGGGCAGGAACCGCTGCTTCTGCTCGTCGGTCCCGAAGGCGACGATCGACGGGATGATCCAGGTCGCGATACCCGTCTGGGGCCGCTTGACCCGGCCGGCGGTGAACTCCTGGGCGATGATGATCTGCTCGATCGGGCTGGCGGCGCGGCCCCAGGGCTTCGGCAGGTAGGGCAGTACCCAGCCGCCCTCGGCAATCGCGACCTTGCGCTGTTCGCGCTCGATGTCCTTGAGCGCGGTGACCTCGGCCCGGATTTCTGACCGCAGCTTCTCGGTGTCGGGATCGAGGTCGATGTCCACCGCGCGCAAGCCCGTGGTCGTCGCGGTGTCCACGACCTTCTGCGGGTATTCCGAACCGCGGCCGAAGGAGGCGGCCAGTATCAGCGCCCGGCGGTAGTAGATGTTGGTGTCGTGCTCCCAGGTGTAGCCGATGCCGCCGTGCACCTGGATGCAGTCCTGTGCGCACCGCTGCGCCGCCGCCGGCGCCAGCGTCGCGGCCACGGCGGCGGCAAACTCGACCTTGGAACTCGCTATGTCCCAGTCGTTTTGGCGGGCTTCATCGATCGCGCGGGCGGCGTCCCACACCGCAGCCGTCGCCCGCTCGGTGTCGGCGATCATCTCGGCGCACTTGTGTTTGATGGCCTGGAACTGGCCGATCGGCCGGCCGAACTGCTCGCGGATCTTGGCGTAGTGCGACGCCGTGTCGGGGGCCCAGCGGGCCACCCCGATGGCTTCGGCGGACAGCAACGTGGTCATCAGCGCGTGCGCCGTGACCATGCTCAGGTCGCTCAGCGCGGCGTCGTCACCGACCTCGACGGCGTTGGCCCGCACATGCGCGATCGGGCGCAGCGGGTCCAGGCTTTTCACCGGCTCGATCTCGAGTTGCTCGGCGCGCAGCACCACCCACTCTTCCCCGCTGTCGATCGCCACCGGAAGCACCAGCAGGGACGCCTGTGCCGCCGCCGGCACCGCGCGGACCTCGCCCCGGATCACCAGCGTCTCGTTGTGCCGGGTGGCGGTAAGCCCCGACTCGAGCGCGTAGGCGGCGATCGCCGCGCCGGACGCCAGCTCGGTGAGAACTTTGGCCTGCGCGTCGTGCGCGCTGATCAGCGCACTCGCGATCGCAGAAGGTGCGAAGGGCCCGGGCACCGCGCCATAGCCGAACTCAGCCAGCACGATGGCCAATTCGAGAATGCCGAATCCCTGTCCGCCCACGGACTCGTCGAGGTGTACGCCTTGCAGTCCCTGCTCGGCCGCCACCTGCCAGTACGACGGCGGATTCTCGATCGGACTCACCGACCCCGTTTCCAGGGTCTTGTCCAGGGCCGTGTGCAACGCCTCGGACGGCGCGATGCGCGCGACCAGCGACCGAACTGAATCGGCCAGCTCTTGATGCTCAGGACTGATAGCGATCGGCATTGGTCGCCTTCCCATGATTTCGGGGTTGCCCTCTGGGCGAAGCACCTTTCAAACTAACAACCGGTCGGTTGGTTGACTATGGGGGTGACGACGTGTGCCAGCGGCTCGCCGTCGCGCAGGCGGCGGCAGTTGGCGACCGCCTCGACGAGATAGCGCCGCATGGTGTCGGCGGTGTACCAGGTGACGTGCGGGGTCAGCACCACGTTCGGCAGACCCAGCAGCGGGTTGTCCGGGGCCACGGGCTCGGCCTCGAAGACGTCCAGCCCCGCGGCGGCCAACCGCCCGTCGCGCAGCGCGTCGACCATGGCCTCTTCGTCGACGACGGCGCCACGCGACGTGTTGACCAGCACCGCATTGGATTTCATCCGGGACAGCGTGTCGCGCCCGAGCAGATGGTGGGTCTGCGACGTCAACGGCAGATGCAGCGACACGATGTCGCTGGTCGCCAGTAAATCCAGCAGCGGGCGCCAGCCGGGCCGCCCGTCGTCGCGGGTACTGGTGTGCAGCACGGTCGCGCCCATCGCGGCGACGATCTCGCCCACGCGTTTGGCGATGTTGCCGTAGCCGACCAATCCGACGGTGCATCCGCCGATATCGCGCACCTTTTCGCCGAGTTCCGGGTCCGAGGGCCAGCCGTCGCCCTCGCGGATGGCGCGGTCCAGCGCCGGCAGTCGACGCAGCGCGGCCAGCATCAGCAGCACCGTGCCCTCGGCCACCGAAGGCGCATTGGCGCCGGGCATGTTGGCGACGGCGATGCCTTGCTTGGCCGCGGTCTCGACGTCGATGGTGTTCACGCCGGCCCCGAGCTTGTGCACCAGCCGCAGCCGCGCGCCGCGCCGCAGGTCGGCGCCCGAGAGCGGCCGAAGCACGTGCCAGATCACGTCGGCCTCCGGCAACTCCCGATAGAAGCTGGTGTCGTCATCGTCGGCGCACCATCGGATGTCGAGCCAATCGGCCTCGCGGGCAAGAAAATCGAGCACTTTCGCGCCGGGAACGAAGTGAGCCAGAACCCTTAGCGCCACCGCTGGTGAATCCACTTGGCGATTATGTCCGCCTGCTCGCTGCGCGCGCCCGGGGTGGTGAAGTAGTGGTCGCTGTCGATCGACGCGTGGGTTTTGTCGGTGCTGGCCAGTGCCTGGTAGACGCGTTGGGCGTCGGAGGGAAACACCCCGGTATCGGCCTCGGCGTTGATCACCAGTGCCGGGGTGCTGATCCGGGCCAGGTGCGGTTCGGCCCGGGTTTGGGAAACTCGCAGGCTCCACATGTTCAGCCAGTTGCGCAGGGTGCAGGACGCGGCGATGCCGTGGGCCGAGCGGTTGGCCTTGGCCGGGACGCCCGCGTAGCACATGTTCGGTTGTCGCTTCGTCGGCTCGAGGGTGGGATCGACCATCCGGGGATCGGCCCAGGTCCGCATCACGGTGAACGGTCGATCGGAAAAGCCTGCCGCGCGAACGCGTTTGAGCTCCGTCTCGGCCCAGTCGGTGATGGCGTGGTTGCGCGCGGTCTGTGCGCGGCGGTACCGGGTCAGGAATTGCGGCGAGTAGGGCGGGCCGTTGTTCTCGCTGAACAGGTCCAGGTCGGCAGCGGTCGCGACGGGGTCGCTTTCGTCGACGACGGCGCCATCCATCCACGCCGTGAGCACATCCGGGCGCCCGGGGTGGGCGGCGCTGGCCACGTAGCCGTCGGCGGGGGGCAACTCGGTCAGTCCGGCCGCCGGCCGCATGCCCTCGAGCGGAGTCACATTCGGCTCCACGGCCTGTGACTGATAGGCGGCCATCAGCGAGCCGCCACCCGAGTTGCCAAGAAGGACAACGGTTTCCACTCCCTGAACCACGCGCAGCCAGCTGACCCCGACGCCGACGTCGACCAGCGCGTGGTCGAGCAGGAAGCTGCTTTCGAAGCCGCGGAACCTGGTGTTCCAACCGAGAAACCCGATGCCGCGGGTGGCCATGTAGTCGGCAAGATAGTGCTCGGAGAAGTCGATCTGATAGTGCGTGGCGATCATCGCGACCTTGGGTTTGCGTCCCACTCCGCGGTGATACAGCCCCTGGCATGGGTGCCCGCCCGCGCCGGCGCGCCCGGCCGTGCGCGAAGGCAGCCCGACAAACTCCTGGACAACCCCCGCGGCGCCGGTATGACGAGTCATCGACCGGCGGGCTCTGTCTCGTCGGGCATCTGACGCACCTCCTGGGCCAAAACTGAAGCTGATGTTAGATTCAGATTTGCATGTTGGCCAGGTGTTCAAGCCGGGCACCGAGGGGAGCCGCACGATGATCAAGCCGGACAACACCAATACGGAATTCGAACTCAGCGGCATCAACCATGTCGCACTGGTGTGCTCGGACATGGCCCGCACCGTGGACTTCTACGCCAACGTCCTCGGCATGCCGCTGATCAAGTCGCTGGACCTCCCCGGCGGTCAGGGCCAGCACTTCTTCTTCGACGCCGGCAACGGCGACTGCGTCGCCTTCTTCTGGTTCGCCGACGCCCCCGATCGGGTGCCGGGCATCTCGTCGCCCGGTGCGATCCCGGGCATCGGCGACATCACCAGCGCGGTGAGCACGATGAACCACCTGGCGTTTCACGTTCCGGCCGAGAAATTCGACGCCTACCGGCAGCGGCTCAAGGACAAAGGCGTTCGGGTGGGCCCGGTGCTCAACCACGACGAGAGCCCGATGCAGGTGTCCGCGACGGTGCATCCCGGTGTCTATGTGCGTTCGTTCTACTTCCAGGATCCCGATGGGATCACTCTCGAATTTGCCTGCTGGGTCAAGGAATTCGATTCCAGCGATACACAGGCTGCGCCCAAGACCGCAGCGGACCGCCGCCCCCCGGTAGGTGCCGACCGCTGATTGGCGAAACTGTTTCCGAGCCGGAGGATGCTCTTCATGACCGACGGCATTCTGACTGACGCGCAGATCGCGGAGTTGACGCCAAAGCAGCGGCGCGACCTCATCGCCCGGCTGGAGCTGCCGCTGAGCGACGTGATCGACCCGGCGTTCCTGGCCCTGGTGCGACGCATCCGGCTGGGCCTGATGATCGGCGGATCGATGGCCATGATTCCGTGGCTGGGATATCTGGCCATGACGTTGCCGGACAAGTACGTCGCTCACAACTGGCCCGTCACCTGGATCGGTTTCGACATCCTCCTGGTCTTCTTCATGGTGTCGACGGCGGTGTTTGGATACCTGCGCCGTCAGCTGCTGGTCTTCTCGGCGTTCACCACGGGCGTGCTGCTGATCTGCGACGCCTGGTTCGACCTGATGACCGCCGGGCCGCGGGATCTCTGGCTGTCTGTGGTGACGGCGCTGCTGATCGAGGTGCCGTTGGCGATGTTCATGATCTTCAGCGCGCAGCGCCTGATGCGGCTCACCATGATGCGCCTGTGGCTGCTCGATCCGGGGATGCGGTTATGGGATCTGCCGCTTTTTCCTTGATTCGGTACGGTTTTGGGCCCGCGAGCTCTATTGTGAGTTTCGCGCCTGTAGGAAAGTCAGATACGGCGAATTCTCACATCCATGTCCCCGTACTAATGCTCTAGTTGCCTGACCGACTGGGCGTAAGGTCGGTCATTTGCGTTGGGGCGGAACGCTAGAAGCCGCAAGTGCGGCGCGGCGAAGCGAGTTGGCGCCGAATTATCAACACCATCAACATCTCTGGAGGCTGCTGGTTGTGAGCCAGGGTTCGGTGATCTTCTCGATCAGCGAAGCTAACTGATCAGCTAGCATTAAATAGACCAGCATCAACCTGAGTTCTGCGGCGTGGGCAGCAAATTCGGCAACGGCTGGTCCTTGGACCGCGAATGGAACAAACCGACAAAATTGTTGCGTTCGCCGTCTTCGTCGTCTAGCGTCTACAACGGCGTTCACAGGGGTGTGCAAAGCGACGCCATAGGTTGGGGGTCCCGACCTACGGGAGCACGCCGCAAGATCTCAACTTGAGGGGGATTTACGCTGCGCGAAAAGCGTTGCACACGAACCCTTTTGCCCCTGCGCCGAAAAACGGGTACTTCGGCATCGGGAGACGAGGACTTAAGAAAATGGTCACGCTCGGGAACATCAATGAATGGCAACCTCCACACGGTCCGGTCACCACGTGGACGGCCGCATCTGCGTCGCATGAAGCGGCCTGCGCGGCGGGGAAAAGCGATAGAGCTCCGAGTTATCAGCAGGCTCAACATCTTTGGGCGACCCACCATAGTATAGCCCTAAACAGGGAGCTACCTCGCCTGATGGTCGTGGCGTGGAACATCCCCGGCGCGTGTGACATTGCGGCGATGACGGCAGCGATCAACACCCATGTCCGTCGTCACGACACCTACCACAGTTGGTTCGAATTCGAAGACGGCGTCATCGTGCGTCGGGTGATCGACAGGCCAGAGGTCATCGACTTCGTTCCCGTGGCGTCCGGAAACATGAACGCCGACGAAGTGCGCACCCACGTCTTGACGACGACTCCGGGAACACTCGAATGGGGTTGCTTCACATTCGGCATCGTCCAGCACGCCGATTATTTCAGCTTCTACGCCAGTGCCGACCACCTGCATATCGACGGCTTGTCCGCCGGTGTCATCTTTCTCGACATCCACCTGATGTATCAGGAACTGACGCGGAGCCCGAATCGAGACCAGCCCGCACCCCTCCCCCCGGTCGGCAACTATGGGGACTACACCGCACGGCAGCGTGAGAAAGTCGCCGGCTTGACGCTGTCGTCCCCGGAGATCAAGGACTGGATTGCGTTCGCCCGCGACACCGACGGTGATTGGCCGAGTTTCCCACTGCCGCTTGGTGACACGTGGGCCAGCAGCAAAGGCGACTTAGTGACGGCCGAATTGTTGGACGCGGCGGACACGGAGTCTTTCGACGCCGCGTGCGGTGCGGCCGGCGCGCGGTTCATCGGTGGAGTTTTGGCGTGCACCGCGTTGACCGAGCACGAATTGACCGGCAGCGAGGTCTACCACGGATTCACAGCCCGGGACACCCGGACGCCGGGCATCGACACGCTGACGGTGGGTTGGTTCGCCAGCCTGATCCCGGTTACCGTGCCGACCGCCAACTACTCGTTCCCCGAGGTGGCGCGGGCGGCCCAGAAATCCTTCGATGCCGCCAAGTACCTCGCCGAGGTGCCCGTCGAGCGGGTGCTGGAGTTGGCGACACCGGATCAACTGGGGATCAAGCCACCGACGTGTCTGCCGATGATGTTGTCTTTCCTCGATTTCCGCAGGATTCCCCTCAATGGGTTGTGGGCAGAAACCAGGTTCGGTACCTACGGTGACAACCTGTCGGCCGGCGGCATCAACATGTGGATCAACCGGCAAGCCGCAAACACGACGGTAACGATTTCCTTTCCGGACAATGCGATAGCGCGTGAGTCCGTGGGCCGCTACATCGCGACATTGGTCAAGGTTTTCGCGCGCGTCGTCGAGAACACCTCGCTGGACATGGGCGTGGTTGCGCCACAAGAGAATCCGGACGAGTCGTGCGCCGCGGATGCCGAGGAAGACGACGACGAGGCGGCCTAGAAATGAGTCCAGAAATCAGCAATGTGCTAGATCTGGCCGACCAGACGCTCTTTCTCGGCGAGCGCGCGACAGGAACCACCAGCCTGCTGCAATGTATCTGGGTATACGACGGCGCCGTCGACATCGACGGCTTGCAAAAGTTCCAACACCATCTCGGGCGGGGACGGTTGTCCCGCCGCATCGAACGGTCCCCGTTGCCATTCGGCCGCCATCGCTGGGTAGCGCCCGGCGAGCAGCCCGGCCTCGAGATCGTCGCGACGCCTCGGCCGCGCGATCAAATCGACGCCTGGTGTAGCGAACAGGCCGGTAAACGGCCGGATGCCGAGCACGGACCCGGTTGGCATCTCGCGGTGCTCCCGTTGACCGATGGCGGCGCGGTGGTGAGCCTGGTAGTCACGCATTGCCTCACCGACGGTGTCGGGCTGTGCGAGGCGTTGGCGGACGCGGCGGCCGGCCGCGACGACGCGATCGACTGGCCTGCCGCGATGACACGGCGGCGCTGGCGGGCGCTGCGCGAGGACGCACGCCAAACCGCGCGCGACACAACCGATATCGGCCGCGCCGTCGTCGCGGCGGCACGGCTGGCCCGGCGTGGCCGAGATGATGCCGGATCCGGCGCCCTGGGGCCCAAAAAGCGACCTGCGACGCAGGGGGGACCGGACGAGTGCATCGCCGTTCCGATGGCAACGGTTTTCATCAACGCCGACGAGTGGGATGCCCGCGCAAGCTCCCTCGGGGGGACCGGCAATGCGCTGCTCGCGGGGTTGGCGGCCCGGCTCGGTCAGCGGGTGGGGCGGGTCGCCGCGGACGGCTCGGTCGTCCTGGGGATGCCCTTCAACGAGCGAGCCCCAGGCGATACTCGCGCCAACGCGGTCACCAACGTCGATATCACGGTCGACCCTGCACCGGTCACGACGGACCTGCGCGGGATCCGCGCCGCAATCAAGCAAGCGCTGCTTCGCCAGCAGGATGAGCCCGACGAGCGGTGGGCACTGCTACCCCTTGTCCCCCTGATACCAAAGCGGCTCTTCCGGCGTCTGATCGGCGTAGCGACCGGCAATGCAACAGCCGTCGTGTCGTCCAACCTCGGTGCGGTTAACCCGGCGGCCAACCGGCCGGACGGCACCGACGCCGACTACTTCGCCATGAAATCTCTGTACCCGGGCGTGACCAGAGCGACCATGCACCGCACCAACGGCGTGCTGGCGTTATTGTCGGGAAGAGCGCGCGGACAAGTCTTCCTCTCGGTCCTTGCCTATGAGCCGGGCCGCCCGAATTCGAATGAGGTTCTGCAGCAGCATATTTCGAGTGCACTGAGCGACTTCGCGCTTACGGCGGCGACGGACTGGCGCACGATTTGCCCTCGCTAGGCTTTGCGAGCGCGTTCCTGGGCGTCGACACCCGCGGCTTTTTCCCTGATGCCGTAGAGCTTGGGGTCCGCGAGTTCATCGAGCAGTAACGCCAGCTGATCGACCAGTTGGTCCGGTTCGAGCTTGACCTCGCCGGCCAGCCAGGCGCTGAGGGTTTGCCCGACACCGCCGACGACGAAGTGCGCCCCCGACTTGATGCGGTCGTTTGCGGGCATCCGCAAGGCGTCGCCGGCATGCTGTCCGGACAGCATGGCGAACAGCGCGCTGGATTCGTCGCGCTTGCGCACGATCACGGGATCGGCCAGTTGCGTGCTGAACAGCAGCCTGCCGATGCGGGCGTCGTCGGCGATCGTCCGCACGATGTTGGCCATACCCGCGCGGCTCTGTTCGCGCGCCGGCACCGCGGCCACCGCCGCCTGCGTGGTGGTGGCCAGTTCGAAGACGACCCAGTCAAACACGCAAGAAACGAATTCGTCCTTGTCGGCGAAACTTTCATAAAAGTAGCGGGCGGCCAGCCCGGCGCGGCGACATGCGCCCCGGACGGTGACCGCCGAGATGTTCGGCTGCTCGGCGCCGAGCAAGTCCAGGCCCGCGGCCAATAACTTGTTGCGGCGGGTGGCCAGACGCTCAGCGGCCTCGACCCCACGGTACGGCCGCACGCTGGAGGGCTCGGTCATGCCCACCATCTTGACACCACGCTCGGGCCGGGGCAATATCAGGAAACACGCGTTCTCACATTTGGCGATAGCGCCGGGGAGGTCTGTTGATGGTGGTGCACGAGCCGATTCGGCACGTCGAACGGGCGGTCTCGGATCCTCCCCGTCCGCAGCCGGGCCGGCGCAGACGCGCGCTGGGCATCGACGAGGCGATGATGGGAGTCACGCTGCTGGCCGGCCCGGCGAACGTGATCATGCAGCTGGCCCGGCCCGGCGTCGGATACGGCGTGATGGAGAGCCGCGTCGACAGCGGCCGGGTGGAC
>DASYBR010000138.1:0-3172 GCA_036500645.1 Mycobacterium sp. | reverse complement strand
AAGCCGGCGAAGTCGGCCATCGAGGCGTTCGTGCTCTGCCACGCGGCGAGCTTCTGGCTGTCGACGTAACCGTGTGAGATGGCCTCTTTCGGATCGAAGTTACCGACCAGCTTGTACACCACCACCTGGGCGTTCGACGTATAGATGCTGCTGCCCTGCCGGTCGGCGATCACCGCGAACGCGTCGGGCACATTGGGGTCCGGAACCTGGGTCCAGCGAGTGGGGACCGGCAACGTGATGTCGAGCGCCTTGAATCCCTGGGGCTTTTGCGCTTCGAACTTGACCCCCTTGGACTGCAGGTAGTCGCGGATCGTCCCGGACGCCGCGGGGGCCGCGGTCGGTGGCTGCGCGGCCGCGGGCGTGGCAACGGGTGAGGCCGGCGTCACCGGTGCCGCAGCGGCCGACGGCGGGGCGGCCAGGAACCTGTTGGTGGGCACCTGTCCGGGCGCCATGGTGACGTTCTGCGGGGCGGGTGCGGGGACGACGGGCGCGGGCAAGGGGGCCGGGGCCGCAGGATCCGCCGCTGCGTTGCCGCCTGTGCAGATCGCGACACCGATCAGGCCAGCGACCATACCCCCGAGGATTGCTCGATGGGCGGAGACGATCTCGATCATCTGCGTGGGTCCTTCCCATGGCTCGTATACCGGCAGCCGTCTTATAGAGGCCGACTGTAACCACAGGTCAGACGCGGTGAACAGGCTCGACATCGAGCTGGGATGAACCTCTGATCGGTGCGCAATGGAACCGATACCAACCTGTGGCCGGCATTGCCGCCGTGGCGGCCCTTATACCCTGTTCAGGTGACCGAATCCCCGACCACCGCGCCCGGGCAGAACTCGGGTGCCGCTCAGCCGGACTCCGACGCGCCGCCGTACCGCTACACCGCGGCGTTGGCGGGCCGCGTCGAGAGCGCGTGGCAGGACAACTGGGCGAAGCTCGGGACGTTCAACGTGCCGAACCCGGTGGGTTCGTTGGCTCCGCAGGACGGAACGCCCGTCCCGGACGACAAGTTGTTCGTGCAGGACATGTTTCCCTATCCGTCGGGGGAGGGATTGCACGTCGGGCATCCACTCGGCTACATCGCCACGGACGTCTACGCCCGCTATTTCCGGATGACTGGCCGTAATGTGTTGCACGCGTTGGGGTTTGACGCCTTCGGGCTGCCCGCCGAGCAATACGCCGTGCAAACGGGCACCCACCCGCGCACCAGGACCGAAGCCAACGTCGTGAACTTCCGCCGCCAGCTGGGGCGTCTGGGCCTCGGCCACGACAGCCGGCGCAGCTTCTCGACCACCGACGTCGAGTTCTACAAGTGGACCCAGTGGATTTTTCTGCAGATCTACAACGCCTGGTTCGACACCACGGCCAACAAGGCCCGCCCCATCGCCGAGCTGGTCGCCGAATTCGACTCCGGCGCTCGCCGTCTCGACGACGGACGGGAGTGGGCCGACCTGTCGGAGGGGGAGCGGGCCGACGTGATCGACGGCTCCCGACTGGTCTATCGGGCGGACTCGATGGTCAACTGGTGTCCCGGACTGGGCACGGTACTGGCCAACGAGGAGGTCACCGCCGACGGCCGCAGTGACCGCGGCAACTTCCCGGTATTCCGGAAACGCTTGCGCCAGTGGATGATGCGTATCACCGCGTATTCCGACCGGCTGCTCGACGACCTGGACCTGTTGGACTGGCCCGAGCCGGTCAAGACCATGCAACGCAATTGGATCGGGCGGTCCATCGGCACCAAAGCCCTGTTTTCGGTGACCAAGGCCGACGGCGACACCGCCGACATCGAAGTGTTCACCACCCGGCCCGACACCTTGTTCGGTGCCACCTATCTGGTGCTGGCCCCCGAGCACGACCTCGTCGACGGGCTCATCGCCGCCGCCTGGCCGGACGGGACCGATCAACGCTGGACCTACGGCGCCGCCACACCGGGGGAGGCCGTCGCCGCCTACCGGCACGCGATCGCGTCGAAATCCGACCTCGAGCGCCAGGAGAGCAAGGAGAAGACCGGCGTCTTCCTGGGCAGCTACGCGTCCAACCCGACCAACGACAAACCGGTGCCGATCTTCATCGCCGACTACGTATTGGCCGGATACGGCACCGGGGCGATCATGGCGGTTCCCGGCCACGACCAGCGGGACTGGGACTTTGCTCGCGAGTTCGGCCTGCCGATCGTGGAAGTCATTTCCGGCGGCGACATTTCAGAGGCGGCTTACTCTGGCAACGGAGTGCTTGTTAACTCCGGTTACCTCGACGGGATGGAGGTGCCTGCGGCCAAGGAAGCGATCACGGCGCGCCTGGAGGCCGAGGGTCGCGGCAGCGCGCGCATCGAATTCAAGCTGCGGGACTGGCTTTTCGCGCGGCAGCGGTACTGGGGTGAACCTTTCCCCATCGTCTACGACGACGACGGACGCCCCCACGCGCTCGACGATGCGGCTTTGCCTGTCGAGCTGCCCGACGTGCCGGACTACTCGCCGGTGCTGTTCGACCCCGACGACGCCGACAGCGAGCCCTCGCCGCCACTGGCCAAGGCCACCGAGTGGGTGCACGTCGAACTGGATCTCGGGGACGGTCTGAAGCCGTACTCCCGCGACACCAACGTGATGCCGCAGTGGGCCGGCAGCTCCTGGTATGAACTGCGCTACACCGATCCGCACAACTCGGAACGGTTCTGCGGCAAGGAGAATGAGGCGTACTGGATGGGACCGCGGCCCGCCGAGCACGGCCCACAGGACCCCGGCGGCGTCGACCTGTACGTCGGCGGCGCCGAACATGCGGTGCTGCACCTGTTGTATGCGCGGTTTTGGCACAAGGTGTTATTCGACCTGGGTCACATCAGCTCACGCGAACCTTATCGACGGCTGGTCAACCAGGGCTACATCCAGGCCTTCGCCTACACGGACTCCCGCGGCGCCTACGTTCCGGCGGAGGAAGTCGTCGAACGCGACGGCCGCTTCGTGTATCCGGGACCCGACGGCGAGATAGAGGTGTTTCAGGAATTCGGCAAAATCGGTAAGAGCCTGAAGAATTCGATATCGCCCGATGAGATCTGCGACGACTACGGCGCGGACACCCTGCGGGTGTACGAGATGTCGATGGGCCCGCTGGAGGCCTCACGGCCCTGGGCGACCAAGGACGTGGTCGGGGCGCACCGATTCTTGCAGCGGGT
>DASYBR010000137.1:0-15913 GCA_036500645.1 Mycobacterium sp. | reverse complement strand
TGGCCGACGAACTCGAAGAGAACGGCTACGTGCGCTTTACCCAAGCGGCGACGGTGGCGTCCGGGGGGTCCTAAGCATGACGGCGACACAGCTGGACCTGGCCGCGATCCGCGCGGACTTTCCGATACTGAAGCGGATCATGCGGGGTGGAAGTCAGTTGGCGTACCTGGATTCCGGTGCCACGTCGCAACGCCCGCTGCAGGTGCTCGACGTTGAACGCGAATTCCTGTTGACGTCCAACGGCGGTGTGCACCGCGGTGCGCACCAGCTGATGGAAGAGGCCACCGATGCCTACGAACAGGGTCGCGCCGAGGTCGCCGCCTTCGTCGGCGCCGACGCCGACGAGTTGGTGTTCACCAAGAACGCCACCGAGTCGCTCAACTTGGTGTCGTATGTGTTGGGCGACAAGCGGTTCGACCGAGCCGTCGGCGAGGGTGACGTCATCGTCACCACCGAGCTCGAACACCACGCCAACCTCGTTCCCTGGCAAGAGCTCGCACGCCGCACCGGCGCGACGTTGCGCTGGTACGGCGTGACCGATGACGGCCGCATCGACCTGGACTCGCTGCAGCTCGACGAGCGGGTGAAAGTCGTTGCATTCAGCCATCACTCGAACGTCACGGGTGCGGTGGCCCCCGTGGCCGAGCTGGTCGCCAGGGCCAATGCAGTCGGGGCACTGACCGTGCTGGATGCCTGCCAGTCGGTGCCGCACCAGCCGGTCGACTTGCACGCACTCGACGTGGATTACGCCGCGTTCTCCGGTCATAAGATGTTGGGCCCCAACGGTATCGGGGTGCTCTACGCCCGTGGCGAACTGTTCGCGGCCATGCCGCCCTTCCTCACCGGCGGGTCGATGATCGAGACGGTGACCATGGACGCCACCACCTACGCCGCGCCGCCGCAGCGATTCGAGGCTGGCACGCCGATGACCTCCCAGGTGGTGGGATTGGGCGCGGCCGCACGGTATCTCGGGGCCATCGGCATGGACGCCGTCGAAGCGCACGAACGCGAGCTGGTTGCCGCCGCCATCGAGGGCCTGTCGGGCATCGACGGTGTCCGCATCGTCGGGCCGACCTCGCTGGAAAACCGAGGCTCACCAGTGGCTTTCATCGTCGATGGCGTGCACGCCCACGACGTCGGGCAGGTGCTCGACGACGACGGTGTCGCGGTGCGAGTCGGTCACCACTGCGCGTTGCCCCTGCATCGCCGGTTCGGCCTGGCGGCCACCGCGCGGGCGTCGTTCGCGGTGTACAACACCGCCGACGAGGTGGAACGACTGGTGGCCGGCGTGCGACGGGCGCTCGATTTCTTTGGGAGAGAATGACATTGCGTCTCGAACAGATCTATCAGGACGTGATCCTGGATCACTACAAACACCCACAGCACCGCGGGCTGCGGGAGCCGTTCGGCGCCGAGGTCTATCACGTCAATCCCATCTGCGGTGACGAGGTCACCCTGCGCGTCGCGTTGTCCGACGACGGCGAAACCGTCGCCGACGTCTCCTATGACGGACAGGGCTGTTCCATCAGCCAGGCGGCGACATCGGTGCTGACCGAGCAGGTGATCGGTCACAGTGTGGGGGATGCGCTCAAGACCATCACCGCGTTCACCGAAATGGTCTCCTCGCGCGGCAATGTCGACGGGGACGAGGATGTGCTCGGCGACGGGATCGCGTTCGCCGGAGTGGCCAAATACCCTGCGCGGGTGAAATGCGCCTTGCTCGGGTGGATGGCGTGCAAAGACGCACTGGCTCAGGCCAGCGCCGGTGCCGAAAAACCAACGAATGGAAGCGACGGCTCATGAGCGAAACCAGCGCACCCAACGACGAGTTGCTCTTCGACCTCGAGGAGGCGATGCGTGACGTCGTCGACCCAGAATTGGGCATCAACGTGGTCGATCTGGGATTGGTCTACGGCCTGAACGTCGAGGAGGGCGACGACGGAACCGTCGCGCTGATCGACATGACCTTGACGTCGGCGGCCTGCCCGCTGACCGACGTCATCGAAGACCAGTCGCGCAGCGCGCTCGTCGGCGCCGGTCTGGTGAACGACCTGCGGATCAACTGGGTGTGGAACCCGCCGTGGGGCCCGGACAAGATCACCGAGGACGGGCGCGAACAACTGCGTGCCCTCGGCTTCACCGTCTGAATCCACCCGCCTCCTACAGGTGGAACGGAAGGTGGGGCAGGTGCAGGTGGTGGTGCGGATGCCCCATCGGGGGACAAGTTTCCAAACTGATCATCACCGCGTGCAGCACGCCGCCGTCTTGAGCTCCCTGGGCCCCCATGCATTTGCCATGGACGATCGCCTGGGCATCCGAAGGCGTCTGCTTCTGGTATGAGGTCGCATTGGCGACCGTCACGTTCGTCGGCGTGCCCGGACCGCTGGGACCGAGTCCGGTAACGGCGATGGTGTTGCCCGAGACTGAGGCGACGGTGCCGTAGAAACCCGTCGGCGGTGGGCATTTACCGTCGATGGACGAAGTGATCGTCACCGTTTGCGCGGTGATCGCGCCGCCGGTCGGCGCGCTCTGCGGGGTGGCCTTGACGTTGACGCAACTGCCGGGCGTGACGTCGGTCAATTGCGCCGGGCTGACCTCCACGACCCGCGTCTGCGGCGAGAAGTCCACCGTCGCCGAGCCGGTTCGCGTCCTGAGCGCGATCGTCTGACCCGACACCGTTTGCACCATTCCCTCCACATAGTCCTTGGCCGGCGGGGGCGGGGGCGGTCCAGATGGCGGCGCCGCGCTCGGTGCCGCCTGGCCGGGTGGGATCGCCGACACGGTCGGTGGGCCGCTGCTGCCATTGTTTTGCGAGTCGTGCGAGGGGCCGCACATGGCGACGCCTAGGGCGATCAGCCCGACGACGGCGACGAGCCCGAGTCGAATCACCCCAGGTTTCACCCGTGTAGCTGGCACCGACACCTCTTACATCCGCTTGTTGCCCGAGGCTAGCGAATACCCAGGACGGGCGTGGTTACACAACCGCGCCCGCCGGCAGTGACGTAAATCTCAAGCCGTCGGGCCGCGGTCACCCACCCTGGCCGTGCTGCTGGTCGGGCTTGTGCTCATCGGGCTTACCGCACTTGCCGTCGGTGGCCTGGCGGACGTTGATGCTCGTCGCCTGCAGCGTGCCACCGTTGTCCGTGGTTCCGCGCGCGCTCAGGCATTTGCCCTGCGTGATCGCATCGGTGGTGGCGGAGTTCTGCTTAAAGAATTTCGTCTTGTCGTCGACCGTCACGGACGTCTGCGTGGTGTTGCCGCTGGCATCGGTGCCGCTGACGTTGATGGTGTTACCCGATACCGAGGCAACCGAGCCGCGGACCGGCGCGGGCTTCCCGGGCGGCTGGGCCGGCGCCGGGGATCCCGACGGTGCCGGGCTGCCGGCACCCGGTCCCGAGCCCGGGCCGGGTTGCTTGGCCGCCGGGCAGGCGCCGTTGACCGACGGGCTGACCTTCACCGACACCGCGGTGACCGGTTGCCCACCCTGGGGCGGCTGGGCCGGCCGCACGCTGACGCAGCTGCCGGTGGTGACGTCGGTCAGCGTGGCCGGAACGACTTCGGTGATCTTCGTCGTCGACGTGAAGTTCACGGCGGCGTTGGTGTTGTCTTCCTTGGTGACCTGAATGGAGTTGCCCGCGACCGACGCGATCATGCCCCGGACCCATGACTCGCCGGTGGCCGGCGCCGACGTGGTGGCGGTCGAGGTCACAGTTGAGGTCGAGGTCGACGTGGACGTCGGGCTCGCTTTGTTGGACGAACTGCAGGCGGCCATGGACAAAGCGGTGGCTCCCGCGAGGGTGACCACCGCCAACCGGGTGAGCCGAGGCGTTTGACAGCTGGCGGACATCGAGGTTTCTCCAATCGTGGTTGAACCCAACGAATGGGGTATAGCCCGTAAAGCCTGTCGGTAACCTGTGTGTAACGCGAGGGCTCAGAATGCCTGTTCGGACACCTTCATGATCTCGCCGTCGATGGACTCGATGACTTTGCGCAGCGACGTCAGCTTGACGAGCATGTTCTGGGCGAAGAACGCCGCGGTCGCGATCTTGCCCTGATAGAACGCCTCGTCGACCTTCGACGAGCCGTTGGCCAACGCCGTGTGCGCGACCCCGGCCTGCACCAGCAATCGCCACCCGATCAGCAGATCGCCGACGGCGAGCAGATACTGCACCGACCCGAGGCCCACTTTGTAGATCTCCGTCGGGTGTTGCCCGGCGGACATCAGGTAGCCGGTCAAGGCGGCCGTCATCGCCGTGACCTCGTCGAGGGCGATCTGCAGCAGCTCGGCCTGCGGTTTCAGCGCCTGGTCGCAGGCATCGATGCTCTGGCTGATCTGACCGGTCAGAAACTGCAGGGCCTGCCCGTGGTCGCGGACGATCTTGCGGAAGAAGAAGTCCAGCGCCTGGATCGCCGTGGTGCCCTCGTAAAGGGAGTCGATCTTGGAATCGCGGATGTACTGCTCGAGGGGATAGTCCTGCAAGTACCCGGAGCCGCCCAGCGTCTGCAGAGATTCCGTCAGGACTTCGTAGGCGCGTTCCGAGCTCACCCCCTTGACGATCGGTAGCAGCAGGTCGTCGATGCGGTGCGCCATTTCGTGGTCCGCACCGGAAACCCGTTGCGCGAGAGCATCATCCTGGTGCGCGGCGGCATACATGTACAGCGCCCGCAGCCCCTCGGCGTAGGCCTTCTGGGTCATCAGGCTGCGGCGCACATCGGGGTGGTGCATGATCGTCACCCGCGGCGCGGTCTTGTCGGTCATTTGGGTGAGATCCGCACCCTGCACCCGCTCCTTGGCGTACGCCAGCGCGTTCAGGTAGCCCGTGGACAGCGTGCCGGCGGCTTTCACGCCGATCGTCATGCGCGCGTTCTCGATCACGGTGAACATCTGCGCGATCCCGTTGTGCACGCCGCCGACCAGGTAGCCGACTGCGGGCACATCCGTTGCGCCAAAGGTCAATTCGCATGTCGGGGAGGACTTGATACCCATCTTGTGTTCCACCCCGGTCACGAAAACCCCGTTCCGCGGTCCGAGTTCGAACGTGTCGGGATCGAAAAGGTAGTTGGGCACGTAGAACAGGCTCAGGCCCTTGGTGCCCGGGCCCGCGCCCTCCGGCCGGGCCAACACCAGATGGAAAATGTTTTCGGCGGTGTCGCCCACGTCTCCGCCGGAGATGAACCGTTTGACGCCTTCGATGTGCCAGGTGCCGTCGGGTTGTTCGATGGCCTTACTGCGGCCCGCGCCGACGTCGGAGCCCGCATCGGGCTCGGTGAGCACCATGGTGGCCGCCCAGCCCCGCTCGACGCCCTCTGCCGCCCACTGCTTTTGTTGCTCGTCGCCCTCGGCGTAAAGCGCTTGTGCCATAAACGGTCCCAGGCAGTAGAAGCTAGCCGAGGGATTGGCGCAGAAGATCAGTTCGTTGACGCCCCACGCGAGCGGGGGTGGTGCCGGCATGCCGCCGATTTCCTCGGCCAGGCCCAGCCGCCACCAGCCGGCTCCCTTGATCGCCTGGACCGTTTTCGCCAGTTCGTCGGGGACGCTGATGGTGTGCTCAGCGGGATCGAAGACCGGCGGGTTCCGGTCGGCGAAAGCAAAAGTTTCGGCCACCGGACCCTCTGCCAGGCGGGCGGCCTCCACCAGGATGGTTCGAACGGTGTCCTCGTCGAGGTCGCTGTAGTCTCCGGTGCCCAGGACAGCGCCTACTTCGAGGACCTCGAAGATATTGAACTGAAGATCACGGACGTTAGCGATGTAGTGGCCCAACGCGATTCCCTCCGTCGGCGGATCACTCAGTCTGTCGGACGTGGGAAAACGTACGCAACCGTAACCTCCATCGGGCCGCGGGCAGGTTACCCGCCGATGTCGCGGGAGAGAACCCCGCGTGCGGCCGGTCACGTTGCGCCATAAGCGAATTCGACACGGGGCGCCGGCGATTTCGTTGACCGGTGGTCGCGCTGGCGCACATGCGTTCTGAGAAGGCAGGTGCGGCGTAGCGACCCGCGCGGCGTCGGGTACTCGCAAGTCGGACCCCTGGATGTGTTGCCGGACGGCAGTACGCTGGGAACATCACGTCAGCACCGAGCGTTAAGGCAAATGTGACAACACTCGATCTCACCGGTGAGAAGTTCAACGAAACCATCGCGGGCAACGACATCGTGCTCGTCGACTTCTGGGCCTCGTGGTGCGGACCGTGTCGCCAGTTCGGGCCGACTTTTCAAGCGTCGGCGGATAAACACCCCGACATCGTGCACGCCAAAGTCGACACCGAGGCCGAACAACAACTGGCCGCGGCCGCCCAGATCCGGTCCATCCCCACGCTGATGGCGTTCAAAAAGGGCAAACTGCTGTTCAACCAGCCAGGAGCGTTGCCGCCGGCCGCCCTGGAAGACTTGGTGCAGCAGATCCGCGCATTCGACGTGGACGCGGCCGAGGCCGCGCAAGCCGAAGAAGCCTGACGACGTGCTGCGCGCGTAGCGATGGTCAGCTACGCGCTACCTTTCATGGGTGAGCCTGGTACTGGTAGAGCAGCCGCGACCCGATGTCGCGCTGATAACCCTCAATCGGCCCGAGCGGATGAACTCCATGGCGTTCGACGTCATGCTGCCGCTCAAAGAGGCCCTGGAGAAGGTCAGATACGACAATTCCGTGCGCGTGGTCGTGCTGACCGGGGCGGGCCGCGGGTTCTCGTCGGGAGCCGACCACAAGTCCGCGGGCTCGGTGCCCAACGTCGACGGGCTGACGCGCCCGACATACGCGCTGCGCTCGATGGAGATTCTCGACGAGGTCATCCTGGCCCTGCGGCGGCTACACCAGCCGGTGATCGCCGCGGTCAACGGTCCCGCCATCGGTGGTGGGCTGTGCCTGGCGCTGGCGGCCGACATCCGGGTGGCCTCGACCAGCGCGTACTTTCGCGCCGCGGGCATCAACAACGGTCTGACCGCCAGCGAGCTGGGGCTCAGTTATCTGTTGCCCAGGGCCATCGGATCGTCGCGGGCGTTCGAGATCATGCTGACCGGGCGCGACGTCACCGCGGAGGAAGCGGAGCGGATAGGGCTGGTGTCATGCCAGGTGCCCGAAGGGCAGCTGCTGGACACCTGTTACGCCATCGCCGCGCGGATCGCGGCCTTCTCGCGGCCGGGAATCGAGTTGACCAAGCGCACACTGTGGAGTGGACTAGACGCCGGTAGCCTGGAAGCGCACATGCAAGCCGAGGGCTTGGGACAGCTTTTCGTCCGCCTGCTCACCGCCAACTTCGAAGAAGCGGTTGCCGCGCGCGCGGAGAAGCGCCCGCCGGTGTTCACCGACGACAAATGACCTGAACCAACCAGCAACGGGAGAAAATGTGATCACTGCCACGGACCTCGAGGTCCGCGCCGGTGCGCGCATTCTGCTGTCTCCCGACGGCCCGGACCTGCGGGTGCAGCCCGGCGACCGGATCGGGCTGGTCGGCCGCAACGGTGCCGGAAAGACCACCACCCTGCGCATTTTGGCGGGCGAGACCGAACCGTATGCCGGAGCCATCACCCGCGCCGGTGAAATCGGTTATCTGCCACAGGATCCCAAAGAGGGCGACCTCGAAGTGCTGGCCCGCGACCGGGTCCTGTCGGCGCGCGGCCTGGACGTACTGCTCACCGATCTGGAAAAGCAGCAGGCGTTGATGGCCGAGGTCGCCGACGACGACGCCCGAGACCGCGCGATTCGTCGCTATGGGCAGCTGGAGGAGCGTTTCGTCGCGTTGGGCGGTTACGGCGCGGAAAGCGAAGCCAGCCGCATCTGCGCGAGTCTCGGCCTGCCGGAACGCGTCCTGACCCAGAAGCTGCGCACACTGTCCGGCGGTCAGCGCCGCCGAGTGGAGCTGGCGCGCATCCTGTTCGCCGCCTCCGAAGGGGGAGCGGGGGCCTCCGGTTCGTCGACCACCTTGCTGCTGGACGAGCCGACCAATCACCTGGACGCGGATTCGATCGGCTGGCTGCGGGATTTCCTGCGGTCACACACCGGCGGGCTGGTGCTCATCAGCCACAACGTCGATCTGCTCGCCGAGGTCGTCAACCGGGTGTGGTTTTTGGATGCCGTGCGCGGCGAGGCCGACGTTTACAACATGGGTTGGCAGAAATACCTGGACGCAAGGGCCACCGACGAACAGCGGCGGCGCCGCGAACGCTCCAACGCCGAACGCAAGGCCACCGCTTTGCGCACGCAAGCCGCCAAGATGGGCGCCAAGGCCACCAAAGCCGTTGCCGCCCAGAACATGTTGCGACGCGCCGACCGGATGATGGCAGCCCTCGACGAGGAGCGGGTCGCCGACAAAGTGGCCCGCATCAAATTCCCCACACCGTCCCCGTGCGGGCGCACACCGCTGGTGGCCAAGGGCCTGAGCAAGTCATACGGGTCGCTGGAAGTGTTCAGCGGGGTGGATCTGGCCATCGACCGCGGCTCGCGGGTGGTTGTGTTGGGGCTCAACGGCGCCGGCAAGACCACGCTGCTGAGGCTGCTGGCCGGTACCGAGAACCCCGACGCCGGCGGGCTGGAGCCCGGCCACGGTTTGCGGATCGGCTACTTCGCGCAGGAGCACGACACGCTCGACAACGACGCGACGGTCTGGCAGAACATCCGGCACGCCGCACCGGATTCCGGTGATCAGGATCTGCGCGGACTGTTGGGCGCGTTCATGTTCAGCGGCGCGCAGCTCGATCAACCGGCGGGCACCCTGTCCGGCGGTGAGAAAACCCGGCTCGCGCTGGCCGGTTTGGTGGCGTCGACGGCGAACGTCCTGCTGCTCGACGAACCGACGAACAACCTCGATCCCGCGTCGCGCGAGCAAGTGCTCGATGCCTTGCGCAGTTATCAAGGGGCGGTGGTGTTGGTGACGCACGACCCCGGTGCGGCCGAGGCGCTCGACCCGCAACGTGTCGTGCTGCTGCCCGATGGCACCGAGGACTACTGGTCCGACGATTACCGGGATCTCATCGAACTCGCCTGAATCGGCTCAAACCCGCACGCGACCGACGACGGGTTCCTACTCTGGGTGCTTGCAACCGTTGAGGCGTCGGAGGGGCCATGAAGAGAACAGTCCAAAGGGTGACACAGCCACATGATCAGTTGTTGCACGAATTACGCCACGCTTATGAAGGCGGTGCCAGCATCCGCAATCTGGTTGCCACGACCGGTAGATCGTATGGATCGGTTCACAGCCTGCTAGTCGAGTCGGGTACCACCATGCGTGGCCGCGGCGGTCCCAACCGCACCGCCAAGTCCAGGCGACCATAGGGTCACGGCGAAGGCACATCCCCTTGCTTCGCAGCCCCGTCACGCTCTGAAGCCCGCGGTTTGCGCCCAGAACCGTTGCGGCGCACCGAGTTCTCCACCAGGTCCAGGACGGCTGCCAACCGCTGCGGTTCCTCGCCGGACGCCAGCCGGGCCACCAGGCCGTCGAGAACCAATTCCAGATAGCACTGCAGCACGTCAGCGGGAACGTCGTCCCGGACCCGGTGCGCTTCCTTCTGCCTGCGCAGCCGCTCGGTCGTCGCGGCCGCCAGTTCCGCGGAGCGCTCGGCCCAGCCCCGGCTGAAAGCGGGGTCGTTGCGCAGCTTCCGTGCGATCTCCAACCTCGTGGCCAGCCAATCGAACTGGTCGGGGGCGGCGAGCATGTCACGCATCACCTGGATGAGCCCCTCGCGTGACGCCACGTCGGCCATCCGCTCGGCGTCCTCGTGCGCCAGCGCGAAAAATAGCGCGTCCTTATCCCGGAAGTGGTGGAAGATAGCGCCGCGCGACATGCCGATCGCCTTCTCCAGCCGACGGACAGTGGCCTTGTCATAGCCGAATTCGGCGAAGCACCCGCGAGCACCGTCGAGGATCTGGCGACGGCGCGCCGCCAGATGATCCTCGCTGACTTTTGGCATGGGCGGGCTTGCTCGCCGTTACCCCGACTTCAACATGTTGCGCAGCACGTATTGCAGGATGCCGCCGTTGCGGTAGTAGTCCGCCTCACCGGGGGTGTCGATGCGCACCACCGCGTCGAACTCGACCGCCTTGCCACCATCCTTTTCGGCCTTGACGTGCACCGTCTTTGGTGTCTTCCCGTCGTTGAGCGCCTCGATGCCGGTGATGTCGAACACCTCGGTGCCGTCCAGTCCCAGATCCTTGGCCGACTTGCCCTCGGGGAACTGCAACGGGATCACGCCCATGCCGATCAGGTTCGAGCGGTGGATCCGCTCAAACGACTCGGTGATCACGGCGCGGACACCCAGCAGCCGAGTGCCTTTGGCGGCCCAGTCTCGCGACGAGCCCGACCCGTACTCCTTGCCGCCCAGCACAACAAGCGGAATATCTTGTGCCGCATAGTTTTGCGCCGCGTCGTAGATGAAGGCCTGCGGGCCGCCGTCCTGGGTGAAGTCGCGCGTGTAGCCGCCGGACACGTCGTCCAGCAGTAGGTTGCGCAACCGGATGTTGGCGAACGTGCCGCGGATCATCACCTCGTGGTTGCCGCGCCGCGAGCCGAAGGAGTTGTAATCCTTGCGCTCCACGCCGTGCTCGTCGAGGTACTGCGCGGCCGGGGTGCCCGGCTTGATGCTGCTGGCCGGCGAGATGTGGTCGGTGGTCACCGAGTCGCCGAGCAGAGCAAGCACCCGGGCGCCGGTGATGTCCGCGACCGGCTCGGGGTCGGCGGGCATGCCGTCGAAGTACGGAGGCTTGCGGACGTACGTCGAATCCGGGCTCCACTCAAAGGTGTTGCCGCTGGGCGTGGGCAGGTTGCGCCACCGTTCGTCGCCCTTGAACACGTCGGCATAGTTCTTGGTGAACATCTCGGAGTTGATCGCCGACGCGATGGTGTCGGAGACGTCCTTCTGCGATGGCCAGATGTCCTTGAGGAAGACGTCGTTGCCTTCCTTGTCCTTGCCCAGCGGGTCGGACTCGAAGTCGAAGTCCAGCGTGCCGGCCAGCGCGTAGGCGACAACGAGCGGCGGCGACGCCAGGTAGTTCATCTTCACGTCGGGGTTGATGCGGCCCTCGAAGTTCCGGTTGCCGGACAACACGGCCGTCACCGAAAGGTCGTTGTCGTTGATGGCCTTGGAAATCTCCTCGGGCAACGGACCGGAGTTACCGATGCACGTCGTGCAGCCGTAGCCGACCAGGTAGAAGCCCAGCTTCTCCAAATACGGCCATAGGCCGGCCTTTTCGTAGTAGTCGTTGACCACCTGCGAGCCGGGCGCCATGGTGGTCTTCACCCAGGGCTTGGAGGCCAGTCCCTTGTCGACGGCGTTGCGGGCCAATAGCGCCGCGCCCAGCATCACCTCGGGGTTGGAGGTGTTCGTGCACGAGGTGACCGCGGCGATCACCACCGCGCCGTGGTCGAGCACGAACTCGCCGAGTTCGTCCGACTTCACCTTCACCGGATTGCTCACCCGGCCGTTGGCGTGCTCGGCGGCGGACTGGACCACGGGTACGTCGTCGGCATGGCCGTTCGACGGTGAACCGGGGTCGCTGGCCGGGAAGGTCTCGTCGACCATCTCGTCCAGCTTCGAGTAGCCCTGGTCGCCGTCACCGTCGACGTAGCTGGGAATCTGCTCGCGGAACGTGGATTTGGCGGCCGACAGCGCGATGCGGTCCTGCGGACGCTTGGGACCGGCGATCGACGGCACCACCTCGGACAGGTCGAGCTCGAGGTACTCGGAGAACGCGGGCTCGTGCTTCGGGTCGTGCCACAGGCCCTGCTGCTTGGCGTAGGCCTCGACGAGTGCCAGCTGCTCGGGCTTACGTCCGGTGAACTTCAGATACGAGATGGTCTCTTCATCGATCGGGAAAATCGCTGCGGTGGAACCGAATTCGGGGCTCATGTTGCCCAGGGTGGCGCGGTTGGCCAGCGGCACCTCGGCCACGCCCTCGCCGTAGAACTCGACGAATTTGCCGACAACGCCGTGCTTGCGCAGCATCTCGGTGACGGTCAGCACCACGTCGGTGGCCGTCACGGCCGGCTGGATCTCACCGGTCAGCCTGAAGCCGACAACCCGCGGGATCAGCATCGACACCGGCTGGCCGAGCATCGCGGCCTCGGCCTCGATGCCACCCACGCCCCAGCCCAGCACCCCGAGGCCGTTGACCATCGTGGTGTGGCTGTCGGTGCCCACGCAGGTGTCGGGGTACGCCACGCCGTTGCGTTCCATCACGACGCTCGCCAGGTATTCGATGTTGACCTGGTGCACGATGCCGGTGCCCGGCGGCACCACCTTGAAATCGTCGAAAGCGCCCTGCCCCCAACGCAGGAACTGGTAGCGCTCGCCGTTGCGCTGGTACTCGATCTCGACGTTGCGTTCGAAGGCGTCCGCGGTGCCGAACAGGTCGGCGATCACCGAGTGGTCGATCACCAGGTCGGCCGGGGCCAACGGGTTGACCTTCTCCGCCTTGCCGCCGAGGTCGCCGATGGCCTCGCGCATGGTGGCCAGGTCGACGATGCACGGCACACCGGTGAAGTCCTGCATCACGACGCGTGCCGGCGTGTACTGGATCTCAATGCTGGGTTCCGCCTTGGGATCCCAGTTCGCGATGGCTTCGATGTGGTCTTTGGTGATGTTGCTGCCGTCCTCGTTGCGCAACAGGTTTTCGGCGAGGACCTTGAGGCTGTAGGGGAGTTTCTCTGTGTTGGGGACGGCGTCGAGACGATAGATCTGATAGCTCTTGTCGCCGACCTCGAGGGTGTCGCGTGCTCCGAACGAGTTCACAGAATCCTTGCTACTCACATCAACTCCCAGGATTAAGTTCTCCCGCCGACGGGCCGTGTCGGCGGCGCATGCCAACTTTAACAGTACGCTTGTCCTGCATTACCGCGGGCACCGTATCTTCCAGTTTGTCGCGCCCGGCGGGCGTGTAAACCCCTGCGGCCAAGCCGGTTGGGAATCCTTTAAGGTTCCCCTAGCGCTGCCGCAGGCGGGACACATCGCAGGAGGGACCTATGACCGGGCACGATCTGTTCGCCTCACCGCAACCGGCGACCCCCTTCTTCATTCACCCCGTGCTGCCGGACTATATTCCGGTCGACGTCGACATGACCGCGGTCAAAGCCGAGGTCGCCGCCACCGGTGTGAGCGCGCCGCCCGCGGCCAAGCAGGGCCTGCTCGACGTGGTCAACCAGGCGCACGCCGAGGGCATCAACCTCAAGATCGTGCTACTCGACCACAACCCTCCCAGCGACACTCCCTTGCGCGACATCTCCACCGTGGTCGGCGCCGATTACCACGACGCCACGGTCCTGACGCTGAGCCCGAGCTACGTCGGCACCTACAGCACGCAGTTCCCGCGCGTCACGCTCGAGGCCGGTGAGGACATCGCCAAGACCGGCAACCCGGTGGTCTCGGCGCAGCACTTTCTGCACGAGCTGAATGACCCGGAGTTTCCCTGGACCGGCTTGACCATTTTCCTGCTGATCGCCGTGTTGGCCGCCGCCGTCGGCACCCGGTTTCTGCAGACGCGCAGCAGGCGCCCAGCAACGCCGGCCGATACGGCCCGGCCGGAGCCGGCGGAGCCCGGTAACCGCGCCTAACCACATATATTCGGTGCGTCCGCGCCGGCCAGCGCCTAATCACGACTGACCTCGGCAAATGCCGCAGGTCACCGTTCGGTCACATTAAACGCACGTAGAGAGTGCGATTTCCGTGGAGCGTAGGCACGTCTTCACGTGTGACGTACGGTGCAAATGATGCTGGTGTTGTCTTTGGCGCTTTCAGTGAAGTCCGTGGCTGGCGCCGTCCGTCGCGTTGAGCCATAGGAGACCTGAGTCGAATGAGACGCACACGCTGGGGGTCTCCCGCGGGACCGGCCGCGCGGCTGGTTCGGTTGGTGATCCCGTCGGTGTTGAGCGTGGCCATGTTGGCGGGTACGCCGGGGCTGGCCCACGGGGATCCCGCCGCCGACCGGATGGCCGGGCTGATCGCAAACGTGGCCAAAGCCAATCAGCGACTCGACGACCTGAGCGCCGAGATCCAGACGGAGCAGGAAAGCGTCAACAAGGCTCTCGTCGACGTGGAGACCACCAGGGACAATGCGGTTGCGGCCCAGCATGATGTCGACGCCAGCCAGCAGTCGGTCAAAGGCGCCAACGCGGCAATCGCCGCCGCGCAAGGCCGCTTCGACACGTTCGCGGCGGCTACCTATATGAATGGCCCCTCCAGCAGTTACCTGACCGCGACCGGCCCCGACGACATCATCGCCACCGAAGCCGCGGCCAAATCCCTGACCGCGAGTTCGGAAGCGGTGATGGCCAAGCTGCAGCGGGCCCGGACCGAGCAGGTAAACAAGGAGTCGGCCGCGCGGCTGGCCAAGCAGAAGGCCGACAAGGCCGCCGCCGACGCCAAGGCCAGTCAGGATGCCGCGGTGGCGGCGCTGACCAACTCCAAGCACAAGTTCGACGAACAACGCGAAACCATCACCCGGCTGGCCGCCGATCGAGACGATGCCCAGGCCAGACTCGAGGCGGCCCAACGCGAATCGGGACGGCAATGGTCAACGGGCCCAGGCGGATCCGGGGCGCCGGCGTCGGGGGATCGGTGGGAGACCGGGTCGCCGGGAGCGCCTCCGCCTGCCGCCGGCGGCCGCCGGTGGGACGGTGCCTGGGACCCCACGCTGCCGATGGTGCCCAGCGCCAACGTCCCCGGTGACCCCATCGCCGTGATCAACCAGGTGCTCGGCATCTCCGCCACATCGACACAGGTCACCGCCAACATGGGCAAGGGGTTCCTGCAGTCGCTCGGCATCCTCAAGCCCGACGACACCGGCATCACCAATGCCGGCCCGGGCGGACGGATCCCGCGGGTTTACGGACGCCAGGCCACCGAGTATGTGATCCGGCGCGGGATGGCGCAGATCGGTGTGCCCTATTCCTGGGGCGGTGGCAACGCCGCGGGCCCGAGTAAAGGAATCGACTCCGGGGCCGGGATCACCGGCTTCGACTGTTCGGGCCTGGTCCTGTACTCGTTCGCCGGGGTGGGCATCAAGCTGCCGCACTACTCGGGTTCGCAGTACAACCTGGGCCGCAAGATCCCGTCGTCGCAGATGCGCCGCGGCGACGTCATTTTCTATGGGCCGGGCGGTAGCCAGCACGTGACGATCTACCTGGGCGACGGCCAGATGCTCGAGGCTCCGGACATCGGCCTGAAGGTCCGCGTTGCGCCGGTGCGCACCAGCGGCATGACGCCCTATGTGATCCGTTACATCGAGTGGTGATCGAGTGAGCACTGAACGGGGAGCCATGCGCCGCACACGGTTTCGACTCGTCAACTTCGCCTGGATCACCACTGTGGTGGCCGGGCTGATGTTTTCTTTGGCTTGTTCCGGGGCCGGCCCCATTCCACTGGCCGCGGCCGATCCCGGGCAGTGGGACCCCACCCTGCCCGCGACGATCAGCGCCGGCGCGCCGGGAGATCCGCTCGCCGTTGCCAATCAGTCGCTGCAAGCCACCGCGCAGGCCACCCAGACCACGCTGGATCTGGGCAAGCAATTTCTCGGTGGGCTGGGGATCAACCTGGGCGGCGACGCCGCGCCGACCACCAGCAACACCGGGGCCGGCCGGATTCCGCGGGCGAACGGCCGGCAGGCCATCGAGTACGTGATCCGGCGGGCGGGCTCGCAGATGGGTGTGCCGTACTCCTGGGGCGGTGGGACGCTTCAGGGTCCGAGCAAGGGCGTCGAGGACGGCGCCAACATCACCGGCTTCGACTGCTCGGGCCTGATGCGGTACGCGTTCGCCGGGGTGGGCGTGCTGCTGCCGCGGTTCTCCGGTGACCAGTACAACGCCGGCCGCCACATTCCGCAGGATCAGGCCCGGCGCGGTGACCTGATCTTCTACGGCCCGGGCGGCAGTCAGCACGTCACCATGTACCTGGGCAACGGCCAGATGCTGGAGGCGTCGGGAAGCGCCGCCAA